>CALIUJ010000118.1 GCA_938048785.1 uncultured Archaeoglobaceae archaeon | reverse complement strand
GTTTTCAAACACAATTGTTATTTTTTCATCGACTTCAGCACCGCTGTATCCGATTGCGGATATTATTCTTCCCCAGTTTGGATCTGAGCCAAATATAGCGGTTTTAACAAGTAGAGATCTTGAAATAGCCTTTGCCACGAGCTCAGCATCTTTTGAGCTTTTAGCTCCTTTGACAAAAACTTCAAAGACTTTCGTAGCTCCTTCGCCATCCATTGCGATCTGTTTGGCAATTCTGTAGCAAACCTTTGTCAGCTCCTCTTCAAACACATCCTTTTCGACTTTTTCTTTTCCAAGCGCTACCAGCAGAACCGTGTCGTTCGTCGACGTATCTCCATCAACCGTTAGCCTGTTCAAAGGCTTTACAGACTTTCTCAGCATTTCGTAAAGCTCTCCCGCCTCGAACTTTGCATCGGTGAATATGAAACACAGCATCGTCGCAAGGTTTGGTGAAATCATCCCAGCGCCTTTTGCAACTGCAGAAATTCTTGCTTTTTCACTGAAAGCCTTCTTTATGAACTTGTCAGTCGTTCTTATAGCGTTTGCAAACCTTTCAGCACATTCTCTTGTGTTTCCGAGTCCTGAGAAGACATCTGGAGCCTTTTTCCTTATCCATTCGACGTCCAATTTTCTCCCAATTACACCAGTTGATGCAACCGCAACCTCTCTTGGGTCGCAGTTGAAGAGAGTTGCAGCAATTCTGCACATCTCCTTCGCATCTTCAATTCCCTTTTCGCCAGTGTAGGCGTTTGCGTTTCCGCTGTTTACAATCAACCCCTTTGCATACCCAAGGCTTATGTTCTCCTTACAAACTATAACGGGAGCAGCTTTTATTTTATTGCTTGTGAAAACACCTACAATCGTTCCATTGAACTTTGCAAGTCCTAAACCAAACCTTCCCTCTTTTAATCCGTTGCACATGACTCCGAGATCTGTTATTTCCATACGATGCTTTGATGGGGTCGATTAAAAAACTCTTTTAAACGGAAGCAAACTTGCGCTATGAATCTACCAACCCTTGATGACGCGGATAAATTCTCTTCAGCGTTGCTTAGAGTCGACATAAATGCACCGATTGTCGAATCAAGGATTCTCGATACTTCGCGTTTTAAAAGCCACATTCCAACGATTCGAGAACTTGAGGACAAAAAACTCGTGATTCTTGCACATCAAAGCAGACCGGGTAGGAAGGATTTTACTACCTTGGAAGAACATGCAAAAGTTTTTTCGAGAATACTCGGAAGAGAAGTCGAATACGTGGACGAGATATTCAGCAAGAGAGTCGTTGAGAAAATAAAGAATCTTTGCAACGGCGAAATTCTTCTGTTGGAGAACGTTCGCTTCTACTCAGAGGAACAGCTCGATAGGAGTGCGGAAGAGCACGCAGAATCGATTCTCGTCAAGAGATTGTCTCCACTCTTTGACATCTTTGTAAACGACGCGTTTTCGGCGTTTCACAGAAGTCATGCCTCACTTGTTGGCTTTATACCAGTTTTGCCAAGCTTCATAGGTAGACTTGCTGAAAAAGAAATTACTGCGCTCAGCAAAGCGCTAAAGCCGGGAAGAACAGCTTTTGTCCTTGGTGGTGCAAAGATAAAAGACCCAATAAAGGTAATGAAAAACGTTCTCAAGAACGGAATCGCAGAAAAGGTTTTTCTGACAGGAGTCGTTGCGAACTACTTCCTGATGTTGAAGGGAGTAAAGCTCGGAAATGAGAACGAAAAGGTCGTAGAGGATAACAAGGAAGGCGTGAAAGATGAAGAGGCGAAGCAACTTCTTGAGAAGTTCGGAGATAAAATCGTTCTCCCCATAGATTTTGGTGTTGAGAGAGGAGGGGTGAGAGAAGACGTTGGGGTGGAAGAATTCGATGGGGTTGGTAAGATCAAAGATATAGGTGTTGAAACTGTCAACGAATTTGCATCTCAAATCCCCCAGTTTGAGATCGTGGTGATCAATGGCACCGCGGGTGTCTACGAGGACAGCAAGTTCTCTCTCGGAACTTACGAAGTCCTAAGATCTGCTTCGAAGACATATTCAATTGTTGGCGGAGGACACACAGCGTCAGCTGTAAACATATTCGGTCTTTCTGACAAAATGGGTCACGTTTCCATCGCAGGAGGGGCTTGTGTTAGATTTTTGAGCGGAGAAAAGTTGCCTGTGCTTGAAAAAATAGCAGAATACTGGGAGAAGAAATGGAAGCTTGTGAAGCGTGGAAAATAATTTAAACGATAAAAATCTATACATTTGTAAAATTTTTTATAATTTAGGAAGCCCATTGATATCATAGAGAAAAATTTAAATTTCTGACGCTTATGCAACAAAGGTGTCTGAGATGAGGGCAGAATACGAGAAAAAGCTCATAAGTGCTGAAGAAGCTGCAAAGCTCGTTAAAGATGACATGCATATTGAGCTTGGCGGTGCTGTGAGTTTTGCAAGCGTCGTGGACAAGTATCTTGCACAGAGGAAGTCTGAGCTCAGAAGTGTGAACATAGGGACCTTCATAGACATCTTGCCCTACGAGTTCCTTCGCGCAGATCCAATGCAAGAAGTTTTCAAGTGGCACAGCGGTTTTCTCCACATGTCCACGAGACCTTTTAGCAAAGAACTCGGCGTTTGCATGTTTCGACCAAATCTGTACCACGACGTTCCAAAGATAGCTCGAGAAGTTTTCAGAAAAAGAATCGACATCGCGTTTATTCCGGTCACTTCGATGGACAAGCACGGCTACTTCAACTTCGGAGTCACGTGTTCTCACATGAAAGCCCTTGCAGAAGCTGCGAAAACAGTTGTCGCGATCGTTAAAGAGGACATGCCCTGGATCTATGGAGGTTACGATGAGTGCATACACTTATCCGAGGTGGATTACGTCGTCGAGGACAAAGAGTTTCCAACGATGTCACTCCCCTTCATTCCTCCACCCCTTAAAGAAGACGAGATGATCGCGGAGAACATCATAGAGGCAGGTTTAATTCAGAACGGATCAACGTTGCAAGTTGGGATCGGACCCCTGCCCGATGCGGTGATGCGAATACTCAAAGGTTGTGACTTCAAGGAGCTGGGCGTTCACACTGAAATGATTGGCGACGGAACAATGGCTCTGATTAAAGAGGGAATTATAACGAACTCGCAAAAGAAGTTGGACAAGAAAAAGAGCACTTTCACGTTTGTCATCGGAACTCGAGATCTATACGATTACTTGGACAGAAATCCAGAGGTTGCGACTTATCCAGTGGATTACACCAACGACCCATTCGTAATAGCTCAGCAACCAAAGATGTTCTCCCTAAACCAAGCGATGCAGGTTGATCTCATGGGACAAGTGAACTCGGAACAACTTGGACTCGTTAGCCCATCCGGGAAGCTTTTCCAAGTCAGTGGCACGGGTGGGCAACTCGATTTTGTCATGGGGTGTCTCTTCAGCAGAGACAGAATGGGCAAAAGTGTCCTTGCGTTATACTCGACCTACAACGGTAGCTCGAGAATAGTCCCGATCCTTCCCGCGGGCTCAAACGTGACAGTTCCGAGGTCGATGACGCAGTATATAGCAACTGAGTTTGGCGTTGTTTATCTCAGGGGTATGACGGTCAGAGAAAGGGCGATATCGCTAATAAAGATTGCACATCCCGATCACAGAGATTGGTTAGCCAAAGAAGCCGAGAAACTCGGAATATTTCCGCCGAATTACACAGTCCCAGCAGGAAAGCCTGAAAACGTGCTCGTTATGCGAGATTGAACTTTTTTACTTTATTTTGCACAAAAACTCGCAAATTTTTTCTGCGAGAACATCGAATTTCCCGAAGTAAAAGTGATCCGTGTCGAGAACTACGAAGTCCTTGGGAGGTTTTGCTTTTTGGTAGATTGAAAAGCTACTGCCAAGGGATACGAATTGATCCCTTTTTGCCATGATGAAAAGCTTGTTCTTTTCAGAATCTTCAAATCTGATCGAACCTATCGAGGGTAGTGGGGAAACGTAAACGACCGCATCGCAAAGATCTGCGACGTTTGATGCGACAACACTTCCGAATGAGTAGCCGATGATAAAAACCGTTGGATGCCTTTGTTTTATATACTCAATGCAAACCCTTGCATCCTCTATCTCCCCAACGCCGTCTCGGTAGCCTTTGTAGTCGAATGCAAGCGTTGAAATTCCGCATTCGTTCAAAGTCTCAGAGATCCTTTCAAGTCTTACATCGAATCTGCTTCCACCCATCAGCGGATGTGGTGGACAAAGCAAAGCGCATTGCTTTCCTGTGATTTGATAATTGGCTTTTATTCCCTTTATTTCAATCTCCATACTTCTCCCTTATCATTTGGATTGCTTCTCTCGCAGACTCGCCAATGTTTTCATCGCTTACAAGGCTTTCGAGAACGCGAAGATCCTCTTTTTCGCCGACGATGCCAAGCATCATCACCGCATCCTCTCTTATTCTGGAATCTTCGTGCTTTAAAAGCCTTTTTATCTCCTCTCTTGTTTCCTTGCTTATCTTGGCACCATTTTTCGCAAGCTTCTCAAGCATAGCCATCGCCCCCAATCGAACGAAGAAATTCTCGTGCGCTAATAATTCTGCAAGTGTTTCAGTTTTGTCAAATAAGTTGCTTAAATCCTCCATCTCTCCGATTTCGAGCTTGTAAGCTATGAAATCGTAGTAGTCTTCTTCCATCGCACCCTTTATCCATTTTTCGAACTCTTGTTCCGTAAAAGCTCTCCTCAACACCATCTTTCCAACGAAAACGGTTGGCACTCCATAGACGCCATACTTTTCAGCCAATTCTGGAAAGTGAGAAACGTCGACGATGTGATGAGCTAATCCGAGCTTTATGGCGACTTTGTTTACCGCATCTACTGCGGTTCTGCAGTTCTGGCATAGGCTCGAGACGAAGGTCAAGATCCTCGTAGATCCATTTGATCTTGTCTCGAGTTGAGACACGAGCTTTATCGCCAGTAGGAAGGATTCGAGTTCCGAGTGTTGTGGAATCATGTGGAAAAAGATGCCAGAATTTGCGATTTCAATTCCGGGTAATTTCATATTTGGCTCTCTCTCTTCTAAAAATTCATATTCAATGGACTTGCTCAAATTTGCGAGTTTTTTCACGAATTCGAGCATTTTTTTGTCTGAGTAAACCCTCAAAACGACCTTTTTTGGGAGATTTCCAATGATCCTTTTGATGTGCTTATCAGAGAACATCCCTCTTTTTTGACCAGTAGATTTTTTAAGCTTTTTGCAAAGAAGTGACATGATCAGCTGTCCCGAGCTGTGGACGGAGTTTTTTGAGAAATACTACACCGAGGATTTAAACAAGATCGCGTTTCGGATTAAAGAGGGAGGGGATAAGAAAGCTATTCACGTAAATTTCACCCGCGATCTCCTTGTTTTTCAAGAGGGAAGACTTGGAGAGGAGCTAATCGAGAACCCCGACATAGTTCTTGCTCACGCTGAGCAGGGACTTGCAAAGGCGACGAACATCTACGGAATCTCTCTTGAAGGTTGTAAGCCAAGGATTTATTCGTTGCCTGCTACGAGGAAGATCTTGATAAGGAATCTCAGAAGTTCTCATATCTCGAAGTTTGTTGCAATCGAGGGAATTGTGAGAAAGGTGACCGAGGTTAGACCCAGGATTGTTTCCGGAGCTTTTAAATGCTCAGATTGTGGATCACTCATCTACGTCGCTCAGGAAGAGTCGATGCTAAGGTACCCGTATATCTGCAAATGCAACGGTAAAAAGTTCGTATTCATTCCCGAGGAAAGTATTTCGGTCGACAGCCAAAGGGTAAAGATTCAAGAGTATCCAGAGAATCTTCGTGGCGGAGAACAACCTCAAAGCATAGATGTGATCTTAGAAGGCGATCTTGCAGGTATTGTGAATCCCGGAGACAGGGTTGTGATCAACGGAATTGTGAGGGCAAGGCCAAGGGGATTCCAGCAGAGGAAGCTGACGCACATGGATCTATATCTCGAGGGAAACTCAATTGAGATCGTTCAGCAGGAATACGAGGAGTTCGAAATCACAGAGACAGACAAGGAGAAGATCTTGGCTTTGGCAAGAAGCGATGACATATACGAGAAGATAGTTAGAACGATTGCACCATCGATTTACGGCTACGAAGATGTTAAGCTCGCAATAGCACTGCAGTTGTTCGGTGGTGTCGCGAAGAAGCTCCCAGATGGAACGGAGATTCGTGGCGACATTCATATTCTACTCGTTGGTGATCCAGGAGTTGCTAAGTCGCAACTGCTGAAATTCGTCCATAGAATTGCACCGAGGAGCATTTACACAACTGGAAAAGGGACAACAACCGCTGGTTTGACCGCGACCGCGGTTCGCGACGAGATAGATGGTAGGTGGACCTTGGAAGCAGGTGCCTTGGTTCTTGCGGACAAGGGCATTGCGCTTGTGGATGAAATAGACAAGATGAGAAAAGAAGATCACTCCGCATTGCATGAGGCGCTGGAGCAACAGACGATAAGCGTCGCAAAGGCAGGAATAAACGCGATACTAAAGGCAAGATGCGCGTTGCTCGCTGCAGCAAATCCGAAGTATGGTAGATTTGATCGATTCTCGCCAGTTGCGGAACAGATCGAGCTATCACCGACTTTGCTATCTCGTTTCGATCTAATCTTCGTTTTAACCGATGAACCCGAGATTGAAAAAGATAAGAGACTTGCCGAGCACATTTTAAGCATTCATCAGCTTGGAGAAACGCTTGAAAAGCTAAAATCGATCAGTGAAGAGACTAAGCATAGAATTGCGAACGTAACTCCAGAGATAGATCCCGAGCTTTTTAGGAAATACATTGCTTACGCGAAGAACTTTTTCCCTGTGCTGAGCGAGGAGGCGAAGAAGAGAATCGAAGACTACTACATATCTCTGAGATCAAAGGCGAAGGAAAATTCTCCTGTTCCTATAACCGCGAGGCAACTCGAGAGCATTGTGAGATTAGCGGAAGCTTCTGCGAGAGTTAGATTGAGCGAATTAGTTACAGCTGAAGATGTTGATAGGGTTACAAAGATAATGGAACGAAGTTTAGCGCAAATCGCAGTAGATCCTGAAACTGGAGAACTTGACATAGATCTTGCGTTCAGCGGAACTTCGAAGAGACAAAGGGACAGAATTTGGACGATGAAGAAGATCATAGAGGAGCTCGAAGATATAAGCGAAAATGGTGCACCAGAGGAAGAGGTGATTAGGAGAGCTGAGAGCGAAGGAATCGATGAAGCAAAGGCAAAGGAAATTCTATCTAAGCTCAAGATCAATGGAGAGATCTTTTCACCCAAGTTTGGGTTCTACAGATTGGTCAAGAAGAGGTGAGTGAAAGTTATATAAAGTCGGGTGCGAATGATTGCACGATGAGAGTCTTCCGCACGGGCATAATTCCGCTTGATGCACAACTCAATGGAGGTATTCCAAGTGGTTCAGTGGTTGCATTGATCGAAGAGCCTGGAGCAGGAGGGGATGTGTTCTCCTACCACTTCGCAGTCGAAGGTTCTAACGTTGGAGAAAACGTTCTCTACATCGCAACCGACGACAGCGCGAAGGATGTGAGGAGATACCTCAGCCTTTACTTCCCGAAGTATCGGGATTTCACGCTCATAAGCCTGAAGAGCAACGAAGAAATTGACGCCAAGGGATACCTGAGAAAGACCATGTACGATGTTCTGAGCGGTGTGAAGACGATAGTAAAGAACGAGAAGTTCGATCGGATCGTGATAAACAACCTCACGTTCTTCTTCTCTCATTACCCTACCGAGGACGTAGTATCTCTGATAGAATTCTTCCTCAACGATGCAAGAGAGAAGGACTCCGCATACATTCTTCTTTTGACAAAAGGGATGCTCGAAGAGAGAGCAGAAATTGCGGTTAGACACTTCTGCGATGGAGTAATTGAGCTGTCGCTAAGAGAAGTGGACAACGAGATCCAGAGAAGATTGAAATTCATAAAGTTCAAGGGGATAATAGTGCCAAGGGCTGTGATGAGATACGAGCTCACCGACAAGGGTGTGAAGATGGAAGCAATGATGAGAGTTCTATGAGAGTAGTCTACGGAACAACTCCAACGAATGCGGGCGACTTTGCATCCTTTATCGACCCGAGATTCGTCGTAAGCTTAGACGTTGTAGAGTTTGCAGTTGAAAAAGCCATTAAAAACTGGAATTCTGGAAAGAGAATTTCAAAGTCGCTCTCGATCGAGATCTTGCTTTACTTTTCCGCAACGAGACAAATAGAGATTGCGAAAAAGGTTACCGCAAGAAAAAAAGCTGTTGCTGTCGTGATCGATGAAGATGAATTTTCGAAGCTCGGATTTGTAGAGGAAGAGTTCACACCAGAATACGACTTGAAAGCGGTTATGGAGCTCTACGAGATCACAGAGGAGGAGTTGGAAATCGTTGGTATCAAAAAGTTACCATTGCTTGTTAAGGAAAGAATAGCGCTGTTTTCATCTTTTGGTGAGTGAATGAAAGCCAAAGCGTATGCTAAGGGAACTATTCTCAACGCCTTGGCAACTGGAATAGGTAGCGCGTTTGCGATAGATCTTAATTTAAGCGTTAAGGTTGAACAAGATTCAGAGAATTGTCTCATCGTCAACGGAGAAGAAAGAGATCCGAGTGTTGCTGAAAAAGTGCTTGATAGCTTTGGAATTAAAGCTAAGATAAAGGTAAAATCAGAGATTCCGGAAAAAAGCGGTCTTGGGAGCAGTAGCGCTTTTTTAAACGCTTTGATATGCGCGCTTACAAAAGATGAGATAGTAGCCTCTCGCGTTCTAAGGCTTAACGCGGAGCTATCGTTGAAAGCCGGGATAAGCTATACTGGAGCTTTTGACGACGCTTCTGCTTCTTTGCTCGGTGGTTTTGTAGTTTCTAATAACAATCAACGAGTTCTTTTAGACTGGATCCTTAGGAAAGCGCACGTCGCAGTTCTTCTTCCGGAATTCAAAAGAGGAAACGTGGACTTCCATAGGATAAAAAAAGAGGGTTACAAGCTTGCGGAGATATGTTTTAAGCTCAAAAGACACGATTTTTTTGAAGTGATGAAGGAAAACACACTCTTTTATTCCAAAATCTTGGGTTATCCTTTGGAGATCGTAGATAGACTTTGGAAAGAGAACGTATGCTGTGGTCTTTCTGGAAACGGTCCAGCATTTGTTGCATTTGGCAATAAAAGCGAAGTGACGATTGCAAAGGAATTCTGGAGTAGTTATGGAAGAGTTATAACTCGTAAAGTCCCTGAAAAGCCAGCAGGAAGTGTCGTGATAACTCCAGAATTGTTTTTGCGGGTAGAAGGTTAAAAAAATTACTTCTTCTGCTTTGCAAGTTCTTCTTCCCTCAAAGCCCTCCTAAGTATTTTCCCAACGAGAGTCTTCGGTAGATCATCGCGGAACTCGATCATCTTTGGAACTTTGTAGGCTGCGAGCCTGTCCTTGCAGAACTCTATTATCTCCTCTTCCGTCACCTTTCCCTTGTACTCTGGTTTCAGAGCTATGAAAGCCTTCACGGTCTCTCCTCTGTATGGATCTGGGACTCCAATTACCGCAGCTTCGAGCACAGCTGGGTGTTCGTAGAGAACTTCTTCCACTTCCCTTGGATAGATGTTGTATCCGCCCGCGATTATGAGATCCTTCTTCCTGTCGACGATGTAGAAGTAGCCATCTTCGTCCATCTTTGCCA
>CALIUJ010000117.1 GCA_938048785.1 uncultured Archaeoglobaceae archaeon | reverse complement strand
TCATTTCTCCCGCTTTTACCTCTTCTTCGCCTATTATAACCGCGTAATCCGCCTTTATATCATTCGCATAGCTGAGTTGTTTTCTCAAACTCCTCTCCATTACGTCGACAATTGCAACAAAGCCAAGGTTGCGTATCTGTGTGGCTATCTCGAATGCAAGGCTTTCGAATCCGGGGAAGTTAACGACAACAAAGACGATTTGCTTTCTGCGATCTTCTTCAACGAGTTCGCAAACTCTGTCGAAACCTATTGCGAATCCAGTTGCAGGAGTTTTAACTCCACCAAACAGCGTCGCGAGTTCGTAGCTACCTCCCCCACATATCTGCTTTTGAGCCCCAAGATTTTTTGCGTAGCACTCGAAAACAACGCCGGTGTAGTAATCCAGTCCCCTTGCTATACCGAGGTTGAGGTTGTAGTCCACCCTTAGCGAGTCTAAAATTTTTAGAAGTTTCTCCAAATAGCCGAATTCGAAATCGAGGATCTCTTTCGCTTCTTTGATAATTTCCTTACCACCTTTTAATTCCATCACCTTGTAAACCTTTTCTTCAAGCTCTCCATCGATTCCGAGTTTGTTGAAATAGCTCTTTAGACCATCTTTGTCGTTCTTGTCGATCAATCTCATCGCTCTCTCTGCTTTATCTCCCAAAGGTCTAAGAATGGATCTCAAAACTCCAACATGGCCGATGTTTAGCTCAAAATCTATCTCAAGACTTTTTAACATTTTATGAGCTAAGAAGATAACTTCTGCATCCGCTAAATACGAATCAGAGCCGATAAGTTCAACCCCAAATTGCCAAAACTCCCTATACCTCGCTTTCTGGGGGCGCTCGTATCGGAAGCAGTTGCCAAGGTAGTAGAATCTCAAGGGCTTCGGCATCCTGCTGCACTCGTTCACGAACATCCTAATTATTGGCGCTGTTAGCTCAGGGCGAAGTGCAAGTTCTCGATCAGATTTGTCGCGGAAAACATACATCTCCTCGATTATCCCCTCACCGGATTTCAGTTTAAAGAGTTCCGAATGCTCAAAAGTTGGAGTTGCGACTTCTCTATAGCCAAAGCTCTCCGCAATCTCTCGCAACCTTTTTTCAACCTTTCTCCTTTTTTCCATCTCATCCGGAAGAAAGTCCCTTGTGCCGCGAGGTTTCTCTATTTTCACAAGGGGAGATCTAAACACGGATAAAAAAGATTTGTATTGGAGGCAAAAAAGTTAAGAAAACGCCTTCTCCAACGGGGGAACAACTTGTTTCTTTCTGCTCATTACTCCGGGTAACCAAACGCTTCTCCCTTCGAGCTTCTTGCCAAATGCCTTCTCAACGACGCTCGGATCATCTGTAACTGCGAGCAATTCCGTGCCCTCTTTCATGATGTCCGTGAGCATCAGGAAAACGCTGTGATACCCCTCTGCCTTCTTCTTTACGAGCTCGTTGTAGACCTCATCCTTTCTCGATTCGATGAGCGAAAGGTCGAGAACCTCTATCTGCCCAATACCTACTTTCTGTCCTCCCATGTTGAAGTCCTTGAAGTCTCTCATCATTATCTCCTTTGCAGTCATTCCCGCGACGTCTGAAAGCTTTCCTTTGACTTCAATTCCGAATTTTGTCAGATCTGAGATTCCAACCTTCTTAGCGAGTTCTTCAGCAACCTTCTTGTCAAGCGGAGTTGTCGTTGCAGATTTGAAGATCACGGTGTCGCTCAAGATCGACGCAAGTAATATTCCTGCAAGCTCGTTCGGGATCTCAACTCCAGTTTTGTCGAATAGGATTTTCAAAACGGTTGCGGTGCA
Organism: uncultured Archaeoglobaceae archaeon; assembly: GCA_938048785.1. GTDB lineage: Archaea > Halobacteriota > Archaeoglobi > Archaeoglobales > Archaeoglobaceae > WYZ-LMO2. Next base: position 4,718 of record CALIUJ010000117.1, on the reverse strand, counting down.
TCCCGCGGGCAAGTTGAAGAACAATATTGGATTAGGCGTCGTCACATCGCCTATCTTGTGGTGGTCAACTATTGCTACGATCTCAGCTTTGTCTATGTTATCGAGTGTTTGCGCCTTCTCGGAGTGATCCACGAGCGCAACTTTCTTTCCAGCCCCATCTGTGAGCTTTTCAGGAGCTTTTACACCGAATTTTTCTAACACAAATTTCGTCTCCGCGTTTAGATCGCCTTGAGCTACTGGAATCGCTTCGTCTTCTATCTTCATAACATCGTTCATGACTCCAGTTTCTTTCCACTTGTTCCAGAGATACGCAAACGCTATCGCAGAGCAAACAGTGTCGGTGTCTGGGTTCTTATGCCCTACAACATAAATCTTGCCAGCCATGAACGAAGTACATTTACAAATAAATAACGTTTTCGAAATTTTTCAAACCATCATTTGCGATAGGCTTTTAAATTCTCCAAGGCAAGTATTGACGATGAAAAGCGTGATGATTGTCGATGATGAGACAGCGATGAGGGAAATTCTCAAGATCATGCTGAAGGATTATAGGGTGATCGAAGCTTCAAATGGGAGAGAAGCGGTTGAGAAATACGAGAAAGAGAAACCAGACATCGTCTTGATGGACATAATGATGCCCGTGATGGGAGGAGTGGATGCGATTCGGGAGATAAAGAAGATCAATCCAGAGGCTAAGATCGTGGCAATCACAGCTTATGCTGGATCCAAAGGAGAAAAAGCGCGTGAAGCTGGCGTTGACATGATTCTGAAGAAACCATTTACGAGGAAGGAAGTTATAAAGGTTGTCGAGGAGCTTACGAAGAGCGGATAAGTTATTTAAGAAGTGACACCAACTTTTCTTGGATGAGTTTAGAGGATGGTTCTATGATGAAAGTACCGGATACGACTAAATATCTCATTCACGCTGAAATCGTAGCAGATGGAGTTATTGAACGTCCTGATGTAGTTGGAGCTATTTTTGGTCAAACCGAAGGATTGCTTGGCAGTGATCTCGATCTAAGGGAACTTCAGAAGACCGGTAGAATAGGTAGAATAGAGGTCAAGGTTGAGAGCAAAGGTGGGAAGAGCTATGGAGAGATCAAGATTCCATCGAGTCTCGACAAAATCGAAACCGCTATAATCGCTGCAGCGCTTGAAACGATTGAAAGAGTCGGTCCATGTTCGGCGAAGATCGAGGTTAAGAAGATCGAAGACGTCAGGGCTACGAAGAGGAAAAAGATAGTTGAAAGGTCGATGGAGATACTCAAGGAACTCTTCGAAGAGCCGGAGATAGAGTCGGAGAAGATCGCGGAACTCGTGAAGCAAACGCTTAGAACCGATGAGGTAGTGGAGTATGGAGAAGAGAAACTTCCCGCGGGACCAGCGATAGATGAATCGGATGCGATAATCGTCGTAGAAGGTAGAGCGGATGTTATAAACTTGCTCAGGCACGGAATTCGAAATGTCATAGCGGTTGAGGGCACGAACATACCGAAAACGATCATTGAGCTAAGCAAAAAGAAAACAGTTACAGCCTTTCTCGATGGTGACCGGGGAGGAGAGTTGATACTCAAGGAGTTGCTTCAGGTCGCGGACATAGACTTTGTTGCGAGGGCTCCAGATGGTAAAGCTGTGGAAGATCTGACTCTGAAGGAGATTTTGAAGTCGCTGAGAAACAAGATTCCAGTAGAACAAATCCATGTTTTGAAGAAAGAGGTTAAGGAAGTTAAAGAGCAAAGCCCAGAAAGCTTGAAGAGCCACAAGGAGAGGGTTGAAGGAAAGCTACTTGCGAGGATTTTGGACAAGAATTTGAACTTGATAAAAGAAGTCCCCGTGAGAGATCTGGTTAAAACTCTGAAGAACAACAACATCAAGGGCTCAATAATAGTCTTTGACGGCGTTATAACGCAAAGACTCGTCGATGTTGCGGCGAAGAAGGACATAAACTACATAATAGGCGTTAAGCTTGGAAGCGTTGTGAAGTTGCCAACTTCGGTAAGGGTAATGACGTTTGACCAAGTTTAGCAATTTTTATTTTATATCTTTAAACTCCCTCAACCTTATCGTTTTTTCCGGTGTCAAGATCACGTCCGCTTTTGCGTCGTGTTCTCGCATTAGGTAGCTTAGATCCGAGAAAACCTGCAGTTCATGGGCAACAACAACAAAGATCGCATCCTTGGTTAATACTTTGTTCTTTTTCAAGATCTCGTATTCTCTATCCCCAAATCCACTTCCCTTCCCTATTCTGTTCCCCTTCAGATCAATTGCAACACAACCCTGAGCGAATACACCAACCTTTTCCCTCAACTTCGTTAATTCCGCCTTTTCTGCCCTTTTCATTGCCTCGATCGTTGGTTTCACGTTCCCCTTTAGAATTGCAAAACCCGTCATCTTTGGGAGAGCTACGAGGAGCGTTTTTCCATCTTCAAGCACAACTTCACGGAGTCGAAGGAGAACAGAATCTGGAGCAGAAAAAACGACTTCGGATTTCCAGTATTCTTCCAACTCTCTTATCCTCTCACAGGCTTTTTTTGCATTTTTAAAATTTGGTATTCTTCTATAAGGCGGTGGAAATGTGCAAAAAGGCTCTATTTTCTTCCAAACGAATTCGCGGACCTCTTCTTTACTTTTGAACATCGAGCAAGACCTTTATGAGCTCTTTATCCTTAACGATACCCGCAACTCTGTTGAAGTGGTCCAACACTGGAATGCAGTCGAGGTCATCGGTTACCATTTTCTTTGCACACTTTGATATGCTCGTCTGCGGATAAACGAAGTCCGCGGGTTTCATGAACTTCTTAACGGGATCCTTGGGTAATTTTACAACGCTCACCTCAAAGTATCGAACCGTAAGATCCCTCATCCCATCCCAACTCCACTTGTCGTCGGTGTCGCTCGAAGATGAGTGCATCGAACGAATGAGAAAGTCCTCGATGAGTGCCTCGCTCAGCATTATCTTCTCATCCACTATTCCTACGAGCTCATCGTTCTCGTTCAAAACCCCACAGATCTCTGCGTTGCTCAACCGCATAACTTCGCCTACGACTTTCAAGGGCGTCTCTTCCCAAACGCAAACGATCTGGGGGCTTACGTATTTTTTAACCGCGATTTCCAAGTTCATTTCAGCTATCTTCTTCACGATGTCTCTGACTGTTATGATTCCAACGAGTTTTTCTCTATCCAACACAGGTAATCTTCGGAAAGGAGTCGTGCTTAGGATCTTTACGACTTTTTCAATGCTGTCGTCCACGTTTACAGTCACAGGATTTGGGGTCATCAGCAAAGCAAGCTGGTCTTCATCGATCTTCCTCAAAAGGTCTTTTCTTGTCACTATGCCGACTAATTTTCCATCTTTTAGAACTGGAACCGCTGAAATTCTATATTCTTTGAACATTTGGAGCAAAGTCTCTCTGTTGCTCGGCAAAGTCGCGTAAATGACTCTCGGGTTCATCACATCGATGGCTTTCATCAGCTACGCCTCGCTCTTTTCAGCTAATTAATCTTTCTAATCCTTCAAGGGTGGCAAAGGTATTAATAATGCTGGGAATAAAGTAGGTTGATGAACTCCTTCGGATACGTTTTCAAGGTTACCACATGGGGCGAAAGCCATGGGAAAGCGGTTGGATGTGTGATCGATGGTTGCCCAGCTGGGCTTAAGATAGATGAGGAGTTCATAAGAAAGGAGATGGAAAGGAGAAGACCCGGAAAGGATTTTTCATCCAAGAGGAGGGAAGAAGACGTTGTGGAAATTCTCTCTGGTGTTTTGGATGGCATAACCCTGGGAACCCCGATCTCGATGATCGTAAGGAACGTCGATGTAGATTCTGAACCATACGAAGCCCTCAAAAACATCCCCCGCCCAGGGCACGCGGATGTTACGTATCATGCAAAGTTTGGACTCTACGATTGGCGCGGTGGTGGCAGAGCTTCTGCGAGGGAAACCGTTGGAAGAGTCGCAGCTGGTGCGATTGCGAAGCAAATCCTATTCAAATACGGCATCAGAGTTTTTGGTTACGCAAAGGAAATAGCTGGCGTTGTTTTTAAAGTAGAAAACAGCGAAAAAGCCTTTGAAATTGCGGAAAAAAGTGCGATAAGGTGTCCAGATCCAGAGAAAGAGGAAATCGCAAAGGAGAAGATCAGAGAAGCTATGCGTGAAGGGGACAGCGTTGGTGGAATCGTTGAAATAGTGGCTAAAAATGTTCCATCTGGACTTGGAGAGCCAGTTTTTGGAAAAATAAGCGCTTACTTAGCTTTTGCATTGATGGGGATACCATCGGTGAAGGGTTTCGAGATAGGTCGTGGATTTGAGGTTGCAAAGCTAAGGGGTAGCGAGAACAACGACCAGATTGTTTTTAAGAATGGGAGGATAAGTTTTTTAACGAACAACGCTGGAGGAATTCTTGGGGGAATTACGAATGGCGAGGATCTGGTTATGAGGATCGCAGTGAAGCCTACGCCATCGATCTCGAAGAAACAGAGGAGCGTAGATTTGGAGAAGATGGAGGAAGTGGAGATAAGCGTTAAAGGTAGACACGACCCATGTATTGTGCCAAGAATAGTTCCCGTTGCGGAAGCAATGGTTGCGTTAGTTCTCGTGGATTGCATGATGCTACAACGCTTGATACCGAGGAGTTTTTATGATCGAAAGGGAAATTGAGGTCGATGAAAAGATAAAGTGCATTCAAAGGACAGATGGAGAGTTAAGGGAGCTCGTTTAC
>CALIUJ010000116.1 GCA_938048785.1 uncultured Archaeoglobaceae archaeon | reverse complement strand
TCTCGAATCCAATATCCCTATAATCCAAGCGCCAGAGATGATTTCATGCCACACAGGTTTAGCCACAAAAACGCTGAGATTCTGGATTCAGAAGAGAGAAGAAAGTTCTTTCCTCCGGAAAGAGTTCTCGGAATTCTCGATGGAGTTAAAGTTAGAAAAGAAGTTGCGTTCGATGTCGGAGCTGGAACTGGATATTTAGCGATTCCACTCGCCAAAATATTCAAAAAAGTCTACGCGGTAGAGATAAGCTTAGAAATGGTGGAAATACTGACTAAAAAGTTGAGAGAAAGCGGAATCTCCAACGTTGGGATAATCTTGAGCGAAAAACCACCAGAAGTAGACTTTTCCATTGACCTCGTGGTATTCTCAAACGTTCTCCACGAGATGGATTCACCGAGAGAATACCTCTGCTGGGCAAAGAGGGCGAGCTTTGTTCTCATTGCAGAGTGGAAAAAAGTTGAAGCGGAATTTGGACCACCAATCGAAGATAGAATATCGCTTGAAGAAATCCTTTCAACTTGCGAAGGTTACGAAGTTGTAAAAGTTGAAGAACTACAGCATCACTACGTTGCCCTATTAAAAAAGAGATGTTAAGTTTTATCCAGCCTGCTGACCAAGCATTCCTTGGATCTTCTTCTGGAGCTCAGCAAACCTCTCTCTCAACCTTTCTTCTTGCCTTGTCAAAGTCTTAATTCTTATGTCGTAGCTATCCACTTTCTCCGTCAACTCTTTTAAGAGCTTTTCCTTGCCCTCTTTGACCAATATGCTACCTACGGTTTTGTAAATCGGCGTATTCTCGTCGAGATTCTGAACTTCGTTCAAAGCCTGTTTTGCTTCTTCAAGTAGAGCTTCGAGCTGAGCTTTTTGCGTTATAACCAACTGGAGCTGTTGCTGAACCTGCTGGAGCTGGGCAATCAGATTCTGAAGTTGTGGTGGCAACTCGCTCATACCAACACCTCTATTTCTTGACACATTTTAATCAACCTCAACCATGAGTTTAACGCAGCTCTCAGATCGGAGATCGCATCTGCGGAGATTTCAAGTGTCACAAGTTCATCAGATTGATAAATCTTTGCACTGCTTATCGAACTCATTTCCTCAGGCTTTAGAGCATTTACCACCGCTTCGCTACACTTCAAGACTATCGTAGCCCTCATAGCGCGTCTTTCATGTCCTCAATCGCTTTGTCTATTGTCCTCTTCAAAACTTCTGGCAATCCCTTTATCTCTATCTCCATGAATCCGCGAACTATCGCAGAAACCGCTTCATCTCTGCTCATACCCCTCGACATAAGGTAGAATATCTCCTCCTCGGCAATCTTTCCAATCGCAGCCTCGTGACTGAGCTCGAGGTTCGGTTTTCTCGCTATCAGTTCTGGAATCGCAGTTATATCGCCATTTTCAGATAAAATCAGCCCTTTACACTCCAAATGTCCCTTAACCCCTTCGGATTCGCCGATTATTTGCCCCCTCGCGGTTATTTTGCCACCCTTGCTTATCGTTCTCGAGATTATTTCCGCAGTAGCACCGGGTTCCTTAAGCACGGCTCTTGAGCCAGAATCAACGACAGAACCTTCGAGAGCGACGATAACACTGTTAAAGATCGCCCTCGAGTTTCTGTAAACGTAAGACGTCGGATACATCTGCACGAGCTTGACTGGGTTCAACAGTATGTAGTTGCTTATGAACGTCGCGTTCTCTTCCACGATCGCAGCGCTCCTCGGTCTAACCTCGATTTTATTGTGCCAGCTATGGATCATGGTAAAACTGAGTTTCGCATTTCTCTTGACAAAAAACTCTGAAACACCGATGTGCATCCCCACTGCGCTGGGATGGGATGTGCAACCCGTGAGAATGTTGAGTTCTGAGCCCTCTTCGGCAATTACTATGTTGTGCACTTTCTGCGTTCTCGCCCTATGCAAAAACAGGCAAGCTTCGACAGGGATCTCAACCTTCACATTCGGCAGTGCTCTGATGAAGTAACCATTTACATCTTCGCTGTCCGCTTCTTTCGTGAACTCATCCTGATCCCTTCTCAAAATTCTCCAGAAGTAATCCTTAACCCAATCGTATTTTTTCATCGCATCTCTTATGCTCATCACTTCTACGCCTTCGTAGAACGTTGCTACGTTACGCACTTCCTGATCTTGCTGGATAAAAGTTGCGGATCTCTTCTTTGGATCAAGCTCTATGCCTACTTCCCTCAACTTTTCCCTATCTATATCATATCCTTCAGACATTTCGTCAAACACCCCTCGTAGCCGTTTTTCCTTATCTGATCCAGTATATCCCTTGGATCTCCAATACAAGCGATTTTTCCGTTGTATAGAATTGCACCGTGGTCTGCGCTCACGTAGTCGAGAATGTGCCCCTGATGCGTTATTATTATCCCAGCCTTTTTCCTATCCTCCATTTCCCTCTCCAAAAGCTCACTGATGGCTTTACCCACGAGGGAGATGTTCTCGAGATCCACGCCACTGTCAGGTTCGTCGAGCATAACGAAATCGGGGTTCATGAGCATCAACTGTAAGATCTCCGATCTCTTCACCTCCCCTCCAGAAAATCCAAGGTTCACAGATCTCTCGAGGTGCTCTTTCATCTTCATTTTCTCAGCGAGCTCGTATATCTTTTCCTGATTTCCAGATAATTTTGCACAGTAGCGAAGAACGTCGATGAGTTTCACGCCACTGATCTTTGGCGGATTCTGGAAGGACATCGCCATGCCAAGCTTAACTCTCTCGTCCGTTGGTAGATTCGTGATATCCACCTTCTTGAATACTATTCTCCCTCCGACGATCTTATACGCCGGATTACCGATGATCGCATTTAAAAGTGTCGATTTTCCGCTTCCGTTTGGTCCGAAGAGTGCAAGAGTTTCGCCCTTCTTTATGTAGAGGTTCACGTTTTTCAGTATCCTTTTACCATTCACCTCAACGCTGAGGTTCACAACTCTTAGCATGAAGTCTATTTACTTTTCAAGCTTAAAAAAACTTCGAGGTTTGGAGTGGAAAGAGTTATAATAGAAGTGGTGCAATCACAACATGGAGCTTCGATTTCAACCAAATCTATGCTTTGAATGCGAAATTTTATGCATGAAAAGATGCAAATACATCAAAAATCCAAAAGAGTTTCTAAAAGTTGCCAATGGTGAGTTTTGCGAAATTCTTGAGGATTGCAAGAATTGCTATGCTTGCGAGGAGTTCTGTCCTTACGAAAATCATCCTTTCTACAGGATCGTTGAACTTCAGGAGAAGTTTGGGGTGAAAAAGGTCAGCGATGAGATGATGGACACGCTTGAAAAAAGATACGCTCCTGAAGGGGAGTTTCGAGCTAAAAAATTGAAAAAGGGTTTGCACATTTGTCTTTTCCCAGAGTTCAAGGATTTGAACAAGACGAAGCTATTCGAAGGTTTCGAAATCGTAAGAGGAAGGCACGTTTTTTGCAATCTCTTATACTTGCACTACGGGAGAGCTTTAATTATAAAGGAACGTTCGAAGAAAGTGCTCGAAAACCTGGCTTCTCTTGGCTTCGAAGAACTTGTTTTGTTTCACGATGAATGCTACAGCTTCTACGTTTCTTTCCTCAAAGCTCATGGGGTAAATCCTGAATTTCAGGTGAAGCACCTCTACGAGTTCTTCCTCGAGTTAATTGCAAAGGGAAAGACTAAGAAGTTGAATTTAAAGATAGCATATCAAAGACCTTGTTCCAACAGATTAAACAAGACCGACAAGCTTTTCGATGAGATCTGCAAAGCTTTGGGTGTAGAAAGAGTAAAGAGAAGGTTCGATCGCGAAAACGCGCTTTGTTGTGGAGCATCTTTTATCCTTTCAGGCGATTTGGATTTCGCAAGGGAATTGCAGTCGAAAAACATCCAAGACATCGCAGCTACAAATGCGGATTACGTTGTCTTTCTATGCCCAATGTGCTTTGCAACGCTGAAGGAAAAGGTCAAAGAGCTTGGAATTAAGCCAATGATGGTCCACGAACTCTTTGAGATGGCTTTGCTGTGAATCTCAAAATTTATTAAACTTAAGCTGTAGCAATCTCATGCATCTTTGTGTTGCACACACACCTGATGCAGATGACGCGTTCATGTTCTACGCGATGCTAAATCGAAAGATCCCACTCATTTTCGAGGTTGAAAACGTTGTGGAAGACATAGAAACGCTAAATCAAAAAGCTATGCAAGGAGTTTACGACGTCACTGCGATATCTGTTCACGCCTACGCATTTGTCCATGAGTTCTATCGAATTCTTTCAACGGGAGCGAGCGTTGGAAATGGATATGGTCCAATCGTCGTGGCAAGGGAAAAGATAGACCTTGAGAGAGCGCTTATAGCGATTCCGGGAAAATACACGACTGCAACGCTTTTGCTTAAGCTTGCATGCAACGCGAGAACAGTTGAAATGAGATTCGATACGATCATCGACGCGGTAAAGAGAGGCGAAGTTGACGCGGGTCTCTTGATACACGAAGCTCAATTGAGCTTCGAAGACTTTGGACTGAAGAAAATCTTAGATCTCTACGATTGGTGGAACTCGATCGTAGATCTTCCCTTGCCCCTGGGAGTTAATGCGATAAAAAGAAGTCTGGATTTCGAGAGTCAAAAAGCTTTCCTGAAGGCTGTGAAGGAGAGCGTTAGATACGCTCTTGAAAACGTCGATGAGGCTTTATCCTACGCAGAAAGATTTTCACGTGGACTTGACAAAGAGAGGCTTAGGAAGTTCGTAACGATGTACGTGAACGAGTTCACACTCGAAATGCCATACGATGTTGAGAAAGCTATTGAAACTCTCTTTGATATGGCGGAAGAGAAAGGAATTGTTAAAAAACCACCCTTGGACGTGTTGAGATGACGATCAAAGAAATCGAAGATCTTTTCAAACTCGATTTGCACGATTTGGGGAGCTTGGTTGAGAAAAATAGAGTCGTTACTTTTTCGATAAACGCTCACATAAACTACAGCAACGTCTGCGAAACAAAGTGCAGAATTTGCGCCTACCATCGCACGAAGCCCTTCACTTTAAGCGTCGAAGAAGTCGTGAAAGAGGCGGTGATCGCAGAGAGAAATGGCGCAAAGGAGCTGCACATAGTTGGATCGCACAATCCGGAGCTTGGAATTGAATACTTTGAGGAGATATTTTCGAGAATATCATCTCAATGCAAAGCTACGATAAAAGCCCTGACTTCCGCGGAAGTTCATTACTACGCCAAAAAAGAGAAAATGAGCGTGAGAGAATTCCTCTTAAGGTTGAAAAATGCTGGATTGAAAATACTCACTGGCGGTGGTGCAGAGATACTGGTGGACAGCGTTCGAAATGAGATATGTCCCAAGAAGTGCAAAAGCGAAGAATGGCTTCGAACGATGCGAATTGCCCATGAAATCGGAATAAAAAGCAATGCAACTATGCTTTTTGGACATGTAGAAAGCTTAAGACAGAGGGCAGTTCATTTGTATAGGCTTAAGAAATTGCAGGAAAAAACAAGGGGTTTCTTGGCTTTTATTCCACTTCCATTCCTTCCAGAGGGGACTGATTTTAAGTCAAGACCGTCGACGATCGACATCTTAAAGACGATTGCAGTCTCAAGGCTCGTTCTTTCAAACTTTTGTGGAATCAAAGCTTACTGGGTAATGCTTGGGCTCGAAGTTGCGGAGATCGCTTTGAATTATGGAGCAAACGACTTAGATGGAACCGTGGTGAAGGAAAGGATTGCGCATTCAGCTGGAGCAAAGACTCCGACTGGGCTAAGCGTGGATAATCTGGTTAGAATCATAAGAAACGCTGGAAAAATCCCTGCTGAAAGGGATGCGTTCTTCAACGTTCTGAGGGTCTATGAGGATCGGGAAGTTTGGGTTCGTTAACAACTTCTTACCATATTACAAGCTTGAAAGAGATGGAAAATACGAGATCTTGGAAAACACACCAAGAAGGCTTGCAGAGATGTTTGAAAAAGGAGAACTGTGCTATGCCCCTATTCCGACTTATGAGTTAATCAAAAAAGGCTACGAGCCAAAGAGATTCTGCGTCGCATCTGATGGTGAAGTTTACAGCGTAATTGTCGTTTCAAAGAAGAAAAGGCTTGATGATGCTCCGATTGCAATGACTTCGCATTCGATGACCTCAGTTAACATGATAAGGATAATAAAAAGAGAAAAGGGGCTTTTGAACGATCTAATCGTTTTGAATGGAAAACTGGAAGAGATGCTCCAGAGTTTTGATCACGCCTTGGTGATAGGTGACGAAGCCATAAAGGCGAGAATGCGCTATCGAGTACTGATGGACTTAGGAGAAGAGTGGAAAGACTTAACTGGACTTCCAGCTGTCTTCGGAGTTGCTGTATCCAGAGTTGATGGAATCGACGAAGAGGTAATCGAATCCCTTAGATGGGGGAAAAAGAATGTGGAAGAAATCGTAAAGGTTGCGAGCGAAAAGTTTAGGTTGCCCGAAGAGTTTCTGTTCCACTACTTCTCATCGCTTATCCATGAATTAGGACAAAAGGAGAGGAAGTCTGTAGAAGTCTTCAAAGAGATGTGCTATGAGAATCGACTACTCTGAACTCTTCTCCATGCCTTTGCCAAGACTTGGAAAGATTGCGAATGAGATCGTCAAAGAGAAGTGCGGAGACGTTGTAACATTCGTCGTCGACGCAACGATAAACTACACGAACGTCTGCGTTTCAAGGTGCAAGTTCTGTGCATTCTACGCAAGAGATGAAGGTTTTGTTCTCTCCCTGGAGGAAATTCTCTCAAGGGTTCGCAACGCAGTTAGCATGGGAGCGACGCAGATAATGCTACAAGGTGGCTTAAATCCGGATCTCGGCATTGAATGGTTCGAAAAAGTTTTTTCTGCGATAAAAAAGGCTTTTCCCAACGTTCACATTCACAGCCTTTCTCCACCGGAGATCGTTTTTCTATCGAAGCTCGAAGGTCTCAGCTACGAAGAAGTTCTCCTAAGGCTTAAAGATGCTGGACTCGATTCGCTTCCCGGTGGCGGTGCGGAAATATTAGTGGACAAGGTTAGAGAAAAGATAAGCCCAAAAAAGTGCATGAGCGGAGAATGGCTTGAGGTGATGAGAACTGCCCACAAATTAGAGATCCCTACGACCGCAACGATGGTCTTTGGGCATGTGGAAAGCGATGAAGACATAATAGAGCATCTTTTAAAGATTAAAGACTTGCAGAGCGAAACAAATGGGTTTACCGCCTTTATACCATGGACTTTCCACCCTGGAAACACGGAACTCGATTTTATACCGAAGGCGGGAGCGACGAGATACCTAAGAGTTCTTGCAATCTCGAGAATCGTTTTGGACAACTTCAGGAACATTCAGGCGTCATGGCTTAGCCAGGGCTTTGAAGTTGCAAAACTCGCTCTTTTCTTTGGAGCAAACGACTTCGGTGGAACTTTAATTGAAGAGAGTGTGATAAGAGCTACGGGAAAAGATTTCAAGCCCGCAAAGATCGAAGAAATCGTTGATGCGATAAAATCCGTGGGGAAAATACCTGCGAGGAGAGATACGTATTACAGAATTCTTCAGGTCTATTGAAGATCTTCAAAAGATAGCTCTTTCTTTATCTGCTCATAGAAATTCTGCAAAAACTCGTGCCTTTTTTCTGCGATCTTCTTCGCAGTCTCCGTATACAAACAATCTTTCAGCTTGAGCAGTTTTTCTTCAAAATGCCTCAAAGTCTCCTCTAAACCTCTTCCCCTCTCACCGCTGAACATAAAAGCCCTCGCAACTCCGATTGCACCAATTGCATCGATTTTATCCGCATCGCTGAGGATTTTGGCTTCAAGAGTTCTTGGCTCTACCTTTCCAGAGAAGGAATGAGCTTCTATCGCATGCTTAACAGCTTGGATGAAGCTTTCGTTGTATCCTTGTTCCCTTAACAGGTTTTCTGCAATTTTCGCGGATTCATGAGCATGGTTTTCTGCGGATCTTGCAATATCGTGGAGTTCTGCGGATTTCAAAACTACATCGATTCTTCCACCCTCTCTTTCAGCGATGAACTTCGCGATCCTAAGGACTCTTTTAACATGACCTTCATCGTGCGCCATGGTGCTTCTCGATCTTTGAATTTAACCTTCTTCTCAACATGGTGGTCGCAAAAGCAATAGATGCTGTGATGGCTAAAAACAAATCTTTGGTGCCCATCTCTATCTTCTTTGGCTTTGGAAGTTTTCCTTGCCGAATAAATTGATCCGGAGACTCTTTTGAAAACACTTCTTTTGATTCGTTTTGCAAGAGCAAGTTTTGACTTTCATTCTTCTCCTTCTTTTCACTCGTTCCTACTTCATTTCTCGTTTCATTCGTAAAATTCCCAGCTAAGCTCGTTGAATTTTCGACTTTCTCCAACTCTACCTTACATTGCACTGAAATAAGCGCATTTCTCGAAATAGCAACCATGGGATTGCCTTCGTCGTCGTTAAGTTGTATCACTTCTGCATTTATCTCCGTTTGACCTTCTGCAATGCCTAAAAGCTTTATTTTTGCTATTTGAAGTTTTTCTACCCTCTGAACTTTGTTTTCAATGTCTATAGCTTTTATACTGGCGCTTTCGCTGAAAATCGCCTTATAATCGTCTTTTACCCAGCTTGGAGTCGTTATATCATTTATTTTAGCAACTGTTTGGTTCAAGACGAGGAATCGAATTTCATAGCTCGAAATGCCGTTGGGCAAGTTTAAAAGGATAACGTTGAGCTCTGTGATTTCCTTGCAGTTTATTTCCTTTGAAAATGGTTCGAATGTCAAAAAAACCGTGGGTTTAGAAGCTTTTTCTTTAACAATTCGCAGTGTTTTAATGACCAAGACATCATCGTGTGCGTAAAAGAACTTCGCATTCGAATTAGATGGATCAAGCGCATAGTAAGATTCGCTGAAAGTCTTTAAATCGATGTTTTTCAACGTTAAACTCGTGTCTCTGGCGTAGAGTGTGTAATAACCTTCATCGAGTCCAGCTGTTTCGAAAGTTATCTTTGCTTTTCCGTCCTTTTCGAGTTCTACGAATTTAACCTCCTTGTAGTTTTTACCCGTGAGAACCAAGAATATCCCACTGTATTCTGCATCGTCATTTCTATTCGTCGAAACTTCGACTCTAAGAGGGTCTCCCGCTTTTATTTCATCGCTGAATGAAACGCTCAACTTCGGATCTACGACCTCTACGGTTAGGCTACGAGAATCGAAGAGTTTACCATCGTAAAACAACTTCAACTCCGCCACATAATAGTTTGGCTTAATTGGTTCGCTTCGAGAGCTCCTAAGATCGATCTCAAACTTAGCAACACCATCTTTGTCGAAATCGCTTTGGAAGTTGAGTCGAAAGTTGAGTCCAAGGAGCCTAAAGTGTAGCTTTGCCTTCGAAGGGTCAGCAACTTCTGCCTTTACAATTGCCTCCTTTTTGCCCTGATAAACAAGCTCTGGAACTTTGGCTTCAATTATTCTCGGTCTCACAACTTTGAAAACCTTTGAAAATTCCAAAGTTGACCCATCCTGGATATTCACCTTCACAGAGTAGTCTCCACTTCTCCAGCTTTCTGGAATCGTCACGTTCCACTCCGATTTTCCACAACCCTCCAAAACTTTTGAAACCTTTGAATCACTTTTGCAGAGCCAAAGCGCTTCACCCATACCTGAAATCAAGATTTCTATTGAGCTTGGCTTTTCAAGGGTAACGGAGACTTTAACTTGCATATTATCTCCAACTGAGACTTTTTCTTTATCTAAATAAATTAAGACTTCCGTCTTACCCTCTACGGGTAACAAAGTGAGTAAGATGAACGCTACTACGAGAGTTGCGAGCGATGATCTCATACGCTACAGAAGGAGAGAAATTTTTTAAATTATTCTTTCAGAAAAGTAATTATGCTCGAGTTTCAAAGGTTTAGAAGTTTCCACGCTCTTTGTCATGCTCAGGATCACAGATTCGAGCTGAGAATATAGTAGCCCAGGCGCGGTGTTGAACTATGGGTTCAGATTTAAGATACGAGCTCGAAGACGTCCCTAAACTGAGGGAGTTGATCGCAATTAGTGCGCAGTGGCTTTTGATCGTGGCACCAATTCTCATCATTGGCGGAAGAGTGGTTGCAGAAATGCACTACACAGATGTTGTAGAAAAAACAACATACATACAAAAAATCTTCTTTATATGTGGTATTACGCTTATAACCCAGATATTGATCGGTCACAGACTACCAATAGTTCCCGGACCAGCCGCTGTGTTGATCATCGGAATTTACGCCAATCTCGAAAGCGGACTTGAAACTATTTACACCTCTATCGCTATTTGCGGAATCCTTCTTTCTTTTTTTGCTTTAACAGGAAAAACGAGGTTCTTACAAAAGCTTTTCACCGAAAACGTCGTTACCGCTCTATTGTTGCTCATAGCGTTCAGCCTTATGCCAATAATCATCGAAATGCTCGTCTCGAATGCAAACGCAATTTTTAACATCTTTTTCGCATTAGCGCTCGTTCTATCTCTTTTTGGTGCTGGGAAAAGGTTCAAGGGTTTGCAGAGCACAATGATTCTTTGGGCTTTGCTCTTCGGTAGCCTTGTTTATTTTTCCATATTTCCAAACGAGTTCTTCGATTTAAAAATTCCAGAACTCGATTTCTTAGGCTTCTTTGGTAAACCGAAATTAGACTTTTCGTTTAGATTAGACGTGCTGGTGATTTTCCTTCTCTGCTACTTAGCCCTGGCTGTGAACGACATAAGTTCTATCTACTCAACCGCAAAAATCGTGAATGCAAAGGAGTCTGAGAAAAGAGTGAAGCAAGGTGTTTCGATCACGGGATTCTCAAATCTGATATCCGGATTGTTTGGCGTAATCGGGACTGTAAACTACACACTCAGTCCAGGAGTAATATACGCGACGAGGAGTTCTTCGAGATTTGCCTTGATACCCACAGGTTTCGCGCTAATCGCCATCGCTTTTTTTCCAATGGTCATATTCTTTTTTAGCGTTATTCCAAAGGCTGTGATTGCAAGCGTCTTTCTTCTTATCCTTTGTTCTCAAATAGCAGTTGCACTTGCAAAGGCAAAGATCGAGAGCGAAGAGTCTGGACTCATCATAGGCTTTCCAGTCTTAGTAAGCGTCTTAATTTCCTTTATACCCGGAGAAGTTTTCGAAAACGTTCCTTACGCTATGAAAGCCTTTTTAAGTAACAGCTTTTTAGTGGGCATTCTCTTGGTGATCCTCCTTGAACACGTGATTTTCGGAGTTAACCGAAGACAAAAGAGATAAATTCTTTAAAGCGACGAGACCACATGGCAAAGAGGGCATTCGTGGATCGCAGAAAATGCGCATACTGCGGCGCATGCGTTGCTGTGTGCAATCTACTCGCTGCAGAACTCATTGAGACTTTTCTCGAGATAAAAGAAGACTGCAACGGTTGCGGAATTTGCGTTAAAGTTTGCCCAATGAACGCTTTGAGAGTTGCGGAGGTGTGATATGTTCGACGTCGTCGTTGTCGGCGCAGGACCGGCGGGGAGCATGGCTGCGAAAACGTGTGCGGAGAGAGGTCTGAAAGTGTTGTTGATCGAAAAAAGACAAGAGATTGGAACACCTGTGAGATGCGCAGAGGGGATAAGCAAAAAAGGTCTTCAGAGATTTGTAGAGATCGACAGGAGGTGGATCTCAGCAGAAGTAATTGGCGCAAAAATCTACTCGCCTGACGGAACAGAGGTTACGATGGCTGAAGAAATGGCTGGAAACGAAGTTGGCTTTGTTCTTGAAAGAAAGATCTTCGATCGATACCTTGCAAGGCTCGCAGCAAAGGCGGGAGCAGAAGTGATCGTAAAAACAACTTTTATTGGATTCGAAAGAGTTGGCAATGCACTGAGGGTTAAACTCAAGAGAATGGGGGAAGACTGGGAAGTCGAAACGAAGCTTTTGATTGGTGCAGACGGAGTCGAGAGCAGAGTCGGAAGAATTGCTGGAATAATAAAGACACTCAAAAAGAGCGAAATAGAGAGCTGTGCACAGTATTTGATGTCTGGTCTCGACATAGACGAGAACTACACCTATTTCTATCTTGGCAACGACTTGGCTCCGGGAGGATACGCTTGGATATTTCCAAAGGGAAATGGTTGTGCAAACGTCGGCATAGGTGTTTTGCCTTCAATTGCCAAGGCGAACGCGAAGTTTTATCTCGACAGGTTTGTTGAAAAGCTTGAAATAAGGGGAAAAATCGTGGAACTCGTCTCTGGAGCTGTTCCGGTTTATGGCGAAGTTGCTACTGCAGTTGCAGATAACATAATGCTCGCTGGAGACGCAGCGTATCATTCAGATCCGATCACTGGTGGTGGAATCGCGAACGCCTTGAGCGCCGGCTATCATGCGGGAATAGTTGCAAGCGAAGCTTTCGAGAAGAAGGATTTCTCTGCAAATTTCTTGCGGAGATACGATGAACTCTGGAAAGCGGATTTCGGATGGAAACTGAGGAGGAACAAGAGACTCCAGGAGTTTTTCCTAAAGCTCGACGATGAAACTCTTAACAGCCTTGCAAGAAGTATTGCGGGTAAAAACATCAGAGAAATGAGCATTGAAGCCATAATCGCAGAGTTGATAAAGAAAAACCCGTCGATAATCGAGCTCTTGAAAAGCTTTCTAAGCCCATGATTTTTACAATTTCCATCGAAAGCTATTAATCCCCACGAGCGACTATAGTTGTGGAGAGAGTGGAGGAATACCTCGAAGCTATCTACGACTTGCAGAAAAAGGGAAAAGTGGCAAAGACTGGAGACTTGGCTAAGATACTAAGTGTAAAGCCCGCAAGTGTTACAGAAATGCTCCTAAAGTTAAAGGAAAAGGGCTACGTTGATTACAATCCATACAAAGGTGTAATTCTCACAAAAAGCGGAGAAGAAATAGCAGAAAGGATAAAGAAGCATTACACAATCGCTTTAAACTTCTTTCGGATAATAGGGATCGAAGAGGAGGTTGCAAAAAGATTGGGTTGCGAGCTTGAGCACCACATGAACGAAGAAGTTGCAAAAAGACTTTCTGAAATTCTCGAATCAAGAATTTGCAAGCTTTGCGTAAAAGATGTCAAGAGATTGAGCTGCGTGGGTGATGGGATATACACAGTCGTTTCAAGCCCTGGAGAGCCAAGGTGTGGAGAAAAGGTTGTTGTTGAAGGAGGAGAAGCTAAGACCCTTGAAGGCGAGAGAGTTAAGAATCCACACCTCATTCTCGTCGTGAAATCCTAAGAGAGTAGATTTTTTCAAAGAAAAGCGATCTTTCTCGGACTATTTCGTAAGAGAGACCGCGTTTTTCGATCTCCTCGAAAATTCTTGGCGTGTTGAACGAGGAAACTATAACCAATGCTCTGCCATTTTCATCGAGAAGCTCGTGGAGTGAGTCGAGAAATCTGCAGATAACTTCAATTCCACCTTTACCGCCATTGATCGTGCAATCTTCCCATCGATCTCTTTTAAGCTCCTCTTCCAGCTCTAAGTATGGTGGATTAAAAAGGACAAGAGAGAACTTTTTCTTAACACCCTTTGCGATGTCTGTTCTAACTACATTCAAGCCCTTTTTTCTCAGTTCTTTCACAGCATAAGGAGATACGTCGGTCGTTAGCAAAAATCTGCACTTTTTGGCGATTTTCTCTGCGACAAATCCGCTTCCAGCTCCAACTTCAAGCACAACGTCTTCTTCTCTCACTTCTCCTATGGCAGATTCTAAAAGAAGTTCGCTA
Source organism: uncultured Archaeoglobaceae archaeon (assembly GCA_938048785.1). Taxonomy (GTDB): domain Archaea; phylum Halobacteriota; class Archaeoglobi; order Archaeoglobales; family Archaeoglobaceae; genus WYZ-LMO2. The sequence goes on along the minus strand of CALIUJ010000116.1, from coordinate 983 downwards.
TCTTCAGCTGGCTCGTAAACCATCGACGATCTTGGCAAAATTCTTTGCTCCAATTTCTTCAGGTCTCTTATCCGCAAGTTCCTTTCCAAGCTCTATGCGTGTGTTAAAACGTTTTTCAAACTCACGAACTATTTTTAAGAGCTTCTTTCTCCTCATTGAGAAAGAAAAGGTGACGAATTTCTCAAACAACTCCTTGTTTCTAACTTCGATCTCGGGCTTGGGAACTATAAGAGTGATCGCAGATTCAACTTTTGGAATTGGTCTAAAGTTTTCTCTGTTAACGATTTCAAGGATCTTTGCCCTGCAGTAAGCTTTGGAGATCACACCTAATCTGCTGTCTTCGTTGCAAAGTCTTTCTGCGAACTCCTTCTGGAGCATAACAACTGCTAAGTGGAACTCATGCTTTAAAAGCTTGAAGATCAAGGGCGAGGAGATCTCGTATGGTATGTTCGAAACAAACTTCGTAAAAGGTGGAAAATCAAGCTTAAGCGCATCACCGTGGATCAAAACCAGCTTTCCTTCTTCGATTTCCCCTTTAAACCTTTTTCGAATAGCTTCAGCGAACTTTGCGTCCTTCTCAATTCCTATGACCTTGCAAAATTTAAGTAGCTCTTGCGTTAAATTTCCAGTGCCACAGCCAACTTCGAGAACCACGTCTTCCTCGTTTAGCTCAGCATAACTTGCGATTCTCTCAGCGATTTTGCGATTTATCAGCATGTGCTGTCCCAACTTCAACTTTTCCCACCTCTATGCCGATTTCAAGCCAAGCCCATGCCCAAACTACGCATTCGAAAGCCCTTATCAAGTCAGATTTCTCAAGGAAGTATTCGCAATCCTTTGAATACGCCACAATGTTGTCAACAAACCCCTTGTCTCCATTGATCTCTCTTAGCTTTTCTTTAAGCTTTTCAAGCCACTTTTTCGTCTCCTTCCTCAGATCTTCTTCGAGATTCAAATTTCTTCACCTTCAAAAGCAAACCATC
>CALIUJ010000115.1:0-15000 GCA_938048785.1 uncultured Archaeoglobaceae archaeon | reverse complement strand
ACCTGTGAAGGTGTACCCGCGAGGGGCACTGGAGGAGGCAGAAGAGAGTATGCTGACATGAGTAGCGATAAACAGGGTGGAAAACCCTGTCGCCGTAAGCCCAAGGTTTCCTGAGCAAGGGTAATCCGCTCAGGGTTAGTCGGCCCCTAAGGCGAGGCCGAAAGGCGTAGCTGATGGGAAACAGGTTAATATTCCTGTACCACCAGGTAAACGTTATACCGAAGGGGGGACGGAGAAGGGTATGCCATCCAGGTGACGGAATACCTGGTCCAAGCCCGTAGAGGGACTCCATAGGCAAATCCGTGGAGTCGTAAACCTCGAGAGGTGAAGGGGACCCCGGTTTGCCGGGGGAACTGGCAGATCCCACGCTTCCAAGAAAAGCCTCGTAGGGAGTTTACCTGGTGACCGTACCGGAAACCGACACAGGTGGGCGAGGAGAGAATCCTAAGGCGCTTGAGATAACCCTGGTTAAGGAACTCAGCAAACTGGCACCGTAACTTCGGGAGAAGGTGTGCTCTGGAGGGTGATGGGACTTGCTCCTTGAGCTTTCCAGAGTCGCAGCGAAGCGGGGGTGGCGACTGTTTACTAAAAACACAGGACTCTGCAAACTCGTAAGAGGATGTATAGGGTCTGACGCCTGCCCGGTGCTGGAAGGTTAAGGGGATACGTTATCCTGAGTTAATCAGGAGAAGCGTTGAACCGAAGCCCCAGTAAACGGCGGCCGTAACTATAACGGTCCTAAGGTAGCGAAGTTCCTTGTCGGGTAAGTTCCGACCTGCATGAATGGCGTAACGACTGCCCCGCTGTCTCAACCAGGGACTCAGCGAAATTGGAATGGGGGTGAAGATACCCTCAACCCGCGGCAAGACGGAAAGACCCCGTGAACCTTTACTACAGCTTGACAGTGAACTCCGGGTTAGTATGTGTAGGATAGGTGGGAGGCTGGGAAGTGCTGGCGCCAGCTGGCATGGAGCCGTCCTTGAAATACCACCCTTACTGGCTTGGGGTTCTAACTCAGGCCCGTAATCCGGGTCGAGGACACTGTCTGGCGGGTAGTTTGACTGGGGCGGTCGCCTCCTAAAAGGTAACGGAGGCGCGCAAAGGTCGGCTCAGGCTGATTGGAAACCAGCCGTAGAGTGCAAAGGCATAAGCCGGCCTGACTGTGAGACCCACAAGTCGAGCAGATGCGAAAGCAGGCCTTAGTGATCCGGTGGTCCCGAATGGAAGGGCCATCGCTCAACGGATAAAAGGTACTCCGGGGATAACAGGCTTATCTCCCCCAAGAGTTCACATCGACGGGGAGGTTTGGCACCTCGATGTCGGCTCATCCCATCCTGGGGCTGAAGTAGGTCCCAAGGGTTTGGCTGTTCGCCAATTAAAGGGGTACGTGAGCTGGGTTTAGAACGTCGTGAGACAGTTCGGTCCCTATCTGCCGTGGGCGCAGGATAACTGAGAGGAGCTGTCCCTAGTACGAGAGGACCGGGATGGACGGACCTCTGGTGTACCAGTTGTCACGCCAGTGGCACAGCTGGGTAGCTATGTCCGGAAGGGATAACCACTGAAAGCATCTAAGTGGGAAGCCCCCCTCAAGAATAGTTATCCTGTCTGGTAGCGATACCAGACTAAGACCCCAGAGAGACTATCTGGTTGATAGGCTGGTGGTGTAAGCGCCGTGAGGCGTTGAGCCTACCAGTACTAATAGGTCGACCGCTTGATCATACGTCTAAACCAACATATATAGTTGTGAAATAGGTTTTATAAGTCCCAACCCGGCGACCATAGCGGAGGGGAAACACCCGTTCCCATCCCGAACACGGAAGTTAAGCCCTCCAGCGCCGATGATACTGCAGGGGAAACCCTGTGGGAAAGTAGGTCGTTGCCGGGTTTTTTTATTTTTTAGTTCCTCTAAAATATAATACACTCGTCATATCCCACCAAACTTGACATCCCCCTCCAATTCTGCTATTAAGTCTTCAAAGACTCCGAAAAAAAAGGGGGGGGAACATGAAGAAAAAGTACATAGTCGCAATTTTCTTGATTTTCTTTGCTATCTTCATACCCAACTCATACGGTCAAATCAAAGAAGGTGAACCGATTGTTTTTGGGGTTCCAACTGCCTTAGGTGCCATAGAAGGCAGGGATGGGTGGATGTCCGTCCAGATGGCTGTTGATGAGATAAACAAGAAAGGGGGTATAAAAATAGGTGGCAAAAAACATAAGATCGTAGCATATGCCATTGACACCAGGGAGCATGAGCCTGGCATTCCACTTCACGATGCTCTGATTGCTCAGGAGAAACTTATACTTGAGAAAAAACCTCACGCGATCGTTTTAGGTAATTTCAGGTCTGAGGTACTTCTTGCTAGTATGGATCTAATTGCAAAGTACAGAATTCCTTATATATGTTCCATAGCCATGACCCCCCTCATGCAAAAGAAAGTCTTGGAAGATTATGAAAAGTACAAATACGTTTTTAGAAACTGCTTAAATTCCACCTATCTTTCCATGTACTTAAGCAAGTTGATGGAGTTTGTAGGAAGGGAATTTGGCTTCAACAGGGCATATTTGATCGTTCAGGATACCCTTTGGGCAGTAGCGACTGGAACAGGGCTGGAGAAGTGGTTTAAGGAAAACAAATGGGAAGTGACGGGATTTGACAAAATCCCTCTTGGAGCAACAGATTTTGCCTCATCCCTTATGAAGGTGAGGGCCTCAAAAGCAGATGTTGTAATTCCAATATTTGACATGCCACAAAGCGGAATCCTTCTAAAACAGGCGAGAGCTATGAAATTAGAGGCGTTGCCAATTGGTTTCATAAGCCCTATTGCTCCGGAGAGCGCATGGGAGGTTTTCGAAGGGGAAGTGGAAGGCTTTGTTAATCTCGTTTATGAGGTAGGTCCATTGCCAGTGAAAGCTGTGCCTAAGTCTGTCGAGTATAACAAAAATTTTGGAAAGAAATACGGGGAGACTGCAAGGAAGAATCTTTCTGGACACGGTCCAGCACCAGCCTATGACGCTGTTTACATAATGGCAAGTGCCATAGAGAGAGCCGGTTCTTTGGACCCTGACGCTATTGTAAAAGCCCTCGAAGCCACAGATATGACTGGTGTAGTTGGAAGAATCCGGTTCGGGAAAGACCATCAAGTAATATACGGCTTGGACCCGAAAGAGAGTGCTATAGGATGTGCCTTTCAGTGGAGGAAAGGTAAAAGGATACCGGTTTTCCCAGATATTGTTGCAGAGGGGAAGATTGAGCTTCCACCGTATGTGAAGTCTAAAAAATGAGCGGCCTGTAAAGGCCTGAAATTACGTTTGAATGTTAACGGGAATAATCGTTTATGGACTCGTAAACAGCTCTATCCTCCTTCTTGTGGCTTTAGGATTTTGCCTCACTTTCGGAGTCAGTAGAATTGCCAATTTTGCACATGGGGCCATATACATCCTTTTCGGTTATCTTATGTGGATTTTTCTTAATTGGCTCAAAATCCCTTTCCTTTTTGCCATTCTTTTGACTCTCGTGCTTTCCGGGATATTCGGATACGTTGCGTACTACGTTGCCGTAAGAAGGGTACGTGGCATCGTACTTTCAGAGGTTGTTTCTACCTTTGCTCTTGGAGTTGGCATACTTGAGTTCTTCAGGTGGATGGGGTTTGTCACGTACGAGTTTTCGTTGCCGCCCATAAAGAAGGGTTCTTTATATATCCTCGGTTTTCCAATTGACTATCAGAGACTGATAATAATATTGGCAGCAATTGGACTTGTAGCTTTTCTCTACTTTTTTACCCATTACACTAAGTTAGGACTTTCCTTTCGTGCGATAGCCCAAAACGAGAGAACCGCCATCGCTCTCGGTATAGATGCTGATCGGGTTGCGGCTCTAAGTGTTGCTTTTGGGTCGGCCTTTGCTAGTGTAGCATCCATACTCGTTCTCCCTTTGGGGATTATTTCAATAAATAGCGGATATGAGGCTCTGCTTATCGCAATTGCAGTTGGGATAGTAGGAGGGCTGGAGAGCATTCCAGGTATGATACTTGCGAGTCTTGTGCTTGGATTTGTACAAATTGTAGTTGGTGTATATGTCTCTTCCGCCTGGGTGATGGTTGTGTATTTACTGGCTATAATCGTAATACTCGTTGTTATGCCTTCTGGTCTTTTGGGCAAATTTAAGGAGTTAGAGGAAAGGGTTTGATAAGGAAGGAGAGGATAGATAGGGGCATTAAAGTAAGATCCGATGATATATACGCTATCTCTTCCTACAGAGAGATTCTTTACCTTCTCTTGCCCAGAGTCATTCCCGTTCTTTGCCTTCTGCTTTTGCCTACTTTGCTCGGGAGCTACTATGAAAGGGTTATAATTATTAGCTGCCTTATGGGATTGCTTGCCCTAAGCTGGGATCTTCTGGCTTCTATTGGGCTTTTTTCCCTTGGGCAGGCATTTTTCTTTGGAGTAGGTGGGTATGCCTCTGGTTTTTTTAGCTATCAACTAGGACTTCCCGTACCGTACTCTATAGTACTTGGAACAGTCTCAGGTGCTCTAGTTTGTACTTTGCTTTTAGCCCCTGTCCTGCGACTTAAGGGGGTTTATTTTTCGATTGTGACTTTGGCTTTCCCCCTCTTCTTTGTAAGAATAATAGAAAGCACAAAAATCCTTGGTGGGACTGAAGGTATAACTGGGATTTCGCCTATCGGTAATAGCTGGATCGAACTGTACATCCCGATATTCGTATTTCTTTTTTCGCTTTTTGGACTGAGAAGGCTCATAAATTCAGATTACGGTATAGTCTTACAGGCAATCAGAGACAATGATAGAGCCGTTATAAGCTCCGGTATAAATGTTTATGCTTACAAGTTAGAGTGTACTTTTATAGTTTCGCTACTTTCCTGTTTTTCCGGTGCATTTATGACCCACATTTACCAGGCTGTTGGTCTTTCGGCCTTTGCCTTAGATTATTCCCTTCTTCCGCTTACATCCGCCGTCCTAGGTGGCGTTGGAACTTTCGCTGGTCCGGCGATCGGCACATTTATCCTTGTTCCCCTGTCAGAATTTCTTCGGGTTTTTGGGACCTTAAGGGTTGTTTTTTACTCGGTAATCCTCTTTTTATGCATTGTGCTACTCCCCGAGGGGATTTTCCCCTTCCTAAAAAGAAAGTACCATCAGATTGAGCGGTTTGTTGAGGTTTAGAAATGCGGGAAAATTTCCTCGTCGTTGAAAATGTTAGCAAATCATTTGGGGGAGTAAAGGCAATATCGAATGTGAGCTTCTCCCTTTCCGGTAATTCACTCCTTGGAATAATCGGGCCAAATGGTGCTGGAAAAACAACCCTTATCAACATTATCACAGGGTTCATCAAGCCAGATTCGGGAAGGGTGATATTCAAGGGAGATGACATAACCGGCCTTCCCGGTTATAAGATAGCTGAAAAGGGGATCGCAAGAACATTTCAAATTGTTAGGCCATTTTTACATCTTCCTGCTTACAAGAATCTGATAATCCCGCTTTACTCCAAAAGGGTGAAAAGTTTTAGAGGAGGAAGGTTTGGGGATAGAGACACAGTAGCAATCGATCTTTTGGAAGAAGTTGGTTTTGAACGAGATTCATCTGTCCCTTATAAGAGTGCTTCAAGTCTTCCACACGGTTATCTGAAGAGGTTGGAGCTTGCAAGATGTTTGGCATTGCAACCAGAACTGCTCATACTTGATGAACTTTTCTCTGGCATGTCCATGTCCGAGGTGGCGGCAACTGTTCCAATTATAGAAAAACTGAAGGCTGAAGGATTGACTCTAATAATGATAGAGCATAGGCTCAGAGAGCTTTTCAGGATAGCGGACAAGGTGATAGTTTTAAACTTTGGGGAAAAGATCGCGGAGGGGAAGCCGTCGGAGGTCATCGAAAATGAACTTGTAAAGGTAGCTTACCTGGGAGCTGAGAGTGCTTGAAGGGAAAAACCTGATCGTATTTTTTGAAAATGCGATAGCAGTTAACAACCTTTCTTTTTACGTGAATAAGGGGGAAATAGTGGGAATATTAGGTTCAAATGGTGCTGGAAAAACAACCCTTATGAACACAATTTCGGGGCTAATTATGGATATGAAACTGAAGGAGGAGAGAAAAGGAGGAGAAAGGATAACTGTTCTTGGCCAGCTACTCTTTGAGGGGAAAGATATAACTGACTTGGAACCGCACAAGAGGGTAGAGTTGGGGATAGTTCTCAGTAGGGAAAGGCACCCCGTTTTCTTAGAAAGTACAGTTGAAGAAAATCTTCGAATCGCTGCATGCTCAAGAAGGCCAAAAGAATCCAGAATTGGCATCGACTTTGTTTACAGCATATTTCCACATTTAAAAACGATAAGAAAGAGAAGAGCCGGATTTTTGAGTGGAGGGGAGCAACAGATGCTATCTATCGGAATGGCCCTAATGACAAAACCGAAGCTTATTCTTCTTGATGAGCCTCTTCTCGGTCTTTCTCCAATACTCCAGAAGGAACTTGTTCGGGCAATAAAAGAAATAAGGGACGATGGTGTTACAGTATTAATCACAGAGCAGTTTGCTAGACCTATTCTGCCTATTATTGATAGGGGCTACGTTATGGAAAATGGGATGCTCGTTATGGAAGGGAAGGGATCAGAATTGATAGAAAATCCTGAAGTGAAGGCTGCCTATTTTGGGGTCTGAGGTGTAGCTTATGATTGACATAGGCTCTGTTTACGAATTGTTCCAGAAGACTTGTGAGGAGATGCCAAAAAAGAGAGCCTTAGTATTCTTGGGAGAGACTTATACTTTTTCGGATCTAAAGGAGCTTTCCGATAGGTTTGCTGCGAGCCTTTTGAAGAATGGGGTAAAGGAAGGGGACAGAGTTGTCCTATATTTACCAAATTGTCCCCAATGGGTTGTGAGCTGGTTGGCAATAATGAGGATAAATGCAGTAGTTGTCCCCATATCTCCGGTCTACACACCCTCTGATCTAAAATACATGGTGAACGATAGCGAAGCCGAAACCATCATATGTGCCGATACAAACTTCGGATATGTGGCACAAGTTCTTACCGAAACCTGTTTAAAAAGAATTATTGTCACAAACGTAGCTCAGCTTTTGCCATGGTGGAAAAGGATGATAGGTATGGGATTTGACAGAATTCCGAAAGGAAAGGTCGGTTTTGGTGAAAACGTATTTGACTACAAGAAGCTCATAAAAGAAGGTAGAACCTCTTTTCTCCCCCCATTTAAAAGGCAGGGGAAAGAGATTTTTGAAATGCTCTATACTGGCGGTACAACTGGAGTTCCAAAAGGGGTTCCTTACATGGACGTAACATTTATTGAGAGTATCATAGAGCAGAGAGCCCAAAGTGAGGCTTATATACCAAAAGGCAAAGACATTATCATCCAAGGTGCGCCTCTTTTTCATATTTTGGGTCAGGCTGCAGGCTTGGGTGGATTGCTTTTTGGGGATACAGTCATCCTGTTGCCAAGAGTTAACATCGATGCCATACTGGACCACATCGAGAGGTACAGGGCTTTAACTTTTTTTGCTGTTCCTGCTCTTTATAGGATGATCCTGGAACATGACAGGGTGGACTTCTACGATCTCTCTTCCCTTATATACTGCTTTACAGGAGGAGATGTTTTACCTCTTGAAGTTGCAGAGAGATGGTATAAAAAATTCGGGAAGGTGATATATCAAGGGTACGGAACTACGGAGACATGTGGAAGGGTTGCTTTAACCCCAATGGGCGAATCTGCACCTCCTGGAGCATGTGGAAAGGTGACACCAACACAGAAAGTTAAAGTTGTTGATCCTGATACACTTGAGCCTTTGCCTTGCGGAGAACCTGGAGAGCTTCTTGTCTCTTCGGAGCATATGGTGAAAGAGTACTGGAAGAAGGAAGAGGAGACGAAAAAGTGCTTTGTGGAAATAGACGGAAAGATCTGGTATAGGACTCGGGACATAGTCAAAATCGATGAGAACGGATGGCTTTACTATCTTGACAGGACAGCTGACGTTATAAAGCACAAGGGATATAGGGTTTCTGCTTCTGAGATTGAAGCTACTTTACAGGAACACCCCTCAGTTATCGCTGCTTGTGTTGTTGGTGTTCCTGACGAAAGTGTGGGGGAGAGGATAAAGGCCTTTGTAGTACTCAAAGAGGACATGGCAGGCGTAAGTGGATATGAGCTCATAAAATGGTGTAGGGAGAGGCTTGCGCCATATAAGGTTCCCCATTACGTGGAATTTAGGGATATGCTGCCTAAGTCTAAGGTAGGTAAGCTGTTGAGAAAGGAACTAAGGGAAGAGGAAAGGAAGAAGAAAGAGATTTAGGACATTTTCAAGGGTTCTTTTTGGGCATTCAACGCATGTTTGACTTTTGCACGCTCTTAGGATAATAAATAAAAATAAGCGGGCATAGCTCAATAGGTAGAGCGCAAGCTTCCCAAGCTTGATGTCGCGGGTTCGATTCCCGTTGCCCGCTTTTTCTTTATAAGACCCTTTTTCCCTCCTCTTTCAACTGATCTCCGTGAGTCTAAGCCAATCACTCTCAGAATGTTTCTCTCTTTTTTCTCCTCTGGACACAAAAGGAAGGTGGAAGGATGTATATGAGGCCTGAAATACATATAAAAAGAAATTAATATTTCCGATACTCACCGATCTTCGAGTTTAGACTTGACACGCAGAAAGGTAAAAGAGTAAAATACACATAAACGACACTTTATTTTTTGACGAAGGAAGGAACTTAAGGGTCCGTTTAATGGATGAGCTTGTAAACCTATTCAGGGCGCTTTCCGATAAAACGAGACTGCGGATACTTAAACTTTTGGAAATGGGAGAATTGTGCGTATGTGACGTTGTAGCTGCACTTAACGCCGTACAGCCGAAGGTTTCCTTCCATCTTAACGTTCTAAAAAAGGCAGGTCTAGTCAAAGACAGGAGAGAGGGTAAATCTGTCTACTATCGGATTGATGACTCTGACATCTTCAAAAGGTTTTTGACCCTTTCAGTTTTTGAGCGAATGAACGGGGAGATATTTAGAGAAGATAGGAAAAGGCTCGAAGTGTTCTTAGAGACAAAAAAAGATCGGAAATAGGAGCTATTTTTTTGGCAAGACAAAAAGTCAAGAAAGAAGAGGTTGAAACATGTTTTTTCTTGATCTGATCTTTTCTGGTTTCGAGGCACTGAAAGAATATGTTGCACTTCACGTCCTTACCTGCCTTGTTCCCGCTTTCCTTCTGGCAGGGGCAATGGTCAGTTTCATTTCCAAGGAGACGATCATTTATTATCTTGGAGCTGCGGCAAATAAACTTAAATCATTTGCCATTGCCAGTGGAGGAAGTTTTTTTGTGGCAGCGTGTTCCTGTACTGTTATCCCTGTCTCAAGCGGACTCTATTACGGTGGTGCGGGAGTTGGTCCAGCTTTTATCGTTCTGTGGGTTGCTCCCGCAACCAATATCCTGGCCATCACATACACAGGGGCAATTTTAGGTTCTGAGATGGTCGTTGCAAGGATAGTCTCTGCTCTTTTGATGGCCTTTGTGGTAGGATGGGTGATGAGTAGTCTCTTCAGTAAGGAGGAGGCAGAAAGGACGGCTAGAAAATTTTTCTCAAATCCTGCTGGAAAGAAAATTGTTCAACGTAAGGACCTTATCCTCATCCTCCTTGTGGTCGCAGATTTACTTGCACCCAACTACCTTGTCCAGAAGGGTCCCTACCTCCACAAGGTCTACATCTGGGCAGCGGGAATGATCATTATAGCAATTTATACGCTAAAGATGAAAAGCTACGAAGAAATAAAAGCGTGGATCGAAGAGACGTTATGGTTTGTGAAGATGATACTTCCTCTCCTTCTCGGGGGCGTATTTGTTGTGGGGATAGTTGGAAAGCTTCTTCCTCAGGAATGGGTGGAGAGCTGGCTTGGCGGTTCTGGACTTTTTGCGTCTTTTCTAGCCACGATCATCGGGCAAATAATGTACTTTGCTACCATGACTGAGGCTCCCTTCATTCATAAAATGCTTAGTCTGGGGATGGGTAAGGGTCCTGCTTTAGCGCTACTTTTAACAGGTCCAGGAATGAGTTTGCCTAACATTTTAGCCATAGTCAGAATTTTTGGTTTAAAAAAAGGGCTTACATACGCTGCACTTATCTGTGCATTGGGGACCTCCATAGGATGGTTTGCGGGGAACTTTATTTTTTCATGAGGTGAAAATTTTACTTGTTGAAAGAGATGAGATTAGAATATAAAAGTAAAGAAGGAGGTTCAGGGTATGAAAATTCAGATTCTTGGCCCAGGCTGTCCAAAATGTGTAAAACTCGCCGAAAATGCGGAAAAGGCGGCAAAGGAGGCGGGGATAGAGTTCCAAATAGAGAAGATAACGGACGTGAAGAAAATCTCTGAATTCGGCATAATGGTTACTCCCGCTCTTGCCATAGACGGAGAGGTAAAGAGCACGGGAAAAGTTTTGTCTGTTGAAGAGATAAAGAAGTACCTAACGGAAAAGTAAATGTCCGGATACTAGTCTAGGCTATTGAGCGAATTTTAGTATATATGGAACTAAAGGATTGAACTGGCAAAGGACAAAGGAGGTATCTCTCTTTTTCAACTCGAAGAGATACTCGATAACAACTATCCTTGCCCTTTTTGCCATCGGTATAGAGTGGTACTACATAAGATGTGAAGCTGCCTGTTCCTATATGAGGGGTGAAATTTTTAGTTTACCCCTTGAATATGTAGGGATCGGCTACATGTGCCTTGTCCTTCTACTTTCCCTTATGAAAAAGGATATTCTCCTCTTACTTTTGTTATCTGCCGGAGTAGGAACTGAAGTATACCTTGTTGGCTTCCAAATATGGTATTATACCTTTTGCCCATATTGTCTGGCATTTGGAGGAGTCATCATGGCACAATTTTTTATCAATTTTAATAGAGAGAAAAAGAGATTCGCTCTTTTTTGGATGGTCTTTGCATTTTTCCTCTTTTTAGTTTTTTTTAAGGCCACAATTACGCCCGTATACGCACAGGAAGTGTCTCTTTCTACCTTCGGGCAGGGCAAAATTGTTGTTCGTCTTTACACTGACTATTTCTGTCCTCCCTGTAAAAAGTTGGAACCTTCCCTTGAGCCTATCATTGCAGAGCTCATTAGAGACAATATCATTACCCTTACCTTCATTGATACTCCTTTTCACAAATTGTCTTCTCTTTACGTTCGCTATTTTTTGTATGCTCTAAACGAAAAGAAAAGTTTTGAAAATGCACTTATGGTTAGGAATGCGCTTATTGAGGCCTCCAATCAGGAAATAGATGATCCCAAAAAATTAGAGGGTTTTCTAAATAAAAGGGGGATAAAGATTAGACCCTTCGATGTGAAACCTGTTTTTGATTTGTTCACCTCGTACCTAAAAGCGGACAAAATCGATTCTACCCCCTCCTGTGTCATTGTGGAAAACGGAAGGAAGCAAACCTTTGTAGGCGGGTCTGAAATCCTAAAGGCTCTTGCAAACTTGAAGAAGAAAAAAACCAACCAATGAGAAAGTGGCTCTTCTTAGCCTTTTTTGCAAGTATGGCTCTTTTCTCATGCTCGACTACCTGTAAAATCATCGGAGGGTCAGAGAATCATCCGGCTATCGGTTCGTGTGAAAATTCTTCTCTTTTTAAGAGTGATGGAGGGTTTAAGGAAACCGCAGTTGATTTCCTCTTATACACAGAAAAAAATGCGTACCACAAAAACCCTAAAAAATAAATGGCTCGGAGTAAAAGGAACTTGAAACTGTAAAGGGAAGGACCCAAAGGCTTAACTCGTATTATGAAAAAGGAGAAGGGTTTATACACACCTTGTGATGTCGAAACTAAGAGGAAAGTTAAAGAATTGCTCACTTACACTTCTTTTTCGTAATTAAACTTAACGAAAAGATCGAGTTGTCTTTTCGCTAGGTCAAAAGACCTAGGACAGAAAGCTCTAAGATGGGCTCCTAAAGGACGAAGGGGAAAGGTAGCTCGTCCATTTTGGCATTTGTACCGATTAGTCTGAAAGGAGATTACAATTCCCCCATACGAGGGAAAATAATAAAGCGGAGAAGATTGGCTGCGAACTATTTATTTGTTACTTTTTGGATCAGCATGAGTTGCAAGCTCAACCTGAGGCAAGGGAATGAGCTCTTCTGCAAAGTACTTTTCTCGGAATTTCAAAGCCACATTTACAAGACTGATCAAAACAGGAACCTCAATAAGCGGACCTATTACAGCTGCAAAAGCCTGGCCGGAATTGATGCCGAATACGGCCACAGCAACCGCGATGGCAAGTTCAAAGTTATTGGACGCGGCGGTGAAGGATAGTGTAGTGCTCTGAGCATAATTGGCACCTACCTTCTTGCTCATGAAGAAAGAAACCAAGAACATGAGAACAAAATAGATGAACAAGGGAATGGCAACCCGGACAACATCTAAGGGGATTTTGACAATGAACTCGCCCTTCAAGGAAAACATCACAAGAATGGTGAAAAGTAGGGCAATTAAAGTGATGGGACTGATTTTTGGAACGAATTTCTGTTCGTACCACGTTTTTCCTTTTGTTTTTAAACCAATGAATCTGGAAAGGATTCCCGCAATGAATGGTATACCAAGGTAGATAAAGACACTTTCCGCAATCTGACCCATTGTGACATTGACGACGACCCCTTTGAGGCCGATAAGAGGTGGGAGTAAGGTTACAAATATATAGGCGTAAATGGAATAGAAGATAACCTGAAACACAGAATTAAATGCGACCAACCCGGCGCAGTACTCTCTGTCTCCTTTTGCCAGGTCGTTCCAAACGATTACCATAGCAATGCAGCGAGCAAGCCCGATCATGATAAGCCCAACCATGTACTCTGGATAGTTTCGGAGGAATGTTACCGCAAGTAGAAACATGAGAATCGGTCCAACTATCCAGTTCTGAACTAGTGAGAGAGCAAGAACTCTGTAATTCCGAAAAACCTCCCTCATCTCTTCATATCTCACCTTTGCCAGGGGTGGATACATCATTAGAATCAGTCCTATTGCGATAGGAATGTTTGTTGTTCCAACCTGGAACTTATCCCAGAATTTCACAATTCCGGGAAAAACATAGCCCCAGCCAACGCCTATGAACATGGCAAGAAAGATCCAAAGGGTGAGAAACTTATCCAGAAATGAAAGTTTCTCTGCGATTTTCTCTTCAGCCATTTTTCGTAAAACCCTCCTCTCTTATTCTGGTCTCTTTTTTTGCCGCTTTTTACATTGTAAAAGTAAATCAGACCCTTCTTTTTTATAATTTTCGGTATCGTATGTGAACGGAAAACTGTTAGATGTAAGAAGATCGAGCTTTAACATGACCGCTTCATTATAAGTCCCGACTGTCGCTTTGTCAAGAAGTTATTCCAGAGCTCAAGAAGAAGGTGCCCTCTTTTATTTACTGGAAACCTAGACCTAGGTATATTTAGCCTTCTATCCATTTGCCGATTACTTACCAGTTGTGTCAGGTCTAAGTGGCAAAGCCTTGGCCAAACTAAGAATCCTGATCTTCTGCTTGACGGCGAGTTTCTAATGCGATAAGTGTTCTTTATAGTCGTGTTATATAAGCTTAGGATAAAAGGCTTCACAAAGGTGAGGTCACCTAACCTAGTCCCACATCAAGAACCATCATGAGCGCAAATCCTGCTATTGTGCCTAATGTAGCCATGTCAGTATTTCCACTCCTTTGAGACTCGGGGATAAGCTCTTCCACAACGATAAACATCATAGCGCCCGCCGCAAAGCTCAACGCATAAGGAAGTATAACCTTGGATGTTGAAATCGCAAAAACACCGAGTACTCCAGCTAAAGGCTCCACAAGCCCGGAAAGCTGACCGTAGAAGAAACTCTTTTTCCTCGAAAAACCCTCTTTCCTCAGAGGCATCGAAATGGCGAGGCCTTCCGGTAGATTCTGTATTCCAATGCCCACTGCTAGGGCTACTGCGCCTTGAAGGGTAGCAAAGCCTCCCCCATCCTCTAAAGCACCGAAGGCAACTCCAATCGCAAGCCCCTCAGGGACGTTATGCAGGGTCACAGCAAGTATGAGTAGGGTCGGCCTTCTCCATCTCGTTTTTAAGCCTTCAGCTTTGTCGCTAGAAAAACCCGGATGAAGATGGGGAAGTAGCCTATCCATGAGCCAAAGAAAAGAGGCTCCCGTTATAAAGCCTACCAGCGGTGGTAGCCATCTTTGGCTTCCAAGCCCTTCCGACATCTCTATTGCAGGCTGGAGGAGGGACCAGTAGCTTGCGGCAATCATCACCCCTGCGGCAAACCCGAGCATCCCATCCTCGATTTTCTCGTTTACCTCTTTCACGAAAAATACTCCTGATGCACCGACCGCTGTGAGAAAGTATGTGAAGATTGTTGCAACTAACGCTTGAATGAGAGGCGAAAGCTCCTCAAATCCATTCATGTCGATAAAAAGAAAAAAATTTTCGGCTCCATTTTTTCGTTTTTTGAGGTGAGCGACCCTCCTAACTGAAAATTAGTTTCATCATTCTACATAATTCTACAAATTTTACAAATTAAACCCGAAAAAATTAAACGGAAAAATACAGGAGAACTACTGTGACCCTTGGTCTTTGAACCCTTTTTATAGCCTTTTCCCTGCCTCCCATATCCATAACTGGGTTGATTGGGTTTCAAAACCCTTATCACAGTGGAGGATTGGTTGGGATGTAGGATCAGAACATCTAAACCTGAAATCATCGTACAGGCCCTTATTATGCGCCTTCTCTACCTTATGGAACAACCTGAGGAAATAACTAAAATCCTCTCTGAACTCTACCAATCCATCATAATTTTCCTTATAGCCTATGCAGGGTTAGATCCAACTGTGATTCAGTCTGGTAAGTTTAAGGGGGAGGGTAAGATTTCTAAGAGGGGGAATCGGCATCTTAGGAGGATTGTTTATTTGATGGCGGTAAGTGTGATTAATTACAATGCCTACTTTAGGGCTTATTTTCTTAAGCGGATACAGGAGGTT
>CALIUJ010000114.1 GCA_938048785.1 uncultured Archaeoglobaceae archaeon | reverse complement strand
GATAAGGACATCAATTCTCCCAAAACGTTTCACAACTTCATCCACCATCGCCTGGACCTGGGGTCGCGAGGAAACATCGGTACGAATGAACACCGCATTTTCTCCGATTTCCTTTTCCACCTTTTTCCCCGTCTCCTCATTAACATCAACAATCACCACTTTTGCTCCCTCTCGCGCACAACCCTTGGCAAAAGCTTCCCCAAGCCCTTGACCACCACCGGTGACGATGACCACTTTGTCCTTCAGTCTCATAAACGCTCCTCCCGTATCATTTTTTGATACAAATTAAACTTTTCAACAACAGAATAAAATCTTCCATCAGATTTGTCAATATTGAGGAGTTGTAAAAAGCAAAGAATCACCGAAGAAACCTAAAAACTGGAGACGAGATAAGGAAGCCGCCCAAGAGATAGAAAAAAAAGAAAAGTCGTCAATAAAGTAACAGAATGCGTTACCTAAAGACCAAATTCCTCCTAAACGATGTAGTACTGAATGCCCAGTTTCGCAAGAATTTTCCGGTACTTTTCTGGAATTCCTGCATCGGTTATAACCACATCAAACTCCTTAAGATCCGCAAAGTACGCCGTAGTTACCTTACCAAATTTGGAAGAATCCACAAGGAGAAATTTGGTGTCCGACGACTCAATCACCGCTCTCTTCACGTCAACCTCATAGAGATTGGCACAGGTGACCCCAAGCTCTTCTTCAACACCCGCTGCAGAAATAAAGGCCTTGTTGGCTCTGACCTTCCGGATAAGAGAAATACCCTCAGGACTTTCAAACATCAAGGTGTTATCGTGAAAATACCCCCCAGGAAAGATAATCTGACTCCCTTTACTGTGCGTGTACACACTGAGCAAAGTATTAAGACAGTAACAGATGACAGTAAGCCTCGTATTCTGGGGAATGAATTTTGGAAGGTGCTCAGTGGTTGAACCTGTGTCAATGACAATGGTGTCTCCTTCTTGCACGAATGAAGCCGCCTTTTGACAGATCTTGATCTTTTCCTTGGTCATATGCGTCTGAGCCTTAGTTATTGCATATTCTTGCTCGTTGATTGTATTTGACTCTCGCTTCAAGACTGCGCCTCCTGGAATAAGGGTCAAAACACCTTCTCGAGCAAGGTCTTGGAGATCTCGCCGAATAGTCATAGTAGATACACCAAGCTGTTCAGCGAGTTCCTTGATGGTAACAACGCCGGTGAGCACAATCTGTTTCCCTATGTAGTTCAATCTATCCCGTTTCTTCATTGTTTTTTTCCACCTCAACTCCAAACGCCTTTCACTGCAAAGGCTTTCTGAAATATTGTAATGGAATTTTCGCCGAAGAAAAGAGGGAAACCAAAATCAGAAAAGACTGTCGTTGACAAGAATCTAGAAAAACTCTATAATGTCTATGCAAATAAATGACACTTTTTTATCAAAAAGTGAAAGGTAAAAAACATTAAAATCTTTCCTTGAAACACAGGCCAAAAACAGGAGAAGGGAGTTGCATGCAAGTGACTGCAAAAATGAAAGCGGTCCGGCTTTATGCTCCAGGGGATCTCCGGGTAGAAGAGGTTGATATACCCCGCATCGGTGACCATCAAGTTCTCGTTCGAGTTCGTGCCGTGGGTGTGTGTGGATCAGACCCAGGCAGAGTTATGAAAAAGGGCACATACTCATACCCTATGACCATTGGTCACGAGTTTGCCGGAGAAGTCGTTGAGGTTGGATCCAAAGTCACAGCGTGTAAACCAGGGGATAGGGTAACAGTAGCTCCTCTCATTCCCTGCGGGACTTGTGATTACTGTAAGGTCGGAAAATTTAACCTTTGCGAGCACTATAGTTACTACGGTTCTCGAGTCGACGGAGCTATGGCGGAATACGTAGCGGTTGAGGAATGCGACGTCCTTCTGCTTCCCGAGGGACTTGACTTTGAATCTGGTGCTTGCACGGACCCCGTAGCCATTGCGCTTCACGCCATGCGACAGGGAGATATGAAAGCGGGGAAATCGGTTGCTATCCTTGGCGTTGGACCCATTGGGCTTTTTGCCCTCCAGTGGGCAAAAGTCATGGGAGCAAGGGAGGTTTTTGCTATTGACATTTTTGATGAGAAGCTCACCATTGCAAAAAACCTTGGTGCCGACTACACAGTAAACGCAAAGAAAGAAGACCCGGTAACCTTTGTTCTTGAAAAAACCCATGGGGCTGGTGTCGAGTGTGTTGTGGAAATAGCAGGATCAAAGATTACCCAGGAACAAGGACTCCGCATGGCTAAAAAGGAGGGAACGGTTGTTTTTTGTGGAATATCCTATGATGACCTTGTTATCCCTGCTGCAACGCTTGACGGAATCCTTCGAAAAGAACTTCGCATTGTAGGTGCGTGGAATTCGGTGTTTTCGCCTCTTCCAGCCAACGAGTGGGAGATGTCACTCCATTTCATGGCTCAAGGCCATATAAAGTGTCACCCAATTATCAGCCACCGCTTCCGTCTCGATGACGCTCCTCAGGTCTTTGAGCGTCTCTGGAAGAAAGAGGAGTTTTTCAATAAAGTCCTCTTTCTCCCCTGATTGCAAAGGAGGAACCCCGGTGAAAGCCGCAGTCATGAAGGATATTGGACAAATAGTAGTGGAAGAAGTTCCCAATCCAAGGCCTGAGCCTGGAGGACTCCTCATTGAGGTGCGAGCCTGTGCTATTTGCGGCTCTGACGTTCGCACCTTCCTCCATGGGAGTGCTCATGTGAAACCACCCCGAATTCTGGGACACGAGGTCGCTGGAGTTATCAAAGAAGTGGGACCCGGTCTTTCTGGTTACAGTGTCGGAGAAGCAGTTACTGTTGCCCCAGCTATAGGTTGTGGCGCATGCGAGTATTGCCGCATGGGTGCAACGAATATGTGTCCGAACCTTGAAACCATTGGCTTTGAGTTCGACGGAGGCTTCGCTGAACTCATGGCAGTACCTGCTCAAGCAGTTCGTCAGGGTCACGTTAACCGCATTCCGCAAGGGCTTGATTTTGTCGAGGCAGCACTAGCCGAACCTCTTGCCTGCTGCATCAATGGGCAGAATTTTCTGGAGATAGGTCTAGGACACACAGTGGCTATTATTGGCGCAGGAGTTATAGGGCTGTTTCACGCAGAGCTTGCTCTCCTTAAAGGAGCGAGCACCGTTTTTCTCATCGACGTTCTTCCTGAGCGACTTATATACGCAAAGAGCTTGCGAGAAAATATCGTAACCATCAATGCTCAGGAGACCGACCCGGTTCGGGAAGTCCTTACTCAAACTGAGGGAAGGGGTGTGGATGTAGCCATTGTGGCCTGTCCAGCGGGAGAAGCTCAGAATCAGGCTCTTCAGATGGTCGCCAGAAGGGGACGAGTGAGCCTTTTTGGGGGGTTGCCTCAAGGAAAGTCTACCGGTTACATTGACAGTAACCTCATTCACTACAAAGAAGTTGGAGTTTTCGGTGCTCACGCGTCTACGGCTTTACAGAATCGCCTGGCTTTGAGAATTTTAGCAGAAAGAAAAATACTCCCTGAGAAATACATAACCCATGTGTATCCCCTCTCAAGGATTCTTGAGGGGATACATGCGGTGCGAGAAGGAAAAGCTCTCAAGGTCATTATCAAGCCAAGTGGAGGGGAATCGTAATGGGGAAAGATTACATTATGGCCATTGATCAAGGGACAACGGGAACAAGGGTTATTCTTGTTGACCGGGAGGGAAATATTGTTTCCAGCGCATACCGAGAAATTACTCAGATCTATCCCCATCCAGGATGGGTGGAACACAACCCTCGCGAGCACTGGGAAACAACCCTCATCTGCATGCAAGAAGCTTTAGAGAAAGCCAAAGCACAACCATTTCAAGTCGCAGGTATTGGCATCACCAATCAGCGAGAAACAACCATCATATGGAATAAGGACACCGGAGAACCAATCTATAACGCCATCGTTTGGCAGTGCCGAAGAACCGCTCCCATATGTGAGGACTTAAAAGCTCGAGGTCTTGAAGAAAAAGTACGGGAAAAGACCGGACTTACGATTGATGCGTATTTCTCAGCCACAAAAATCAAATGGATTCTTGAGAATGTTCCCGGTGCTATGGACCTTGCTAAAAGGGGGAAACTCCTCATGGGGTGCATTGACTCGTGGCTCATATGGAACCTGAGCGGTGGGGAAGCCCATGTGACGGATTACTCTAATGCTTCCCGTACCATGCTCTTTAACGTCCGGACCCTTGACTGGGATGAAGAGCTCCTTACCGCCTTAGGAATCCCTCGAGAAATCCTTCCTTCTCCGAAACCATCAAGCGGAATCATGGCTTGTGCTAGAAACAAGGAAGTCTTGGGGAACGAGGAAGTTCCTATCTCTGGTGTGGCGGGAGACCAGCATGCTGCCCTTTTTGGCCAAACGTGCTTCAAACCAGGTATGGCAAAAAACACCTATGGCACCGCCCTTGCCCTTATGATGAACATTGGGGAGAAGTTCATTCTTTCTCAAAACGGACTCACTACCGACCTCGCCTGGGGGATGAATGGGAAAATTGAGTATGCTTTAGAAGGAGTTGTATTTATCGGAGGAGCTGCTGTCCAGTGGCTTCGAGACGGGCTCAAAATCATCGAAAGTGCTCCTGAAACCGAAGCAATGGCTCAATCCGTCCCCGACACTGCCGGGGTCTATGTTGTTCCTGCCTTCACCGGGCTTTGTGCTCCTTACTGGGATATGTACGCTCGGGGACTCATTATAGGCATTACTCGGGGCACTACTCGGGAACATATCGTTCGAGCAACTCTTGAATCCATGGCG
>CALIUJ010000113.1 GCA_938048785.1 uncultured Archaeoglobaceae archaeon | reverse complement strand
ATGAAATACATAGAGAAGATCGACGAAATGGGAGGAATGATAAAGGCAATTGAAAGCGGTTTTGTGCAAAGAGAAATCCAGAAGTCTGCTTATGAAAAGCAAAAAGCGATAGAAAGCGGGGAATTAACCGTCATCGGTGTGAACAAATACCAAATAGAAGAGGAGATTCAAATTGAGCTTCTTAGGGTCCCAAAGGAGGTCGTTGATAAACAAGTATCGAGGGTTAAGAGGTTCAAAGAGAACAGAGAAAAATCTCGAGTTGCGGAAGCTTTGGAGATGCTCAAAAAAGTCGCTGAAAGAGATGAAAACCTAATGCCACATGTCTTCGACTGCGTTAAAGCCAAAGCAACGCTTGGTGAGATAGCAGATGCACTCAGAGAAGTCTTTGGAGAATACAGAGCCCCAGAAATCTTTTAATTTTTTAATGGAGCATGAAGCGAAGGCTCTGCTTGAGAAATATGGTATAAAGACTGCGAGATGTGTTTTTGTAAGAAGCGAAGAAGAACTTCTCCAAGCACTCAAAGAGATTGGTTTTCCAGCTGTTTTAAAGATCGCTTCACGAAGAATTTCGCATAAAAGCGAGGTTGGGGGAGTTAGATTTGTATATTCCGAAGAAGAGGCGATTAAAAATTTCAGAGAACTGACCTCAATAAGATTCGTGGAAGGTGTCAACGTTCAGCCAATGCTTGAGAGAGGTCTCGAGCTATTCTTAGGAGTTGCAGAAGATCCGCAGTTTGGAATCTTTTTAGCCTTAGGTCTAGGGGGCGTTTACTTCGAAGCCTTGAAGGATTACAGCGTCCGTTTAATTCCTGTGAACAAAGAGGACGTTGAAGAAATGATCAAAGAGCTTAGATCAAGAGATGCGTTTAGCCATCGAAAAAATCTCGATAGAGAAGCGATTGTAGAGCTTGCGTTGAAAATCAGCAAAATCGCTGAAAAAGAGAGCATCTTAGAGATGGATCTCAATCCAGTCTTTGTTTACGAAAAAGGTTGCGTTGTGGCGGATGCGAGGATTGTGATTGGGAAACGAAAAATTTTCAAAGGAAAGATTAAAGAACCGATTTTCAATCCAAAGAAGATTGCAATCGTTGGGGCTTCAAACAACCCATTGAAAGTCGGCTATGCTGTTTTGCAGAGTTTGAAAGCAAGTAAAGCAGAAATCTACCCAGTGAACCCAAATCTTTCAGAAATCGATGGAATAAAAGTCTTGAATTCTCTCGAAGAGCTTCCCGAAGTGGATCTTGCAATAATCGCCTTACCAGCGGAGAAGGTAGTTGAAAACGTTGAAAAGCTCATCGGAAAAGCAAAGGAAGCTCTCATAATCTCTGCTGGATTTAAAGAATCGGAGACCGAAGAGGGGAAGGAAAGAGAAAGAAGATTGCGAGAGTTAAGCGAAAGAATAAGAATCATAGGTCCAAACGTTTTTGGCTTCGTAAACGTCTTGGAGAACTTGAACGCAAGTTTTACACCAGAGTTTAGCAATCTAAAGCCCGGAAAAATAGCTTTGGTTTCGCAAAGTGGAGGAATTTGTCACTACGTTTTGCATAGGTTCAAAGAAGTTGGTTTTAGCTACATCATCCACTTGGGCAACCGTTGCGACATCGATTTTCCCGAAACGCTGGAATTCCTCGCAAAGGATGAAAACACGAAGGTCGTGGCAATTTACGTAGAAGGAATTGAAAATGGAAGAGCCTTCTTTGATTCTTTGAAAAAAATAAGCGATTCTGGAAAAATACCAGTGGTTCTCAAGGCTGGAAAAAGCGAGATCGCAGACAAGGCTTCGTTAAGTCATACTGGAAGCTTGGCTGGGGACTACAAGATCTTTACTTCTGCGGTTAAGCAGGCAAAGGGAATCGTTGTTGAATCACCAACTGAGCTCATCGACGTCGCGACAATTGCGGAGAGATTTGGGAGAATTCGAAGCGTTGCGGTTGCAACGATACAAGCGGGTCTCGGAATAGTTTTTGCAGATATTCTCGAGAGCAATGGGGGAAAACTTTCAAAACTAAGCGAAAAGACTCTTGAAGAGCTCAGAAAGATCTTACCACCTATAACGCACAGAGATAACCCTGTAGACGTTTCGTTTACTGGACTCGATGCTTTGAAGCTCAAAAAGATCTTAGAACTGCTTAGAGAAGACGAGAATGTGAGCGCAGTGGTTTTTTGCTACGCAGTAGCTCCGCCGAGCTGGGTTATACCAGATGAGATCATGAAAGAGCTTTTCCGAGATGAGATAGTCGTTTATGTCACGAATCCAGAGGACTTTGAAAAAAAGAAGAGCGAACTCAGTTGCATACTCTTTGACTCGATTGAAAGATGTGCCTTAGCCATCGCGAGACTTTCTCATGGCTTCCACTGATTTCTTGTAGCTCTCTATCATCGGCAATGGAATTCGAAGCGCTGTGTTCGGAACTGGGTAACGAATTCCACGTTTATGCGTTTCCTCAAGACCTCTTGCAATCTCTTCCACGATTTCAAATGGAAAAGCAACCGCCATCTCGTGGTCTTGTGTTAAACCAAAAAGCCTATCTCCGTAACATGGGATCACGATTTTCAGCTTTTTGTGAATGAACGCCTCAAGAAATTCTGCACACGCAGCTCTGCCAAGTATCGAAGTCTCTACCTTTCCGCCCTTGTTGTATAGGTAAGCGTGAACAAAGCGCAGAATTTGAGCTGGGGTTCCGTAGACAACGACGAAGTCTGGATCTGGAATGAAGTCTTCTCTTTCAAGTGGTGCAACAAGACAAGAGCTTTGAGCACCAAGCCTTGGCACGACCTCTTCGAATCTCTTTCCGATCTCTTCGCTTATCGCATATCCAGCTTCGTAGGCAAGCTTTCCCGATTTGTAAAGCTCATCTGGTTCAGCAAAACCATATGCGATGATCCCAAGGGGGCAAGTTGTTTCCACATCGAATTTCAAAAACCAACCGTATCTGCGGGCGACGTTGTAGACTTGGCAGATCGTTAGATCTTTCAGCTTTCTCGCTTTCGAATCTTCGCCGAATTTGAAAGCTAAGGGGAAAGTTTGTGGGCGAATAAAGCGATCAATTACATTAGCCAATTCCTTCGGTCCCATATTTCCCTCCAAAATTTTTCCAAACAATTTTCATCACTCAAAAAATTAAAAAATTTTTTAAATTCTGAAATTCATTTAGACTTCCTTCGTAAGCTCGACGCAGTACTTCTGAATCCTCTCCTCTTCCGGTGGTTTCGTCAACAGCGAGACTATTATGAACACTATGAAACCAAGTGGGATTAGCCAAGTCTGATGCGGAGTAATCAGAGCATTGGGGTTACCAAAGAGCACATCGTTTAAGAAGAACCTTGCGTGGTGTCCAAGCACTAAGTGTGCCCTCATCCATGCAAACATGCTGAGGACGAACATTACGATCGCTGTTACCCACATCGCAGTCCTTGTTGCTCGCTTCCACCAGAGTCCAAGAATTAGGCCTGGTCCAAGGCTACAAATCACGACTACGAAAGCCCAACCACTTAAGTCGAGAACCAACGCTGGAGGCTGAATCGCAGTTATAAAGCCTATCAGCAAGAATATGAAGGAAACGATTCTTCCATATAGCACTGGTTTCTCCTCAGCTCTCTTCCACTTCAAGAGCTTTACCATCCAGTCTCTTGCAATTATGGTGTTAACCACAACCGCCCATCCGGCTGCAGTTGACATCGCAATCGCTAAACCACCTGCGCAAAGTATTCCAAGGATTACTGGATTACCCAACGCCTCAACTGCTGCGATCATCGAATAATCTGTGACTGTTCCGATGCCATAGGTTTTCTGAATCGCTGCAAGCACTTGCGTTGCGGTCATATTTCCTCCTGCTGCGACTGCAATCGGATGACTTTTTTCGATCAGATACTTCGCAGTTATGCCGATTATTTGTAGTGAAACGTAGAACGCTCCACCGATAAGAGAGCACCAAAAGATGCTCCTTCTCGCGGTCTTCATGTCCATGACCGTAAAGAATCGAACAACTGTGTATGGCATCGTTGCAAAGCCGTAGTGCCAGATGAAGTACCAGCAAAGAACTGCGATCCATGTGCTACTGAAGAGGTGCGGAACTTCTGGAGCGTTCGCAGGAGAGTTCCAAATCTTTGCATACGATTGCTGAGCTGCGAAGTAAACTCCTTCAAAACCGCCGAGTTGCCAAACTATTGCGGCTGCAGCGATGATTGCAGCAAAGCTCATAACAATTGCTTGCATCGCAGCGTTCCAGCTTGTTGCGATCATTCCTCCGTAGACGACGTAGAACATCACGATAACCGTTCCTATGATCAATGCAATTACGTATGGCATTTTCAATATTGCGACCATGAAAAGAGCCATGCCAACGAGCGAAAGTGTGATGTAGAGAACCGTACCCACGATCACTATTATCCCTATCCACCATCTGAGTCTTTCGTCGCCATAGCGGTCTGCGTAGTAATCAGCAAAGCTCACCGGAGCATACTTTCTCAATGCTGAAGCTGTTAAAAGCGCTGCTAGAGGCATACCGCAGATGATTGCGACCATTGCCCACCAGAATGGGTATCCGATCAGGAATATGAAAGCGGGCAAACCGAGCATTGACGCTGGGCTGAGATAAGTTGACTCCAGAGCTAAACCGTTGACGACGCTACCAATTCTTCTACCAGCGACGTAGTAATCCATCGCGCTCTTAAGCCTTATTCGGGAGTAGTAACCAATTACGACGACTGCGATGAGGTAGATCACTACTATGCCTATGACTACTGGGTCTACACTTTCAGCCATTCACTACACCCCCTTCTTTTCCGAAGCTTCCTTAGCCTTAGCTCTCTTCTCTTCAGCCTTCTCCGGGAAGTAGAAGTAGAGAATCGACACTATCACTGGCA
>CALIUJ010000112.1 GCA_938048785.1 uncultured Archaeoglobaceae archaeon | reverse complement strand
GGTCTATGGTCAACAAGAAGGAGCCAGGGTGGGTTACAATCCCTCGAAACGGGGACGCCCTTCCTATCAACCCCTTCTCTGTTTCGAAGGCAAAACGGGAGACCTCTGGGAGGGAGTCTATCTGTCGGGAGATATCCATCCTGCTCCCCATACCATCGAACTTCTGGAAAGATGTATCTCCAAGCTTCCTTCTGGAATCCGAGAGATTCGGATGCGGGGCGATTCGGCCTTCTACGATCATACAACTATCGAGTTTCTTCAGGAAGTTGGAGCCTTTTATGCTATTGTGGCTCGGATCACCAAACCTATCCAACACTCCCCTGGAGGCCTCCGATACGAGGAAGTCTCTCCTGGATTCTGGGTCTCGGAGTTCGAATACAAACCCTGGAGATGGAAAACCTCGCAACGATTCGTCGTCATTCGCCGTCTCGTTTCGGAGAAACCCTCCTGGCAACTCTCCCTCTTCCAGATGGCGGGATATACCTACCAGGTGATTGTTACAAACCTCTCTCTGAAGCCTCTCAACCTCTGGCGATTCTACAACCAGAGAGCCACGGGAGAACTTATCATTCGGGAGCTTCTCGAAGCCTATACCCTGGGCAAGATTCCTTCCAGAGACTGGGTTTCCAATCAAGCCTATTTCCATCTGGTTCTGTTTGCCTACAACCTGGTCAATTGGTTCAAACGCCTCTGCTTCCCGCCAGAGTGGCAACAACTCAACCTCCAGACGATTCGCAATCGGTTATTTTTAGTTCCAGGGCAATTGATTCGTCCCTCCACCATGGGTGGATCCGCCTCTGGTGGACAAGGAAGACCTACTTTAAGTTTGCCGAACAGTTACCCATACTCAAAAACATTTATGCAAATTTTACAAAATATCAACAAAGTTGTTTATGAAAACTCTAAACGAAATAGAACTATAATCAAAATGTCCCAATAATTTTAAAAGTCACGCATTATTCAGGTTAATTCTAGTGTTTTGTCTCATAAATAAGTTGAATAATTCTTAGGGTTGTGATATCATGGGTTATCCCCTATAAAGGAGAAAGCCCATGAAAAAAGGTCGCCCAAAGTTGCCCATTAAACTTTCTAAAGAGGAATTCGAACAATTGAACTCCATTTCCCATTCTCGTTCTCTTCCTCACGGTTTGGTCAATCGAGCCCGAATTGTTCTGATGGCTGCCAAAGGGTTAACAAACCGTGAAATCGCCAAACAGGTCCATCTTAGTCCCCAGATGGTTTGCAAATGGAGAAAACGTTATCTCCGACAAGGCCTCTCAGGGCTCCATGATGAATTGCGGTCGGGACGACCGAGATCCATCTCTGATGAAAAGGTAGCCCTCCTTGTTCGTAAAACTCTTAGCACAAAACCTAAGGATGGAACTCATTGGACCATCCGTTCCATTGCTCAGGAGACGAAACTCTCTCGGTCAACGGTCCACCGAATCTGGCAAGCCTTTGGCCTTCAGCCCCATCGCCAACGTCATTTTAAGCTCTCCACCGATCCCTTCTTTGTAGAAAAAGTCCGAGATATCGTTGGGTTATATCTTAATCCTCCGGATAAAGCCATGGTGCTGTGCGTCGATGAAAAAAGCCAAATCCAAGCCTTAGATCGCACTCAACCTCTCCTGCCTATGGGATTAGGTTATGTCGAAGGGGTAACCCATGATTATGTTCGCCATGGAACCACTCCTCTGTTTGCTGCCTTAGATATCGCCACCGGCCAGGTTCTGACACGCTGCAAACGCCGTCATCGACATCAAGAATACTTAGATTTCCTAAACCATATCGATACGAACGTCCCTCAAGAGTTGGATATCCACCTGGTGGTGGATAACTACTCGACCCATAAGCATCCCAGGGTTAAACGCTGGTTGGCGGCTCATCCTCGTTACCAAGTCCATTACACTCCAACCTATGCTTCTTGGCTTAATCAGGTAGAGATCTGGTTCAATCTTATTACCCAAAAAGCTATTCGTCGTGGAACCTTTAGAAGTGTCAAAGAGCTGGTTTCGAAAATCGAGCAATTTGTAGCAAAATACAACCTTAAAACTAAACCTTTTGTTTGGACCGCAACAGCTGACTCAATTCTGGAAAAAATTAAAAGACTTTATCAACGAATTTCTGAGACGCAACACTAGTAAAAATAATTGATTGAGCAAGAAAATTGGTTTACAAAATAAAAAAAGAAATTGATACGGTGATGGTTGTTATTCGTTAACAAAAAATAATCAACATCATGAGAAGATTATACTGCGACCCATTAGGAGTGGACACGCCGAAGGTGTAGGGGCTAAACTTCCTGTATGAGGGGAAAAACCTTAGCACTGGAGGTAAGGATGATGAAACTGAGGAAATGGAGCGCAGATGAAAAGTTAGCGATTGTCATGGAGGGTCTCAAGGAAAAGAGGTCTGTGGCAGAGATTTGTCGAGAGCACAAGATCAGTCAAACCCTTTACTACCGTTGGCGGGACAAATTTCTGGAAGGTGGCAAGAAGGCCTTGGTTAACGGGGCTTCTGAGGACAATGTCTACAAGGCAGAGATTGAGAAGCTTCAGAAGATTATTGGGAAGCAGGCGATTCAGATTGAGATATTAAAAAAAACGGAGGAGCTCTTCGGGAAAAGGTAGAAACGGTGAAGATGCTTAAGGAATCTGGATACACGGTCAAGGATGCTTGTGAGGCACTGGGGGTATCTCGGAGCGGATATTACGCGTCTCTTCGGGTAAAGCGGGTTCAGGATGTTGGTGAGGGGGCTTTGAGAGATGGGGATCTTTTGGAGAAGATCAAGGCCATCAAGACAGGGCATCCTTTTTGGGGGTATCGGAGGGTGAGGGCATGGTTGGTGCATCGGGAGAGGATTTTGGTCAATGAGAAGCGGGTGAGGCGGGTGATGAGAGAGAATTCTCTTGGGGCA
Source organism: uncultured Archaeoglobaceae archaeon (assembly GCA_938048785.1). GTDB lineage: Archaea > Halobacteriota > Archaeoglobi > Archaeoglobales > Archaeoglobaceae > WYZ-LMO2. The sequence goes on along the minus strand of CALIUJ010000112.1, from coordinate 860 downwards.
ACGCAGAGGGTTCATAAGGCTAAGAGGAGGTCTCAGAGGAGCAAGCCCAGGGCAGAGAGGCCGAGGCAGTACTGGGGGATTGATATGACAAAGTTTACGGTTCCCTCCCTGGGGTGGGTCTATCTGATCATCGTTTTGGATTGGTTTAACAAGAAGATTGTGGGTTGGGAGCTTTCCTTAAGGGGCCGCTCTAAGGAGTGGAGGCAGGCCTTGGAGATGGCAATTCTTAGAGAGTTTCCTGATGGGGTGAGGGGCAGTGATCTGAAACTGATCAGCGACAATGGTTCTCAGCCCACCTCAGTCTCCTTTATGAGAGATATGGCAACCTTAGGGATTGAGCAGATCTTTACCTCCTATGACAATCCCAAGGGCAATGCGGATACGGAGAGGATGATGAGGACCATTAAGGAGGAGGTGATCTGGCTCAATGAGTTTTCTTCACTCGAGGAGGCGAGAGAGAAGATTGGCCACTGGATTGATCTCGATTACAACAAGCTCTACGTTCATTCGGAGCTGGGCTATAGGAGTCCGGAGGAGTTTGAGGAGCAGTATGAGAGAGAGAATTCCTTCAAAGAAGCGGCTTAAGGGGGGATGCTGAGATATGGATCGGTCTGAGAAAATTGATTGTAGGGCAAATGGTGAGGTCGTTTTTTGATGGATCATAACTCTACACCTTTAAGGCCTCAAAAATGTCTTGACTAAAGGGTCGCACTACAGGATAATCCCAAAAGGAGAAAGAGATGATCAAAGATATGGTCTGTCCGGTCTGTGATGCGGATATCCCCATGGAGGGAGACGAGAAACCGGGGGATCTCATTCTCTGCTCTTATTGCAAGGTTACATTTAAACTCCTTAAACGA
>CALIUJ010000111.1 GCA_938048785.1 uncultured Archaeoglobaceae archaeon | reverse complement strand
TTCATCCTCTGCGCATCTCTTCCAACTGTTCTTTGCGTCCCCTCTTTAAGAATAAGCACAGGCGTTCCCTGAAGCACCGCCATTCAACCACCTCCAATTACAGAGATCGATGGATAGGTATTTCTATATAAAGTTTTCGGTTGATAAGAGATATAACCTTTGAGCAAGATTAAATCGATGCTTTGGACCGAGAAGTATAGACCCGAGACCCTCGAAGAAGTAGTCGCAGACAAGGAAGTAATAGCCAAGATTACAGATTGGGCAAAAAAGTGGCTTAAAGGTAGCTATAAACCTTTGCTCCTTGCAGGTCCACCGGGAATCGGAAAAACATCCATTGCATTGGCTCTTGCGAAAACAATGAAGTGGGAATTCGTGGAGCTGAACGCAAGTGATCAAAGAAACCTGCAAGCGATTGAAAAGATCGTTGGATCCGGAGTTTTCAACGAAACTATCAGCGACGAGGGCGAGTTTTTATCATCAAAAAGTGGTAGACTCAAGCTCATAATTCTCGACGAAGTCGACAACATCCACAAAAAAGAGGACTTTGGAGGTGAATCTGCGCTGATAAGGATCATAAAGAAGAAGCCAAGACAACCAATCGTGTTGATAGCGAACGATCCCTACAAGTTGTCTCTCGAGTTGAGAAAACTCTGCGAGTTCATAGATTTCAAGAGACTGACGAAAACGCAGATCGTTAAAGTGCTTCAGAAGATCTGTGCAAAAGAAGGGATCGAGTGTGAAAAAAGCGTTCTTGAGTCAATTGCTGTTAATGCGGGTGGAGATTTGAGGGCTGCGATAAACGATCTTCAAGCGATCGCTGAGGGTAAGGAAAAAATCAACGTCGAGGACTTGGTAGTTGGAAAGAGAACGCAAGAAGTCGACGTCTTTAGACTCTTGCAGAAAATCTTCAAAACCAACTACTCTGCCTATGCGGATGCGATGTTGCTCGACGAAGCACCAGAGGACTTAATACAGTGGATAGAAGAGAACTTATCTCTCGAGTATGAGGGAAAAGATCTCTTTAAAGGTTACCTCGCGCTCTCAAGAGCGGACATTTTTATCTCAAGAGTCAAAAGGCGTCAAAGCTATCGCCTATGGAAATACGCAACTTATCTGATGACCGATGGTGTCCAGCAGATGAGGGAGGAAAAGAAATCTGGCTTTACAAGATACAAACGTCCAGATATCTGGCAATTCCTATTCCAAACAAGGCAAAAGAGAGAGATAAGAGAAAAGATTTTGAAGAAGATCTCAGTCAGCTCTCACTTGTCAAAAAGTAAAGCAAAAACAGAGATGCTCCCCTTCATAGCTTTGTTATTAAACAATCTTGGGGTAGAAAAAAGTGCTAAGATATCTGCTTTTTACGAGTTTAGCAAAGATGACCTCGAGTTCTTAGTAGGAGAGAAAGCAAGCGAGATACTTGAGTTCATGGAGCGGAACAGGTTGCATAAAATCGATGAAACATGGATAAGCCATAAAAAAGAAGATTTAGAAGTAGAAACTGCTAAAACTGAGGAATTTGAAGCTAAGGAAGCTCGAGAGGATGTAGAGAAGGGGGCAGAAGAAGGAGAGAGGAAAGAGAAAAAGGCAAAAAGTTTAACTCTCGACGACTTCTTCTCTTAGCCATGAGCTTCGAGCTCGATGAAGCATTGTTGGAGGAGGAAAATATCGGGGAAAAATTGGTTGAAGAGATAGCAAAGAGACTCGGCAGGAATATCCAAGACGTTTTTTCGATGATCAGCGAAAAGCAAGAAAGAATGGGAAATTTGCTGAGCTTTGAAGTCGTAGCCCTAATAGTTGCAAAGGAGGTTGGTATAAACATTTCAGAGTTTGTCTCAGCGGTGGAGAAGAGAATTTTTGATGAGACTCCTAAATGATGCAATCTCCATAGGAAAGAAGGCAATAATAGCGGACTTGCACTTTGGACTCGTTCCCTTTTATGATAGGGAGCTTTTGGAGAAGGTTTTGAAACTCGCAGAAAAATTCCAGACCCTGATCATAGCGGGTGATGTCAGACATCTTGGAAAGAAAAGCTATGCGAGGGATTTCCTTGACAAAATTTCCAGTGTAGCTGAATTAATCGTGATTAGGGGAAATCATGACATCGGGATCAACGGTTTTAAAGCTTTGAGGATTGGAAAGTTTTCGATATTCCATGGACACGCGATGCCGGGGGAAGAGTTTATGAGTTCAAAGGTCTTGATTTTCGCACACGCGCACCCCTCGGTTTTTATACCCTCAGAAGTTGGTGGGATAAAGGAAAGAGCATTTCTAAGCGGTGAAGTGGAGATCTTTGGGGAGAGTAGAAGGGTTCTCGTGCTTCCAGCGTTTAACGAGCTTTGTTCATCAACTGCAGTAAATCTCGAAAGACCCGCAGGCTTTATGTTTAGGAGGTTCGACTATCAGAGTTGGGAAGCAATTCTACCAGATGGAACTGTTTTGAGCCTTAAATCTATTTCAAAAAAGTGAAATATCCATCGACAACTTACTCCATGCTCCTACTCGAACAGGAAGCCAAAGAGCTCTTGGAAAGCTACGGAATAAAGACTGCGAAGGGAATAATTTGCGAAAGCGAAGAAGAAGCGTTGAAGGCAGCGA
>CALIUJ010000110.1 GCA_938048785.1 uncultured Archaeoglobaceae archaeon | reverse complement strand
CCCAGACTTCATCTCTTGCGACAAATGCGAAGTTCTAAATGGGAGCGTAGTTTTCAATAAAACGATTGCAGAAAACGAGTCTGCGAGCTTTAACCTAACTCTGAAAAGAGACTTTACGATTCCAGATGGGATCATAGGCTTCAGCTATGTTGAAAAAATTGGAATGAGCTTTACAGCCAACGTTCCCGTGATCGTAGAAAAGGGAAGAATTGAAAAGTGGATCGGTGTTTTCAACGTTACAAACGTTCTCGACAAGAAGTTGAAGGGTTATGCAACCGCATTTGTTGAAATCGATGGCAATAGGACTACTCTTTTCCACGAAGAGATCGAGATAAATTCCGGGGAAAGTTTTAGTAGATCCGTGGAAATAGAAAGCTCTTCTGTTCCGATCTTCTACTTTAAGGTTCAGTTAAGAGCTGAGGACTTTTGCACGCTCACGATATTGCCTGCCTCGGAGCTCGATGGGAGATACGTAGTGGGATACGCAACCTTGAAGGGCTTCTCCTATGGACCTTCTGTAATCCCTCCCCGAAGAGGAGGGATTGAAACCCTACCAACTCCTGAAATCACAGTTCGTCCAACACCAGAGATCCGCGAAACTCCAGAAACGCGTGTGGAAATGATTAAATTAGTTCCGGAGATCACAACCCCAATGCCTCGAGTCGTGAAAGAAATCGTTGTTCAATACGCGATAATGATGATTCCAGCCATTTTTGGGACCTTCTTCACAACACTCTTTATCCCTACTCGTTCAAGAGGGATCGTTGCAATTAAGGAGCACGAAAAAGCTTTGTTCGTGTTGTATCCAAAGTTTCGCATTTTTACAACTCCCTCAAATCCCGTTCGTGGAGGGATCGTGATCGAGCCCGACGAAGAACTCGTTTCAAATCTCTTGAGAATGGGACTGGAGCGAAAGTATGCTGAACTGATTGCGGTTGCGGTAAAGGTTAAAAAGCCCGTGATCGTCGGTGATACGAGTGTTGCGAGGATTGCGGTATCCTTCGGAATTCCAGTGATATTGTATGGAAGATCTTGAAAGGATGATGGAGGAGTTGGTGAAGAAAATTCGTTTTAGGGACACAGTTTCAGCGATTCTGATCTCCACAGCCTTTGTATTCTTTGGAATCCTTCTTTTAATCGTGCTCGATGTCTTATTCGTTCCACTTGCGATAAGAAGCTACGTCGCAGTTGCACTTCTCGCCTTAACTTGGGTTTTCATGAGTCTCGGAGTTTATCTGCTGATGACAATGCCAATGCCAAGGCTACCTCTTAAGATCGTCGCAGATACAAGTGGGGTGATGAAGCTGATGGAGAAGGGATACAATGGGAAAGTTTTCGTTTCAAGGGAAACCTACAAGCGATTACCACCGAAAGTAGGTTTGAGGTTAAACCTCGAGATCGTGGATGTTGATAGCAAAGAAGTCGAGAGGTATCGTGAGCATGGAGAAGAGTTATCTTATGCTTTGGCAATCGCGAAAAGGCTTAAAGCAAAAGTTGTGAGTTCAGAAAGAGGAAGAATAAAGGGCGTTGAAATCATAACCGCGGATGAGATCTAATTTTTGTAGCCCGCCCTGTGGAATCCTCCTCACGATCTCAGAGGACGCATGGCGGACGGGCATGTTATTTTCTCTTCAAAAAATATAAAGCTTTTCCTCGTCGAATAATCGATTCTGGTAAAAAGGTTTTTATCTCGAGCAAAAACTTGGTTGCATGTTTCTCAAGGAGAAGATTTACATAATTCTCGCAGTCCTTTCGACTTTTCCGTGGTTAGTTTCGTTTTTCATGTCCATTCACTATCCTCCTCACCTTGAAGCTCTACTCGCAGGAATCGCAGTGGTTTCTGCTGCGTTCCTCTTATCCTGGGCAGCTGAGACCGCTGAAAAGGATTTGCCAAGGTCTCTAAGCCTCGCAGTAGTTGCTTTACTCGCTGTTTTGCCGGAATACGCTGTCGACCTATACTTCGCATGGATGGCGGGGAAAGTCGGTGGGGAGTACACGCATTACGCAGCTGCAAACATGACTGGAGCAAATAGATTACTCCTTGGTGTTGGTTGGAGCCTTGTTGCGATCTTTGCGATGATGAAGCTGAGAAAAAAGGAAATAGTTCTTGACGAAGGAATTAGGCTCGAATTTTTGATTCTCCTGATCGCTTCCATTTACTGCTTCTCGATTCCAATAAAGGGTGAGATCTCGATCTTGGACGCTTTTGTGTTGATTTTCATCTATGTTCTCTACCTATACATAGCAACGAGGGCACATCGTGAAGAATTCGAAGCGGTTGGAGTTCCAGCTTATCTTTGCTGTTTCCCCGTGAAAAAAAGAAGAATTTCGGTAGTCGTTTTCTTTCTTTTCTCAGCCTTTGTAATCCTTTTGAGTGTCGAAGCTTTTGCCGAAGGTCTCATAGGGACTGCGAAAAACTTCGGAATAGACGAGTTCCTCATGGTCCAGTGGATAGCTCCGCTTGCAAGCGAGGCTCCCGAGTTCATAGTTGCGATCTATTTCATACGAAGACTCAGAACCACCGCGAGCTTTAATACGCTGGTTTCTTCGAAGGTTAACCAGTGGACGCTTCTCGTTGGATGTCTTGCGATAGTATACAGCTTATCCCTCGCAAGCCCAAGCTCATTACCCCTTGATGATAGACAAAGAGAGGAATTTTTGTTGACAGCTGCGCAGTCTCTACTGGGTGTGGCGATAATAATAAACCTAAGGTTCAACGTTTTCGAAGCTTTGGCTTTGCTCTTTCTTTTTCTTCTGCAGTTCGTATACCAAAGCGTTGAGACAAGGTATCTGCTCAGCTTCGCTTATATACTCATTGCAATCCCCATGGTTGTTGCACATAGACGAGAGATTGGGAAGAGCTTGGATTACGTGCTCAAGCTCCTTAATAAGCGTTAAAATTAAATACTTTTTTGCACCCATCTTGTAGGGTGAGGTTCATGGGACTCTTTGGAAAAATAAAATCAAAGGAAAAGGCAATCGTTGATGACTACGAAGAACTCGATTTGAGTCAATACGAAACTGAAATAGGCGAAAAAGCTTCGATGATGATCAAAGTTGCAGAAGTCGCAGGATTGAGCGAGATTCCGAGGATAAAGAAGGAGATATACGATGGAAACATCATCATCGCGGACATTGGCTTTTTGAAACACGACAGGCTGACTTTAGACAGAATTCTGAAAGATCTAAAACAGCTTGTGGACGAGATAAATGGAGACATCGTTGGCTTGGGTGAGGAATACGTCGTTGTAACTCCTTCGGGTGTGAAGGTGGATAGAAACAAGATTAGGGGCAGCAGATGATCTGTCCAGTCTGTGGAAGAGAACTAAGAATAATAGTTACGACATACGAGGTTCCCTTTTTCGATAAAGTTCTTTTAACTTCTATTTCTTGTGAGTGCGGATTTAGACATGCGGATTCAATTGTCTTAGGCGAAAAGGAGCCCACGAGGTTCAAGATCAAGATAAATGAGAAAAATCTCTTCGCGAAGGTAATAAGATCGACCTCTGGAACGATAAGGATCCCAGAACTCGGCGTAACAATCGAACCCGGACCTGCGAGTCAAGCTTTCATAACAAACCTTGAAGGCGTTCTCGAGAGGGTTGCGAACATCGTCAAAACTTTAATGCGATGGAACGAGGGGGACGAGGAAAAGATTCGAAGATGTGAGTCGATACTGAGAAAGATTGAAGATACGATTGCTGGAAGAGAAGAGCTGACTTTAATCCTCGAAGACCCATTTGGGAATAGCTTAATCCTTTCGGACGAGAGCTTCAGAGAAGTTATGAGCGAAGAGGATGCGAAGAACCTGAAGACTGGTTTGAGCGTAATAGAGCTAACTGGTCTCAGCGAGGAGGAGATCTCGAGGATTTGAGTTTCTCAGCTTCAAGTTCGAGTTCTTTGAATTTTCTTTCCATGTCTTCTCTCAACTTCTCATCACTCGGAATCCCGTAAAGGACTTCAAGCTCTATCATGCGCTTTGCCTTCTTATACTCAGCGTAGATCTTTCCAATCTCCCTTGCGAATTCCGTCAACTTCTCTGGAGTTAGAATTACGAGGGCGACGATTGCAATGAGTATCAGCTCTTCGACTCCGAGCATATTCGTTGTTGCGACGCAATTTTTTAATTTTTTCGATAACTTTTTTAGCCATTGCGACAACGAAGAAAGGCTTGAAGGACTTCTCAATTGGTAAGTTGAGCATAAACATAAACGGTGACGTTGGAGAGAGGGAGATAGCAGAGAAGGGTAGGATCGCGGAAAATGCGGGAGTAAAAGTAATTTGGATCGGAGATTTTGACTTCAATCCTTTTTTGACAGCTGAAATCCTCGCAAGAGAGACGAAAGTTCTCATCGGCTTTGGCGTTCTATCTGTGACGAAGAGAAATTGTGAGGAGATACTTAGAGAAATAGAAAGCCTTGAGCTTAGATTTGGGCAGAGATTTTTAGTTGGCATTGGTGCGGGAGAATTCAGGGACCCAAAGGAGGCGACAAAGAAGGTCTTGAATTGTCTTCAAATGTTAAAGCCAAGAAAAGTCTTTGCGGGGTGTTCGTCGCCTAAGATAACGAAGCTTTCCTCGAGAATTGCAGATGGAATCCTTATAAACTACGTTCATCCAGAGCTCGTTGCCAACCTTGCTTCTCTCATTCAAAACGGTATGAGAATTGCCTATGGTCCTGCGTTGCTCTTGCCGAGCGAGCTTGAAGAAGACGTTGCTTTGGCATCTGCGATAGTTTTAAAGGGGGTAGAAAAGAGATTTGGGGTAAAGATAGACGAAGATTTAAGGAAGCTCGTTGATTTAAGACGAAAAAGAGCTTCAATCGCAAGTTCGAGCATTTTCAGAATGAGAGATTTTCTCCTCGAGAAATTTGCAATTACAGGCAACTTCGAGGAAGTTTCGTCGAGAATAAGAGAACTTCTCAGGGTTTGTGACCATGTAGTATTGTCTGATCCGTTTTTTAGGGATCAGAACTCTATGAAAGCTCTAAAATCACTGGTAAGACTATGCGAGGCGTTTTGAAGATAATAAACCCTTACGATCCAGGAATTATCCCCGAAGGTCAAGTCGTGAACTTGAGTTCCAACGAAAACCCATATGAGCCGAGTGAAAGTGTTAAAAAGGCTTTTTTAAACTCCTTAGTGAAGATAAACCGATACCCAGATGCGAGCTATTCAAGGCTGAAAAAAGCGATTTCTGATTTCTTAGGAGTTGAAGTTGAAAGAATTTCCGTGGGCTGTGGATCTTCGGAGCTCATATCGAGGGTATGCGATGCCATCGTTGAAGAACTCGACACGGTTGCGATACCTATGCCTTCTTACTCGCTCTACTTGATCTATGCCATGCTTAGGGAAGCAAGTATCGTTACCCCGGTTTTCAAAGACTACGAGCTCGAGGCTGAAATCTTTGAAGATTTGAAACCCAAGCTGTCGATGATATGCTCTCCAAACAACCCAACGGGGAACAAGGTGAAGAAAAAAACCGTGGAAAAAATAATAGAGAGCTCTGAATTCGTTTTAATAGATGAAGCATACGTAGAGTTCTCTGACGAGAACATGCTCAACTTTGCCCTTGAGTTCGAGAACGTAATAGTGCTTAGGACTTTTTCCAAGTTTTTTGGACTCGCGGGGCTTAGGATTGGTTATGCAATTTCGAGCAAAGAGATTGCGGAAGCGATAGAGAAAATTCGCCTTCCATTTGCGATCTCAAGCGTTGCGGTTGAAGTTGCAATCTCGGCGATTAAGTCTTTTGATTACTACGCAGAGGTAAGGAGAAAAATAATCGAGGAGAGGACAAGGATGAAGGAGGAATTGGAAAAACTTGGTTTGAAGGTTTTTCCATCTCAAGCGAACTTTCTACTCGTTAAAGTCGATGAAAAAACCTTTGATTTTCTGCTGAACAGCGGAATAGTGGTTAGAAAAGTCGAAAACTTTCTCGGACTCGAAGGTTCACATCTGAGGATAACCGTGGGAAAAAGGGAGGAGAACGAAGCGCTGATCGAAGCCATTGGCTCATATCTTCGCAAATCCTCTGCATAGCAAGTATATTGCAAAGAACTCTGGAACCTCTGCAGTTTCCCCGGGAGCCAAGTTGAACTCGCGTCCACCCATCTTCATCTTGACCTTTTTTAGAACCCTAACCCTCACGCCTTCTTCGCCGAATGCTATGGCATCTCTAAAAGGGTCAAAGGTTTCCAAGTCCTCCACTCTTGTAACCCTAAGCCCAGTTTTTCCATGAAGGGTTTCGGGCATTCTTATAAGTCGTTTGACGTCCGCAGTTACGGGGGCATCGATGTAAACTCTGAGAGCGTTAATTGCGGATTCGAGGAACTTTTTCTTTTTCCAATTTCTCTCAGGAACTCCTTTTTTACTCAAGAACCTCTTTATCCTTACCTCTGCAGTTGATTCCATTGGATTTGAGAAGAGCCTTGGATTGTTGAGCATGAGGTAGTCTATTATCTCTCTCCTCTCCGGAGACTCGAGGTAGCGAAAGTCCTCATCCAAAACGTGAACGTGATAACCTCTACTGCCAGAGAAGTAAACTTCTATCTCCTTGACACAAAAGTCCTTAGTAAGGAGCTTTATCAACTTTTTCACCTCGAATTTTGCCCTCTCAAGCGTGGCAGTTATATTCTTCGTTTTTATTGGTAGATGATCCCCATCGATGTCGAAGATGAGATCTGCGCCGATCCAGCCCTTTTTCTCCATCTTCTCATCGCTCGGGTTCTCGTAGTAGGCTGAGGAGTAGTAGACGTGTGCTGGAACTTCTTTGGCTACGTAGTTTTTGAACTCATCCTCGGATTCAAAGGAAATGTGTCTTTTCATCACAAATTCTGGAATCGATTCAATGGGAACGAAGGCGAATTCACGCCTTTTGAAGTCCTTAGGTAAACTGATTCTATTTTTTGAATAGAATTCACTGAATTTTTTGATCAGATAGTGTTTCTCCTCCATAGGTAGAAGCTCACCCCCTTGTAGTTTACGAGCTCTCCATCGAAGTAATCGCCATACAACGGCTTTATGATGCAGTCCGCATCTAAGAGTTTCGAAAGCTTTATTATTGCACGAAACATCTCCGGGGGCGGGCGTATCGAGTAGATGAGCTCAACACCACGGTATATTTCAAGCTTTGGGTTGAAAACATCGTCTATGTAGAATTCAACGCTCGTATTGACCTTTTTAACGTCGGTTGCAACCACAGATACGCCTTTTGATTTCAAAAGCTCTGCTATCTCAACGTTGTTTCCAATCCCTATCTCAGCAACCCTCTTGTATCTCTGCGCTATGAACTCCGCGAGCGGTAGCACTAACTTTAATATCCCTCCAGTTGCTATAAAGGTTTGTGCAAGTGGTGATAAGGGAGTACTCGATCAGAGACTTCAAAGAAGTTCTCGAAATAGATAAGGAGGTGTTCAACCCAAGGAATCCATCCTTCGACATGTTCGTGTACTTAACCTATTGCAACGAAATCTTGGTTGCGGACATCGGAAACAAGATCGCGGGTTACGTTGTCACGATGCACGTAGATGAGTTCACGGGGAAGATAGTTTCGATTGCAGTTAGAAAGGAGTTTCGGAGGCATGGAATCGGAGAAGCTTTGCTGAGAGAAGCTATAAGGAGGCTTAGAGCGATAGGAAAAACGAAGATAGCACTCGAAGTTAGAGTCTCGAATAAACCTGCGCAGGA
>CALIUJ010000109.1 GCA_938048785.1 uncultured Archaeoglobaceae archaeon | reverse complement strand
ACCGCAGTTATATCGCGAACGATCCCAACTCTGTCTTTACCAAGCACGTTCACAACGAACAAATTCTTTTTCTTCCCTTCCTTCCTCTCGAATGGATTTAAGCTGATCTTCAGATTCAGATTTTCCGCAACCTCCTTGAGATTTTTCTCAACGCATTCCAATTCCTCTGCCTCAGCAACTATGAACATCGCAAATATCCCGTGGAGAACTGTTTGCTCTATATCCACGATGTTCGCATTGCAACTTGCAAGCGCTTTGGCTACTGCGTGAACGATTCCCAATTTGTCTTCACCATACACAGAAAGGGCTATCAACACAAATTCGTTTTCGCGATTTCTTAAAAATTTTGCGAAGTTCTCAATCAAATTTATCAGACGTGCGATTAGCTAAATTTATGAAGAGATTTCTCGTTTGTCCGATTTGCAAGTCCAAAGAGATCGTTTTAGATGGTAGTTACACGAAGCAAATACAGATGTCTCAAATGCGGTTACGTGGGCACCTTTATTCTTGAAATGACAGAGGGAGAGCTTAGAGAGATTGAAGAGAGGGAGAAAATTGATGAAGGGGGACGAAAAGATGTAAAGGGGTCGCAAAGGCTTTGAATCGTAAAATATTTAAAATGATCTGGATATTTTTAACATGCGTTGGAGGCGATTTGTCGCTGTTTTAGCGTTTGCCATCCTTATCTACCTGGCGAGCAACTACTTGACGTTGCTTGCACCCTTTTCGGGAACTCTCTGGCCTTTGGAAGAAAAGAAAGAGATTAAAAACCCATATGGGAAAGTCGAGATGTTCTACGACGAGTTTGGCGTTCCTCACTTTGTCGCTGAAAACGAAAAAGCGCTTGCGTTCGCAATCGGTTATGTTCAAGCGAAGGATCGCCTTTTTCAGATGGATTTGTATCGTAGAATGATGCGTGGTGAGCTTAGCGAAGTTTTTGGTGAAGAGTTCTACGAATCGGACGTTTTTTACAGAAAAATGGACTTTGCAAGATCCGCGGAGATAACATGGGAGAGTTTAAAGGATTCAGAGATTGCTGAACTTCTAATCGCCTACAGCGAAGGTGTCAACCACTTCATCGAAAGAGAAAAAATGCCCATGGAGTTTCAGCTCGCAAACTACAAACCGAAGAAGTGGACCCCAGTCGATACTCTGCTGATCGCAAAACAGATTGCTTGGGGTTTAACTGGGAACTTTTGGGATCTGAAAAGGGCTGTTATCTTAGAAAAGCTTGGAGAAAAAGCTCTCGAGTTGTATCCAATGTCCTTGGGTCATGAACACACGATAATAAGGGTGAACAAGTCATTTGTCGATTGGATGAAGAGTTTTGAAAGCGATTCGAGCTTCGGTTCGAACAATTGGGTAATTTCGGGCAATTTCACGACCACCGGAAAACCTATGCTTGCGAACGATCCACACTTGCTTTTAACTGTTCCACCCGTGTGGTATGAGATGCACATCCAGCTCAACGGATTCAACGTTCGTGGGGTGACATTTCCTGGGGTTGGAATGATCATCATCGGAAGAAACGACTTCTTAGCCTGGGGATTTACGAACGTTGGTGCGGATGTGATCGACTTCTACTACTACGTCTGGAACGGTAGCAAATACCTATACAAAGGTCAGTGGTTAGAGCCAGAGAGAAAAGTTGAGAAGGTAAGGGTAAAGACTGCGAGGGGTATCGAAGAAAGGGAATTGGTGGTTGAAAAAACAATCCACGGCGCCCTAATCGAAAGATACGGCTTTAGAGTTGCGGTGGCTTGGACTGGTCTCACGAACACGAGCGAAGCTTTGGCGATTTACAAATTCAACTACGCCCGCAACATCAGCGATTTCATCGAAGGGCTCAAGTTCTTCTCCGTTCCAGCCCAAAACGTCGTTTACGCGGACATCTACGGGAACACCATGTATTATCCCGCAGGAAAATATCCGATAAGGCTTGTAGATGGAAAAGAGGTTCCTGGAAACAGAATTTTCAATGGATCCGCAGGTGAAGGAGAGTGGAGGGGTTTCAGGGCTTTTGGCTTCTCCACTTGGGAAGGGTTCATACCATTCGAAGAAATTCCGCACGTGATAAACCCAGACTACATAGCGACCGCAAATCAAGAAATTGGTTACAAAAAGCATTACTTGGGCGATGCGATGTATTTTGCGGATCCTTATAGAGGAATGAGGATCAACGAAGTCCTTGAAGAGCTCGCTGCGAAAAAGAAGATCACAGCAGAGGATTTCATGAACCTACAGAGGGATACGAAGTCGAAAGTTGCAGAATACTTTGTCCCGTTCATACTCGAAGCTTATCCAAATATGGATGAGAAGCTAAGGGCTTATGCAGAAAATCTAAAGAATTGGGATTACAGAATGGAAAAGGATTCAAAGGGGGCGTTGATCTTCGCAGTCTGGCTTGAGAAGTTCGTAAACGAAACCTTTGACGAGTTTTTCGCAGTAGGTCTTGATAAGAGCTACCTTCCAAGGCTTTACGTGTTACAAAATCTACCGGCGAACAGTGAATGGTTCGACGATAAGAGAACTGAAGTCGTGGAAACGAGGAGCGATATCGCTTTAAGGGCGCTAAATCTTGCGATTCAAGAGATAGAAAAGAAGAACTACAAAGTATACGGGGATCTCAACAGACTTGCTTTAAAGCACCCGTTCACCAAAGTTCTGAACTACTTCGACTATCCATCGAAGCCTATGGATGGTGATGAGTTCACAGTCTTCAACTTCCGTCGCACCAGCGATGGCTATCAAGCGGGGAGCAGTTGGAGGATGATCGTAACTTTCGAGAAGGATTACTGCGTTATTCCCGGTGGGAATTCGGGGAACTTCTTCTCGAAGAACTACGATGATCAACTAATCCTTTGGGCTGAAGGAAAATACAAGGTCTGCGATTTTAGTGTGAGAGGTGAGAGAATTGTATTTGGTTAAGGTCTTGGCAATTGTCTTCGCAATCGCGATATCTCTCTTCCACTGGATAGGAATTGCGTTAACCGGTGCTCTGATCGGATTTTTTGCTAAGAGCTACAGATCAGCCCTACTTTTCTCATCGCTATATGCTTTTGCTTTCTGGGCTTTTTTCATCGCTTACTCTGCGACCCTTGGATTTTTCAACAAGTTCATCGGTCTACCTCTAACCTATCTAAGCCTCGCACTTACAGTTGTGCTTGCAATCGCTTCAAGCGTTTTGCGAGTTTTAAAATAATTTTTTCTAAATTATAAATTTTAGAGCGCGACAAAGATGCGTCAATTAAGGCGAGACAAAGATGCAAAGCATTTTTATTAACAGCATCAACATAAACTCTACGTGAGATGCATAGTTTGCGGGAAAGAAGGCGATTTCAAGATCTGCGGAAGCTGTTTTGCGGAGCGAAATACCTTGGCTTATCTTCCAAGTATCGAGATCGAAAGGTGTGGAAGGTGTGGAAGCTTTAGGTTTGGTAAAGGGTGGACGAAAATCGATGATGTGAGTGCAATAGAAAAAGGTGTTTTCGAGAACCTCGTTGTATTCCCGGATTTTAATGTTGAATCTTTTGAAGTTCTCAAGAATTCCGTAGTTGTGACGGGAAGTATTTACGGCGATCGTGTAAGCGTTAAAATCCCTTTGAACTTGCGAATTCGAACGATAACTTGTCCCCGATGCTCTAAAGAAAGCGGTGGGTATTACGAAGCGATTGTGCAGATAAGAGCGCAAAAACGCAGTCTAAGGAATGAAGAAGTTGAGAGCGCTATGAAAATCGTAGAGAAAATCTTAGGTGAGAGCGATGGAGAGAAAGATTTTCTCCTAAGATTCGAGGAGACGAATTCTGGTATCGATTTTTACTTTGGGAGTAGAAAAATTGGAGAAAAGGTGTCAAAAGCGATTGCAGACGAGATAGGGGGAAGCGTTTTTAGGAGTAAAAAATTGCACACGAGGATAGATGGAAGAGACGTCTACAGGTTTACATTCCTTATAAGACTTTCAGAAGCTGAAAACTACGATGTGGTTTTGAAAGATGGCAAGATCTGCGTCGTTAAGAATTCAAAAATTCAGAAGGGGATCGAAATCATCACAGGAAAAGCGATGAACGTCTCTGGAGCTACTCTGATCGCAAAAAAGGAGGAAATGGGATGGGGAGTCATAACAAACTTAGACGAGAGCATAGCAGAAGTAATGGACTCCGAAGGTAGGATTTTCCACGTTCCTCGCCCATTTGGGGCTGAGATTGGAAAAGAGGTCTTCATATTCAACTTCGAGCAAAGAACCTTCGCCTTCCCTAAGGACCTATGAAGGCAGTTCGTGTCAAGAAGGAGAGGGCTGAAGAGCTGAGAATAATTGCGGAAAAAATTGGGGCAAAGGACAAAAGAAGGCTTATAAAAAGCTTTGGGGAATTCGTTGAGATTCCAATACTCGATGGTTACGAGGAATTCTTTAAAGGCTATGAAATAGTTGAGCAAAGAGAAGTCTTGTTGAATCCAAGGAGGGATTTCTTGGATATACTATCTCAAATTGTTCCGAAGGATAAACAGAAGTTTTTGCCAAAAAGCTACAAGGTCATCGGCGATCTTGCAATAGTAAAGCTCAGCGAAGAGATCGTGGAGTTCAAGGAGAAAATAGGGGAAGCAATTTTGGAATCGAACCCAAGGCTAAGGGCTGTTTGGAGGGAAATTTCGAAAGAGGGAATGATGAGAAAGCCCAAACTCGAGCTTCTCGCGGGAAAAGGGAGTGAAACGATACACGTTGAGAACGGTTGCTACTTCAAGCTCGACATCACGAAGGTTATGTTCAGCCTTGGAAATCAATACGAAAGGCACAGAGTTGCAATGGAATGTGAAGACGAAACAATCGTCGACATGTTCGCTGGTATTGGTTACTTCTCCATTCCAATTGCAAAAAGAGCTGAGAAAGTTTACTCGATTGAGATAAACTACGACTCATACCGATACTTGCTTGAAAACGCAAAGATGAACAACGTGAAATTAATTCCGATACTCGGCGACTCGATGTTCGTAACGCCCGAAGGGGTTGCGGATCGCGTTGTGATGGGTCACATCTTTTGCAACGATTTTCTACCCATTGCTATAAAAGCCCTCGATAGATCTGGGATCATACACTACCACGAAGCGGTTCCAACCAAGGTATTGTGGCGACCAAGGATAAGGGTAGAGAAAGCGTGCAGGGAAATGGGAAAAAAATGCAAGATTTTGAACTTCAGAAGGGTAAAAAATTACGCCCCAAAAGTTGCGCACGTTGTAGTTGATGCGCTCGTTTACTAAGCCTTCTTTTGCGCTGTTATCATTTTGTGGCTCAAAACTCCGCGAATTGCCGCAACCTTGTCGACCAACTTCTTTATCTCTTCCATGTTGCCCTTCACAACGATGATCTCAAGACACTGCTCGTCGCTCAAATGCAGATGCATGTCTGAAGTTATCACGTGCGAGAACGCGTGCTGGATCGAGATCAACGCATCGCTCACGCCACGGACTGTGTGATCGTAGAGAACTGTCAATACGCCAACCACTTCCCCTTTCTCGCTTTCAAGCCATTTGTATTCCGCTATGTAACCTCTAATTGCATCCCTTATCGCTTCGCTCCTCGAAGAGTAGCCACGAACTTTTATTATCGCATCGAACTCGTCCAAGAGATTCTTGGGCAAGCTAACACCGATCCTCGTTATACCTTCTTCCATGAGGAAAGGAAGCCTTTAATTATAAAAACATATCTCTATTCACTTATCCGCATAACCTCTCCCATGCCCTTGCTCCTACTCTCACGGAAAATGAACTTCTGTCCCTCAAAAATGCACTGGGGATGATACTTGAACCTTATCCTAACCCTATCACGATCTCCAGCTTTCAGATAACCTTTTCTGATTTCCTTAAACGTCACGGTCTCGGCTATTGTTTCTACGTGCAGAACTGGTTCGTAGCCAGGTTTTATCATTGTTGGATGTGTAAAAACGAATATCTCCGCTTCGAATTCTCGAACAGCTTTGGGCAGAGTTTTGCTCAGAACCATTCCCCTTCTGAGATCTTCAAACCTAACACCTTTCAAAGCTATGCCAACGATGTCGCCACACTTCGTTTTGCTTATCCTGTAGTGATGCATCTCGATGCTCATAACCTTCGCAACCTTGAAGGATCCATCGTTAAAAGGACCCACGTAAACATCTTCTCCTTCACGAAGCTCCCCAGATTTTACGCTTCCGCTGACCACAACTCCAACTCCCGTGACCTTGTAGACCTTGTCGATATACATCAAAAACTCTTTCTCACCGCTGTATCTCTTCGGCAATCTGTAGAAGAGTTCCTCAAGAATTTCGTAGCCCTCAAGCGTTAGAGCTGAAGTTTTAACAATCGGAACGACAAATCTGTTCTCCGTAAGGAGTTTTGTCACCTTTGTTACCTCCGACGTATCTCTCACGAGAATCGGTATTCTTCCCACTGTTCTAAGCAGATTCGAAACTTGTTGAATCACTTCTTGGACTCTTTCCTCGTTTACCATGTCTATCTTCGTTATTGCAACTATCACTGGGAGCTCCATTGCAAGCAGAATTCCCAGATGTTCTTTCGTAGTTCTCATCACTCCATCGTTCGATGCAACAACGAGAAGCCCGTAGTCTATTTTTTGCCCAAGTAAACCGCGTATCGTAGTTCTAAGCCAAGGTTCGTGTCCCACTGTGTCAACGAAACTCACGAGCTTTTCAGAATTCTCCACGATCCTCGCCTTCTCTTCTTTGCTCATCGGATTCTTCAAACGCAGAATCTTGCCCTCCCTAAACCCAAGAACTGCGAAGCTGAGCTCAGCACTCAATCCACGTTCGATCTCGTGCTTCAAAACATCCAAGAAGATCCTCGTCGCCCCGTCTCCATCGTCGGGCATTCCAGTAATTAGACACCCCACGAGCGTAGACTTCCCATGATCTACGTGTCCAGCGGTGCCAATTAAGATGTGCTCCTTCGCGTTTGCCTTCGATATCTCGACGATTCCAACGTATCCACCGTTCACCTTGTATTTTTCAACATTCACGATCTCGGCTTCGATCTCCTTGGCGATTTTAGACAGGATTTCTACGGTCTCTTTAAACGCTTTCTCATCCAATCCCTTGACAGCTCCAGAATCTGAGACTCCAATCACGTAGTAAGCCTTCCCCTTACCCATTATGATGCGATGGTTCATCTGACAAGCCAATTGTCTAAATCTATCCCCCCTAAGATGGTATGAGTTAAGAAACTCCTTAAACTCAACGTTTTCTCCTTCGCCTTTTTCAACGAGCTGAGTTAGTTTTTCCACAAAAAAAGTGTGATGTGCAAATTTAATTTTTGCGAATGCTGTTAAAGATTAGCCCACTTTGATCTCTTGCCTATTTTCCCAGACGCCGTGAAGGTTACAATAAGCGACTGCGTAGATAACGCCACTTTTGTTCAACTTCACTTTGAAGGTCGCCTCTTGTTCCGAGATCTCTGGGGTTAGCTCAGCCCTTGCAACGAAGATCGGATTAAAATCCCTTCCCTCTTCGTAGAAGTAAAGCTCGATCCATCTGAAAGAATGTTGAACCGTGTTTGGATGCCCTTCGATGTATATGCGAACCGGAAAAACTTCCCCTGCCTTTACCTCCTTAGGTGCTTCGATCTTCGGCGTATGGGTCTCTCGCTTTGAGATCGCAAGCTTGTCCTCGACCTCGTAGCTATACAACAACTCGGAAAACTTCTTCATACCATCCCCCCTAAAACTTCACATACGACTCCTTCTTCGTCCCGCAAACTGGGCAATAATCGGGTGCTTCGTTTAACGCGGTATGACCGCAAACTGGACAGATGTAGATACTTTCTATATCCAAATCCTTTCCAATTTCTGCGAGTTTTTTCGCTTCGCTGTAAAGCTCTGCGTGAATCTTCTCTGCAGATAGAGCATAGTAAGTTGTTTTCTCTGCTTCTCTTTCGTTTTGCATCTTTGCGGTCGCATTGTAAACTGGATACATTTCCTCGACTTCGTATTTCTCTCCATCGATCGCCTTCTGTAAGTTCTCCACAGTGTTCCCAATCCCTCCAAGTGCCCCGTAGTGGTTTTTTGCATGAACGAACTCAGCAAAGGCAATTGCTCTGAAAAGCTTTGCAATCTTTGGCTTCCCTTCTTTTTCTGCAATTTCTGCAAAGATCAAATACCTCATGTGCGCTTGGCTCTCACCAGCGAATGCGTTTTCTAGAAATTGTCTACTCATCGCCCTCATGAAACGAATTATCTTTGATGAAATAAAAAATTTGCGCGGTTTTTATCTCAGAAACCTGAGCGTTTTAAAAAAGAAAAAGCTTATATAATAGGAAAATTCCTATAAAGCATGAACAAGTTCGTTCTCGATGCGGAGTATTTGCCAAAGAGATGGTACAACATCGTTCCCGATTTGCCAGAGAAGCTCGCTCCACCGCTTAATCCAAGAACCATGGAGCCAATAAAGCCAGAAGATCTAAGAGCTGTGTTTCCAAAGGCTTTGATTGCGCAAGAAATGAGCGAGGATAGGTGGATAAGAATTCCTGAAGAGGTCCTTGAAATCTATCGCATCTACCGTCCAACACCTTTTATCAGGGCTACGAGACTTGAAAAAGCTCTGAAAACGCCTGCAAAGATCTTCTACAAATACGAAGGTGTAAGTCCACCGGGAAGCCACAAGCCCAACACCGCAATAGCGCAGGCTTACTTCAACATGAAGGAAGGTGTTGAAATGCTCACAACTGAGACTGGCGCAGGACAATGGGGATCTGCGCTTGCTTTTGCCACGAACCTCTTCGGATTGAGTTGCAGGATTTTCATGGTAAGATCGAGCTACGAGCAAAAGCCTTACCGAAGGATTCTAATGGAGACCTGGAACGCTGAAGTGATTCCGTCGCCGAGCAATCTGACTGAAAGTGGACGAAGAATTCTTGAGGATGATCCAAATTGCCCAGGAAGTCTTGGAATAGCAATAAGCGAAGCTGTTGAGACCGCTGTCAAAAGCGAGAACGCGAAGTATAGCCTTGGAAGTGTCTTGAACCACGTGCTCTTACATCAAACGATCATAGGTCTTGAGGTTAAGAAGCAGTTGACACTTTTGGACGAGAAACCAGACATGATGATAGGGTGCGTTGGTGGTGGGAGCAACTTCGCAGGCTTTTGTTACCCATTCGTAAAGGATGCGATGAAAGGAGAAGTCGAATTAATCGCAGTAGAACCAAAGGCTTGTCCAACGCTCACCGCTGGAGAATACCGATACGACTACGGCGACACCGCGGGGCTTACGCCTTTATTGCTCATGTACACACTTGGTCATGATTTCATTCCTCCGCCAATCCACGCAGGTGGTCTTCGTTACCATGGCGACGCGCCTTCGCTTTGCCTGCTCGTAAAGCATGGAGTAATAAAACCAATTGCAGTTTCTCAGCGCGAAGTCTTCGAAGCGGGAGTTCTATTCGCAAGGACCGAGGGGATTCTTCCAGCGCCAGAAAGTGCACATGCGATAAAGGTTGTGATAGACAAAGCACTTGAAGCTAAGAATAGGAACGAGGAGCGTGTAATAGTTTTCAACCTGAGCGGACATGGATACTTCGATCTGAAAGCCTACGAAGAGTTTTTAAGCGGAAAGTTACCAGACACGTAATGCGTGGCGAACTCGCGATCCTATGCTCCGCAATCCTGATGAGCACGGTATCGATCTTCGTGAGAAACACTGCAAGCGATGCTTTAATCGTTACATTTCTTCGCCTTTTCTTTGCAACTTTATTTCTTTCGATTTTTGGTTTGGTGACGAGGGAGAAGTTTGCCTTCAGTAAAACGCTTCTGCTCTTAGCCTTTCTAAACCTCGCGACGATATTTTCCTACATTTCTGCGATTCAGAACATTGAAGCAGGAGTTTCAGCACTTCTTCTTTACATGGCTCCGATTTACGTAACGCTACTCGCTTACCTTAGTGGAGAAAGAATCGAGAGATCTACGATCTTAGCACTGCCCATAGGTTTGGTTGGACTTTACTTAATGCTCTCCGCATACGTAGATTTAAACCTCGGAATAGTCTTTGGCATCTTTTCGGGAATTACGTATGCTTTCGTTTTCAAGTTTTCGAAGAAAGCAAGAGAATTTCACAGCGCTTTTCAAATCGCCTTTTTCAACGTTTTCTTTGGCTCTATAATCCTATTCCCTTGGTTTCTCATCCAAAACGAGCCCTTCTCGATTCCATGGGCTTTGGGACTTGGGCTAATTCCAACCGCAATTCCCTTCATGCTCTTCGCATACGGGATGAAACTGGTGAAGTTGCAGAAGGCTCCGCTGATCGCACTCATTGAACCTATGTTCGCAGTTGTCATTGGTTACCTTTACTTCGGAGAAGTCCTAAGCTTAAAGCAAATGGTTGGTGCATTTCTAATTCTAAGTGCAACTGCGATCAGCTTGAGAAAAGCTGAAGCTTAGTTTCAACGACTCCTCGAAATTTCCTTGCACTCTATAGACTTTTGAAACTCGATTAAACTGGGGAGCATCGATTGATCTGGAATAAAGATGCGGAAGATGACGATTCCCCTATCGCTTGGCGAGATCACACAGCTCTCGTTCTTACAACTTTTATCGGTTGTCAATATCAGTGTAATGTCTTCTCCCTTCACCATTCTATCGTTGATCGTGAAGAAGTTGTCCGTGCTGATGGAGTAGAAAGATGCGGACCAATACGTGAACTTCGGAACCCTTGCTTTGATCAACAAATCCGATTTGCTTATGTCGTAAACACAAGCGGAGTAAAGAATGTCTGGGCTTGGCATCACGACTTTCTTGAAACTCGCATCGATTGGCTTCTGATGGTAAGCTTCGTTGACCTTCACTTCATTTTTTGTGGCGAAGTAACTTGAGGTCACGACGATGTAAGGGTAAGCGTAAACGAATGCGAAATGGCTCAATACTGCGAAGGTTATCAAAACCACAAATCCCTTTGCTCTCATCTGCATCCCTCCCTTATTATTTTCGGAAGCTCGATCTCGGTTATCTTATCATAAACTACGCTGTGTGGGTTGTAAAGCCTAAGAGTTAAGTAGAATTTCCCCTCCCCTCTTAGCGGAATCCAGTTTTTCCCCTTCTGCTCCTTCGAGACGTGTATTTCCCACGAATCACCGTTTTTTACAACGTTTGCAGACGTTATTGAATAGACGTTGTGCTCGTTTGGTATCAGAAAGTTGTCTTCCCCGTAAGCCGTGATGCTCCACCATCTCGCTGGCAGATCTCTGCCAACCAACTTGTAGTCGCAGTTTCTATCGAGCTCTTTCTCACCATCGCTCTTAGCTATGAAGTAAACCGCCTCACTTCTGTTGAGAATGTAGAGGTAATTCTTTGCAACGATCGCCCTCGTATAGGGATCCGCTTGTTCTGAACCCGCTACAAGAGAAGTCATCCAGACATCGTTTTGAACCCATAGGAGATCTGGAGCAACGTTTATCGCGACGCTCGCAGTAAAAAATCCGATGGCTACACCAACGAGTGCAAAGAGCCAAAGCTTCACGTATAATATTCCCGATACAACACTTGTATTTTTCGACTGAAAAGCTTTTTTAGTTTGGAAATCACTTTTTTCATGTTCCACGGTGTTCAGATCGAAGCTTTGCATGGAGATATCACAAAGCTCGAGGTTGATGCGATCGTTAACGCTGCGAACACGCATCTCTACATGGGCGGTGGGGTTGCGGGAGCGATAAAGAGGGCAGGTGGGGAAGAAATAGAGAAGGAGGCGGTGAAAAAAGGTCCGATAAAAATCGGAGAAGCAATCGTAACTTCCGCGGGAAAGTTAAAGGCGAAGTTCGTGATCCACGCACCAACGATGGAGCTCGATTTTAAGACGGATGAAGAAAAAGTTAGAAAAGCGATGATTGCGGCGCTTAAAAAAGCTGAAGAGCTCGGAATCGAAAGCATCGCCTTTCCAGCCCTCGGAACTGGGGTTGGTGGTTTGCCAAAGGATTTGGTTGCGAAGATCATGGTTGAAGAGTTAAAGAAGCACATAGAACTTGGGACCAAGCTGAAAAAGGTGATTTTTGCAGACATAAACAAGGAACAAGTAGATTTCTTCAAAAAAGAAATCGAGGCGTTAAAATGATCGGCAGATTCGTTGCAAACGGTAAGATCTACGAAGGAAGATTCGAGATCTCAAAAGGTATTCTGATCTTCGATTCCTTAGAATTTCCATTGAGCTCCGTGAAGTTCTTGCCACCCGTTACACCGGGGAAGATAATTGCGGTTGGGCTTAACTACATGGATCACGCGAACGAGCTACACTTGCCCCTTCCCGAAGAGCCAATAATCTTTCTTAAACCGCCAAGCGCAGTTATTGGAAGCGATGACCCCATAATCTTACCCAGACAGAGCAAGAGAGTTGACTACGAAGGAGAACTCGCGGTTGTGATAAAAAAGAGGTGCAAAAACGTTTCAAAGGAGAGAGCCCAGGAGTTCATCCTTGGCTACACTTGCTTCAACGATGTCACCGCAAGGGACTTGCAAGCAAAAGACGTTCAGTGGACAAGAGCAAAGAGCTTCGACACCTTTGCTCCAATAGGTCCCTTCATCGCGGAGCTCGAAGATGCTTCGAAGCTAAGAATAGAGACAAGGGTCAACGGAATCGTCAAACAGAAGTCGAGCACTTCGAACATGATCTTCGACGTCCCAACGCTAATAGAGTTCGTTTCCTCGATAATGACCCTCGAAGCATTTGACGTTATCGCAACCGGAACTCCAGCGGGAATTGGAGCTTTGAAAGCGGGAGACGTTGTTGAAGTGGAGATCGAAAAAATCGGAATACTCAGGAATGGCGTGATAAGCTACGATTTTAGGTGCGAATGCTAAGCGATGTCCCTCGAGGTGTCTATTTGGACACCTTCGTCGACGACAAATCTGAAGAACTCAGGTATTGGCTTTTTGCCCCTTATCTTCGGAAGTGCGAATTTTGTCACTATCCTTTCTCCAACTCTCTCCGCTTCTACGTTGATCACGACATCGGAAAGGTCGAGAACTCGAGTTACCACGCTCATCGGATGAATGTTTTTCACCAGGTAAACATAAGCGATATTCCCCTTCTCCCTCGCGATCGAATACAAGCGGTTCATGAGCCATTCCTTCAATCCCCATTCGACGTTCAGGTTTAAGAAGAAGGAAAGGCTGTCAACGACTATCACGAATTCACCAACTTGTCCGTTGAGCTCAGCAAATCTGTCCGCGAGAAAGTCGAAGATCTCCTTGTCTCTGTATCTGTCCTCGATAACGAACTGTCCGTATTCGTTGAGGTAGTATTGAGTAAAAACGTCGACAAAAACGATGCTTTTTGGATTGAATCGCAACATCTCCATGTCCCGGGCAATGTATTTCGCAGGACGATTTGTAGTTATGTAGAAGCTTTTTCCAGCGTTTGCAAACTGATAAAGGAAGGCTTCAGGCATAGCAATTGGGTCCGCGTAAAGACAAACGAAACTTCCCGCAGGTAGACCGCCGTCAAGCCTTTTGTCGAGAAGGGCGATCCCGGTGGGGATGCTACGTTTCAGAGTTAACCTTTGTTCCATCTATATCGATTTACATCGCATAGAATATAAGCGTTCTCAAAGTGTAATTACATTACAAAAAAATTAGATTACGTTCTTTGCCCTCAATCTTTCGAGCTCGTCTTTCGTGTATCCAAGGCTCAGCAAAATCTCTTCCGTGTGCTCTCCGAGCTTTGGAGGACGTTGAACCTTGAACTCGTGTCCAGAGATCTTAACGGGATTGTTGAACATCTTTATCTTCCCAAGCCCCGGATATTCTACTTCTACAACTACATTTCTAAACTTCGTCTGCGGATGCTCCAAAACCTCCTCTATATCATTCACCGCTCCACAAGGAACTCCAGCCCTCAGAAGGATCTCTATCCACTCGTCTCGCTTTTTCTCCTTGAGCTTCTCCACTATTATCCTTTCAAGCTCTTCCCTATGCTTCAATCTCTGTTGATTCGTCTTAAACCTTTCATCGTTCAACAAGTTCTCAAGTCCAACCGCTTTGCAAAAAGCTTCCCAATGCCATTCCGTTGCAACTACGATGTTTACAAGCTTTCCGTCTCCCGCTGGATACGGCTCATATGGCGTTGCGAGGAAATACTTCGTCCCCATTCGAAGGTCTTCATCCCTCATTCCCTCTACGATCACCATGTTCATCAAATTTGTCATCATCGTAACTGCGCAGTCGAAAAGCGATATGTCGATCTCAGCTCCTTTTCCAGTCTTTTCCCGCGCGAGCAAAGAAGCCAAGACCGCATAAACACCATACATCGAAGCAAGGATGTCCGTTATTGGCACGTTTATCTTGCAACAAACTTCACGAGTTCCGGTGTAACTTATTATCCCAGCTTCGCCTTGGATAAGCTGATCAAACGCTGGACGATCGCGATAAGGGCCGTTTTGTCCAAACCCAGAGACGTGACAATATATGATCCTGGGATTCACCTTCCTAACGACCTCATACCCAATTCCGAGCGAATCCACAACACCGGGAACAAAGTTCTCAACTATTACATCCGCTTTCTCTGCGAGTTTAAGAAAAATCTCTCTTCCCTCGTTGCTTTTAAGATCGAGCGTCATCGACTTCTTGTTCCTATTTACGACTGCGAAGTAAAAGCTCAAATCGTTTCTAATCGGTATCCAGTGCCTTGCTAAATCCCCTATCTTAGGGCGCTCTATGTGGATGACTTCCGCACCTAAATCACCGAGCAGGGTTCCGATGTAAGGACCCGCGACTGCTTGCCCAAGTTCGAGCACGAGCAAATCTTCGAAGGGTTTCAAATCACAACTCCCTCCTAAACGCCTGAATCCCAGTTATATATCTACCGAGAATAAGCGTGTGTATGTCATCGGTTCCTTCATATGTGTAAACGCTTTCTATGTTTGCCATATGTCTTATTGGGGAGTAATCTAAGCTTACGCCATTCGCCCCAAGTATTTCCCTCGCAGTTCTTGCGCAGAATCTCGCTACACGAACGTTGTTCCTCTTTGCAAAAGATATTTGTTCTGCGGTTGCTTTACCTTGGTCCATCAATCTTCCCAAACGCCAGGCTACGAGCTGTCCCTTTGTGATTTCAGTGAACATGTCCACGAGCTTTGCTTGGACGAGTTGATAAGAAGCAATTGGAGCTCCGAACTGCTTTCTGTTCTTCGCATAGTTTAAAGCGGTTTCGTAGCAATCCATCGCTGCACCAATCGCACCCCAGGAAATTCCGAATCTTGCTTGGTCGAGACAGCTCAGCGCAGTTCTAAGACCGACTGCGTTTGGCAACCTATTCTCTTCAGGAATTCTGCAGTCAGTCAGATAAAGTTCTCCTACATCACCAGCGCGCATCGAGCCTTTTTTCGTAATTGCTGATTGTTTGAAGCCCTTTGTTCCACGCTCAACCACAAATCCCTTTATCTTTCCATCCGAGACATCTCTTGCCCAGATAATTGCGATGTCTGCAATCTCAGCTTCGCTAATCCAAGTCTTTGTTCCATTCAAAACCCACTCGTCGCCATCTTTTCTTGCAGTGGTTTCCATGCTCGCTGGATCACTGCCTACGTTTGGCTCGGTCATGCCAAAGCAACCGATTATTTCCCCTTTTGCAAGCTTCGGAAGGTATTTCTTCTTTTGTTCTTCACTACCATATTTCCAAATTGGAAACATAACAAGCCCAGAAGTGACAGCGACAAAGCTACGCAGAGCGCTGTCAACTCTTTCCACCTCTTGGCAGATCAAACCAAAGCTCGTGTAGTTCATCCCTGGGCATCCGTATTCCTCTGGGATGAAGGCACCGAGCATGCCGAGTTCTCCGAATTTTTTACCAACTTCTCTGAAATTCACCGGTTCTTCCTTATGCCAAGCGTCTGCGATCAACGGTGCAATCTCTTTTTCTAAGAATTCTCTAACCGAACTCCTCACGAGGCGTTCCTCTTCTGTTAGAAGCTCGTCTATGTTGTAGAAATCAACCCCTCTAAACATGCTCCCACCAAAAGACCATTGGTAAAGTCATAAATAAATTTTTCGGCAATCAATAACCAAAAAATAAATTAACGGAATTCAAGTCCAAGCACAATTGCAGTTAAAATCAACCCAAGAACGTTTGTGATTGCGAATGGAGCTATTAAAAGCAATCCCGCGAAGAAAAGAATTGCTCTTTTCGCATAATTCAAATTCTTTCTGAAGAAACCAACCGTGGCACTGTTTATAGCAACAATTGCGACGATGACAAAGAACGTTCGTAGGAGTATCTCGAAAGGAGAATCGATATACGGAACTATCAGCAACGCCGCTCCTACGGGGGCTAAAACGAACGTGAAGGCGATCAGGTATTTTATAATCGCTATCTTCGCAGCTAAAACCGCAACTCTCAGCGGATTCAATCCGGCGATCGAAGCTGCTGCATAAGCTGCGAGAGCAACTGGTGGAGTTACGTCCGCGAGAACCGCGTAGTAAAATGCAAAGACGTGCACGCTGTAATGCGCGATGCTTTCGGGAAAACCGTTCAAAACCGCGAGCTTGATCGCAGCTGGAATAACGAGAGCTGAAACTATGACATAAGACGCTGTTGGTGGCACGCCCATGCCAAGGATTAGTGTGAAGATTGCGAGAAGGAGCAAAGTTATGTAGTAATTACCCGCGCTGACAAAGCGCACGATTTCCTCGATCTTCATTCCAAGCCCAGTGACCAATAGCGAGTGTAATATCATGCCCGCACAAGCGGTTGCAAGGGCTACGGGTATAACATCTAATGCTCCGTTGCTAAAACCTTTGGCAATTTCTGAGAGCTTTGCTTTTCTTAGAACTCCGATCGCAACCGCTAAAAAAGTTGCACTTATCACAGACGTTGCGATCGTGTAACCTTGGAAAATCATAAGGATCAAAAGCACAATCGGTGAAAGAAGGTAGATTTCTTTCAAAACTTCCTTTTTGCTCTTTTTCTTTACTTCTAATTGCTCCTTAAGCCCTATTTTCTTCGTATAAAGCTCGAGGTAGATCTGAAGCGAAAGGTAATAGAGAACCGCGGGGAGAATTGTCATTATTATCAGAGTCTTGTAATCTATTCCCATGACCTCCATCATGATAAACGCAGCCGCGCCGAGAATTGGTGGTGTTATCAAAGCTGCGGTGCCTGTTCCAGCCATAAAGGCGGAAGCAAATTTTTCATCGTAACCAGCTCTTTTGAAAGAAGAGAGCATCGTAGTGGTCACAGTTGTTGTTATCGCAACACCAGAACCAGAAACCATTCCCATTATCGCAGAGTAAACAGTCGTAGCCCTACCAACACCTTGTGGAGACTTGCCGAGAAAAGCGGATGACAGATCCGAGATGAACTTCGTTATTCCGATCGCCTGCAGAACACCTGCAAGGATCGTGAAGTAAACTATGTACTTCGCAGAAACTCCGAGGGGGAGACCGAAGATCCCCGCTTCGGTTTCCATCCAGCTCTTTCCGATCGCCAAGGGAATGTCACGGAAATTGTGTCCTATCGGTGGTGGAACGTTGCTCCCAAAGAGAGTGTATAGGATGAATACAAGAACTATTGCAGGTAAAGGCCAGCCTATTTTTACGTTCGTAGCGTATAGAAGAAGCAGAATCATTGTCCAGCCAACTAAGACGTCGAGACTCGTTGGAAAAACTACTCTGTAGAGTATTTTCTCGTAGTCCACTATCAAGTATAGGGTTGCGGGGATGTAGAGCAACAGTAGCACGAACTTCCAGTCGACTCTTTTCTTAAAAAATCCAAGGACTGCGTCGAGTGGAAAAGTAGAGAACCAAAGCAAGAGGATAAGAGAGGAAACGAGAAGGTCTTTTACCGTGACTGCAAGAATAAGGGCACAAGGCAGGGACAGTGCTGAAAGAATCAAGTTGCTCGTAAGGCTTGTTTTTTTCCCATACGCCATGAAACCGAGCGCTCCAATGCATAGCATTAGGTGAATTCCTCTTATCAAATGCACCTGATCGAAGCAGTATCGAATTTCTGCGGGTAACCAAATCAGATAAGGTATGAAATAAGGGTAGAAAAAGATAAAGATGCTGTAAAACGCCAGAAAACCTCCGAAAAACTTTGCGAAACTCATTCAACCACCCATGCAGGGAGAGATCTTGATTGGAGATCTTGTTTCAAATTCGCTACCCTGAATCTTTACTCTCCAGCCATCGTTTAATATTATCGCGTTCAACTTTTCATCGATTTCCGCAACAAATCTGTTTCCGATGCGTTCGTAGCGATCCGTGTAGTAAGAAATAGATGCCTCATCATCGCTCTCCAAACTTAGGATCACGATTTTTTTATCCGCAACTTTGCAATTGAGCATAACACTACCTCCATAAATCGAGTGCTTAAACTCGAGTAGGAATTCAAAAACGAAGAACTTCGCAGTTTCTCCAGATTCGATTTCTTCGACGCAAATCGCAGATTCTTGAATCTCCGAGACAAAAAAAGGTAAGAATAGCAAAAAAATTGCTAATCTCATTCTTTCCAGACTCCCTTCTCCTTGAAGAACTTTATCGCCCCCGGATGGTATGGGACGTTGCCCTTGTAGACTACAGCATTTTCGAGCGTTGTCTGCTTTGCAGCTGGATGCACAGCGTATAGTTCGTCGAGATGTTCGAACGTGGTTTTAACGAGTTTGTAAACGAACTCCTCTGGCAAATCCTTGTGGCAGAAAATCACGTTCAAAGTTGAAACTGTTTGCACATCCGCTGGTGAGCCATAGAACTCTTTTTTCATAACATCTGGAACGTAGAGCCCGGGATACATTTCGTTGAGCTTCTTCACAACATCGTTTGGAACTTCGACAAACGCTATCTGTTTTCCTCTCTGCTTTAGATTCGTCGCAAGCTCTGAAACCGATGCAGTCGGAATTGTTCCGCTCCAGAAGTATGCATCGATCTTATCATCAAGCAACGCATCCGCGGATTCCTTAGCTCCGATCCTTTGCCAAACTGTAAAGTCCTTCGATGGGTCGATTCCGGCAGCGCTTAAAATTGCAAAAGCATCAACTTCCGTTCCGCTTCCCGGCGCACTCGTTGAGACTCTTTTTCCCTTTAGATCGTAAACCGTCTTTATACCACTATCCGCTCTTGTCACTATGTGTATAGGCGTGGAGTATGGAACCCAAAGCACTCTAATCCAGTTTTGAGACTTGTTCTCAAATGCAGCGAGTTTTCCAGTCCAAGCGTCGTCGACGCTTTTTATCAGAGCTATTCCAATCGTATCAGATGGGGATTTGTAGACGTAAAGCAAGTTGTCGACGCTCGCCTTCGTTTGCACGGCGTTTGCGCTTACGTTGAGGTATTTCGAATAAATCGATGCAAGTCCAGAGCAATAGTAGATGTAAACGCCACCTACGGTTCCAGAAGCGATAGTAATCGAAGAAGGTGCTTGTGTTACCGGCGTTGGAGTTGGTGTCGGAGTAGCTGGTGGAGAAGGTTGCTGACAACCAGACAAAACGATGGCTATTGCGAGCAGAGCTAAGAACACCAGCACCCTAACTTTCACCATATTCCATTTTTCATTTTCTAATATTTAAGCTTTTTGGAAGTGCATTGCCAAATAGATTAATTATTTAATATTGCTAATAGGCTTGAACTTTGAGAACTCGAGGGGAATTTCGTTCACCCTCACGTCCATCTCAACACCCATCTCGTGGATTGGTGCCAAGTGATTTAGCCCAGCGCTAACGAATAATCTCGCCCTTTTACCAGTTGGAAGGCTAAAGCGTTTGTCGGATGGGTGGAGAATCGCAAGGACACCACCAAAACCCTTGGAGCTCGCAAGTTCAACGTTTCGAACAACTATGTCTATGGCGTATCTGCTAAAGCTCCTAACCGCAGAGATTATGACACCGTCCCCAGTTTTTAGAATTGAGCTGACCGATGTCAATCTCGAGCGAAGGAGGAGCCATCCTGGGCTCATAGTTGTTCCTGCGTAGCTTATCAATTCCAAAATTCTCTTTGGAACCATTTTTTCGACACCAACCAAGGCTGAAAACTCGGGGTAAGTGTTGACACCTGCAGATCTTAGCAAAACATCGTATATCGTGTTTGAAATCGTAACAATCGCAAAGGATCCTTGAGGAACAATTTTCCCATTCAAATCCTCGCCTTCTTCTGCAATGAAAACTCCTCGGTGGATCAAGAACGGAAAATTCTCCATCTCTTCAAGGATTCGAATGCACTTCTCAAAATTATCTTTTTTTATATAAGCAACATTTGTTGGAACCTTGCCCTTCATCCTAAGGATGTCGAAGTCGCACGAGTATACGTTGAGCTCAATTCTCTCCGTGAACTCTCCGAGCCTCTCAAATGTCTTTAGTCCCCGAAGAAGTTCGATGCCTTTTGCAGTTATTTGCGATCTCCCTTGGTCGTTTTTACTCACAAAACCATTTATCTCCAACTTTTTCAGATGATATCTCACCGTTCTCGATTTTATTTCGAAGCCTCGACCCTGCAACTCTTTCTCGATTTCTTGAGAACTAAGCGGTCCAAACTCGCTGAGTATCTCGAGTATCTCCTCCTCTACCATCAGGCAAAAGTCTCAAACTAAATGATAAGCTTTTTGTCCAATTCTTAGCAAAGAATTTAAAATCGAAACTCCACGAGCTTTATGAAATCCGAGAAGTCAAGGCAACTCTACCGCGAAGCAATCGATCTGATGCCAGGCGGTGTTAGCAGTCCAGTGAGAGCTTTTAAACCACATCCAATTTACGTTGCGAAGGCAAAAGGCTCAAGGATTTACGACGTAGATGGCAACGAGTTCATCGATTACTGCATGGCTTTTGGAGCACTCATTCTTGGACATGCAAATGAAGAGGTCAAAGAAGAGATCAAAAAGAAGATAGAAGAAGGTTGGATCTACGGAACTCCGATCGAGCTCGAAGTTGAGTATGCAAAGTTGATAAGAAAACACTTTCCATCTATGGAGATGCTCAGATTTGTAAACACTGGAAGCGAAGCAACGATGTCTGCGCTAAGAGTTGCAAGAGGTTTTACGGGAAAAGAAAAGATCGTAAAGATCGAAGGTAGCTTTCACGGGTCACATGAAGCGGTGCTCGTAAAGGCTGGAAGCGGTGCAACGACTTTTGGGATACCAAACTCCGCTGGTGTTCCAACGGATTTCGTTAAAAACACGTTGCAGGTTCCATACAACGATACCGAAACACTTTCAGAAGTTCTTGAAAAGAACAAAGACGTTTCAGCGGTAATAATGGAACCCGTGATGGCAAACGCCTCGCTGATAACCCCAAAAGAGGATTACTTGAAAGAAGTTAGAAAGATAACGAACGAGAACGACGTGCTTTTGATCTTCGATGAAATAATCACAGGTTTTCGATTGGCAATGGGCGGAGCCCAGGAATTCTATGGAGTAAAGGCGGATATAACGACGCTGGGTAAGATTGCAGGTGGTGGATTTCCAATCGGAATATACGGCGGTAGAAGAGAGATAATGGAACTTGTAGCCCCTTCTGGAAACGTTTATCAAGCTGGGACCTTTAGCGGAAATCCAATTAGCTTGCTCGCTGGCTACGCAACTGTCAAGATCTTAGAAAGGGAAAAGGTCGTAGAAAAGACTTCAAAAAAGGCGGAGGAATTATTTAAGGCGCTAAAGGATCAAGGTGTTGAGAGTGCACAAATTTCTTCGATGTTTTGCGTATACTTTGGAGAAATTCCGCGAAATTACTCAGAGGCATTGAGGTTGAACAAAGACGCTTTTATGCGCTTTTTCTGGAGATTGCTCGAAAAAGGCATTTACTTCCCACCTTCGCAGTTCGAAGTTTGTTTCATGAGTCATGCGCACAGCAAAGAAGACGTTGCGAAAACGATTGATGCGATAATCGATGCGTATGATAAGAGTAGGAACGAGAGGTAGCAAGTTAGCACTTGCCCAGGCAAAGCTTGTCGTTGAAAAGCTCGAAAAAAAAGGATACGAGGTAGAGCTAAGGATAATAAAGACAAAAGGAGACATAATGAAGGATAAACCGCTCCACGAGTTCAAAGGAGTTGGAGCGTTTGTTAGGGAGATCGACTTAGCGCTTGCAAGCGGAGAAATAGATGTAGCGGTGCACAGCTACAAAGATGTCCCGACCCAACGCGTCGAAGGAACGAAGATCTCTGCGGTGCTAAAAAGAGACAGCCCCTGCGATGCCATGATCTTTAGAGATTGCAAGAAGTTCGAAGAGCTCAAGAGCAACGCATTAGTCGGAACTTCGAGTTTAAGGAGAAGAGCGCAGTTCTCAAGGCTTAGAGGCGATATTAGGTTTGAGAATTTGCGTGGAAACCTCGATACAAGGATTAGAAAGCTCAAAAATGGTCTTTACGATGCGATAATAGTTGCAGAAGCTGGAATCAAGAGGTTGGGTTTGGAAATAGATTACCAGAGTTTCCCACCCGAAGTCATAGTGCCACCGCCGAACCAAGGGATCATCGCGGTCGCGACAAGAGTTGGGGAAGAAGACCTTGTTTCGTTTTTAAACGATGAAGAAACTTGGATAGAGTCTCAAGTGGAAAGATTGATCGCAAGAGAACTTGGCTTCGGTTGCGCTGTGCCCTTCGGAGTTTATGCAAAGGTGTGCGGAGAAAAAGTTAAGGTTATATGCGAAGTTCTCGCAGAAAAATACATCAAGGTGGAGGAGAAGATTTCGAAGCACTCGATCGAAGAGGCAAAGGAGATCGCGAGGAGATTAAAAAATGAGAGGTAAGGTTTTCATCGTAGGAGCTGGTCCCGGAAAGAAGGATTTGCTCACGATAAGGGCTTTGAACGTGATAAAAGAGGCGGACGTGATCTTATACGATGATCTGATTGGAGAAGTCGTTGAAGTCCTCAACGAAACAAAAGCGGAGCTTATAAGTGTTGGAAAGAGAAAAGGTTTTCACAAGTTCGAACAAGAAGAGATAAACAGAATGCTCGCAGATCTCGCAAAAGCTGGGAAGAAGGTAGTTCGCCTAAAAGGCGGAGATCCGTTTGTTTTCGGTAGAGGTGGCGAGGAGATCGAGTTCCTTGCAAAAGAGGGTATCGAGTTTGAATACGTTCCCGGGGTAACTTCTGCAATCGCAGTCCCCGGTGCAGCGGGGATTCCGATTACGCATCGCAACTGCGATCCAGCGGTTGTTTTCATCACGGGACACGAAGCAAAGGGAAGGCTGAACTGGTCCGCACTCGCAAAGTTGAATGCGACGATCGTCGTGCTCATGGGGCTTTCGAACATAGAAAAGATCTGCAAAAATCTCATAGAGAATGGAAAAGATCCAGAAACACCAGTTGCGGTGATCGAAAGGGGATTTTCGAAGGATCAAAGAGTTGTCGATGGAACGCTGAGGGATATAGTGGAGAAGGTTAGAAGTATGAACGTCTCTCCACCCGCGGTAATAGTGGTAGGCAACGTAGTCGATATAATGCGCACGATTGCGAAAGTAAGATCAGAGAATTAGGTTAATATTCCGCAAACTTTTTTCATGGTGCTTAACGAGAGAGATTTTGCGGACGAAGCCGTTAAGATTTGCGCATTTCTGATGGCGGAAAGCGCAAGAACTGCACCGAAGTCAAAGGGAATCGACGACCTCGAAATAGTCTACATCCCCAAGGAAAGGATAGAGGAGATCGCAAGAAAAATGGAGGAGTTTGCGAACGAAGACAAGGACTTCATAAGGGATGCGAACAGCTTGAGGAAGGCGAAGGGCATCTTAGTCCTTGGAATAAGGGGCGAAAGATCTATTGGTGTCAACTGCGGAGCCTGTGGTTTCAAAAGTTGTGCGGAGTTCGAAAAAGCGGAGAAGAAAGAAAGAAAGTTCAGCGGTCCAAATTGTGTTTTCAAGATAATAGATCTTGGAATAGCCTTGGGAAGCGCTGTAAAGATGTCGGCAATTCTTGGAGTTGATACAAGGATAATGTATAGGGTTGCGATCGCAGTAAAAGCTCTTGGAATTATGAAAAGCGATGTGATGTTCGCTATCCCAATCGCCTCTGAAGGGAAGAATCCGTTCTTCGATCGCTTGATTCAACGCTGAATTTCGACTATCTTTGCATCGTAACCGAGTTCCTCAATCTCCCTAACTATTTTTTCTATCTTTCCCGTGTCTCCATCTGGAACTTCGAACTCCGCGGACTTTAGGGTTACACCTATAACTATTGCGTCGTTCTCTTCCAACACAGATCTAACCGCACTGATACAAGCCTTGCATCTCAATCCATGGAGCGAAAGCTTCACGAGCATAAACACATTCTGTGTTTGTATTTTAAACTTATTCTCAGCGTTTCCGAGGGGCAAAATATAAAAATTTACGTGCTTACAAAGTGTAGGTGATGCGTATCTTCTGGGAGGTCCTGATCTCAACGTTTGGGATCTTGTTTGGATTTTTTATCGGAGAAAAGCTTTTAAGAAAGCTTGGACTCGGAAATAATGGTAAAAAAGTGGTTTTAAAGTTTGAAGAGATTCCAGAATACCTCAAGAGCAAGTTTCTCGTCAACAGCGCAATTTTCGATGGAGAGAGAAAGAAACTGCATGGGGTAGAAGAGGTCGAAGCTATGGAGATGAAAAAGTTGCTTGAACAAACGAACGCAGAAGAGATCGCCATCTTTCGAGAGAACGACTGTAGATATGCTTTAAAACAAGGAAGAACGTTCTTATACATCCGTGGTAAGATAGCATCGGTTAAAGATCTTTCTGAGATATGGGAAATCGTTAATAGAAGCTTGAGGGGTGTTGCGAAGTGATCCTACTACTCTTTCTCCTCAGTGCAATCACGGTTTTTCAAGGAGGTTCTTTTAATCTGACCATTTCTGAGCAATCTGTGGTCATCTTAGACGAGTGCATGTTCTTTGAGCACAGTCTAAGCAACGCTGAAAACCTCACGCCGGGCAAATACACGGTTATCGTGGGCTACGGTTGCGAAGGTATGAAGACGATAACCTTGATGAGCCCTTTGGGTGAAGAAAGAATTACAGTAGATGTGAAGAGGGTCGAGAACTTCAACAAAGAAGTGACCGAACTGCAGAAAGAGATTATTAAGCTTAGAAGAGAGAACAATGCTCTCAGCTCAAGGGTCGACTATCTTAAATCACTCGTCGAAATTATAAACAGCATAAACGTAGACCTGTACGACAAGATAAAGGTTTACGCAGATGAGAACCTTAGGTTGAAAAAGGAGCTCGAGGATGCAAGAGTTGAGCTCGCAAATTACTCCAAAAATCTTAGCAATATGAGTTCTAAACTTTTCGAGTTGCAGAGAAGCGTAGAGGAGCTAAGAACAGAGAACTTGAATCTCAAATCCGAGATCAAAGACGTTGAGAGTTACCTCAAGAGCGTAACGTTTTACACCGACGTCTTCAAGTTCTCAACGATTTTGCTCATCGCAATCTTGGTGGGCGTATTCTTAGCTTTCCTACGCAGATACTGATGAGAGTCTTCGTGATAGGAACCGCGGGAAGTGGGAAGAGCACGCTGGTAAAGGAGTTTGGAGAGTTTCTAAAGAACAATTACGATGTTAAACTCGTGAATCTCGATCCAGCGAGTGATCCCATATACCCTGCGGATCTTGATATAAGGAAGTTCGTTAGAACAGAGGAGCTTATGAAAAGATATGGGCTTGGCATAAACGGGGCTCTTTTAAAGTCTGTAGAGCTCATGCTCGACTTCGTCGAGGATTTCAGAGTATCCGCAGACTTCGTGCTCTACGACACGCCCGGACAAATGGAGCTGTTCATATACTCAGAGAGTGGCATAGAATTCGTTCGAAGAATCTCAGACAAGTTCACCGCGGGAGTCTTCATGTTGGACTCCACTATGGTGAAGACTCCCGAGAACTTCGTATCTGCGATCTTGCAGAACGTCGTTGTTGCTCTTAGACTCTCGATTCCAACAATTGCGGTTTTTTCGAAAACTGATTTGTGCGATTTGAGAACCGAGGAGATTTTAAAAGAGTTAAAAGTCAAGACTGGGGTTTTAGCGGAGTTGATGGAAAAAATCACGCCAATCTTGGACTACAGCACGATAAAATACAGGACGCTGAAGGTTTCAAGTGTCAAAAAAACTGGATTTGAAGATCTGCTTTCATCATTAAGGGAGCTTTTTTGTGCCTGTGGTGATCTAAGCTAATCCTCTGGAATCTTTATTTTACCTTCGTCGATCTCTTTGAGCACTTCCTTTGGATTTTTACCGTCGACCTTTATTCCCATGGAAACGCAGACACCCAGTGCTTCTTTCACGACTCCCTTGATCGAATACGAAAGCGATTTCTCCTTCTTTAGCTTCGCTATTTTTATCAACTGCTCGAGCTTTATATTGCCCACGAAATCCTTCCCTGGGTTCGAAGAGCCTTTTTCAAGCTTTAACTCTCTCTTGATCAGCGCAGAAACTGGTGGAACCCCTACCTTTATCTCGAAAGACCTGTCTTCCTTTACTATTATTTTAACTGGCACGTTCAATCCGAGGTATTCCTTAGTAGCCTCGTTTATCTTGTCCACGACTTGCTTCACGTTCAACCCCAAAGGACCTATGACTGGCCCCAAAGGTGGTCCAGGTGTTGCTTGTCCTCCGGTAACGAGAACCTCAACCTCCTTCATCTTTACACCTCCTTCTTGTCAACAACTCTAACGTTTTCGGCTTTTACAGTTACGGGAATCGGAACAACCGCTTCAAGGAGTTCTATTGTTATCTCATTCCTAGTGCTGTCAACTCTCTTAACAATCCCCCTCTCTCCCTTGAAGGGACCGACAGTTACCTCAACCGTATAACCCTCTTTGAGCTGCTCAACCGCTCTCTTCGGCGTTAGGTAGTGCTGAATGTCTGCAAAGCTCACCTCCTTCTTCACGACTCCTTTCACATGTGGAACTCCTTTTATTGCCCTTATGGCATCGTCGAAGTTTTCCGATTCCAAGATTATGTAACCCTTCAGCTCCTTCGGGGCTAAGATCGAGTAAACCTTAAGCCCCTGTTTCTTCACAGCAAGTTCAACAAGGTTTGCAACCGTTCTTTCCTGATTTGCGGTTGTTTTAATAGCGGTGTATCTCATCTAAGAGCACCTGGCAAAACTTCCATCAAGAGGTATATCAGAAAGCCAACAAATCCAACCACAAAGATAACTGCCAACGCTACCTTTGCGGTCATCGAGAACTCTTCCCAGTTTGGCTTCTTTGCCATCTTCAGCACGTTGTAGTATTCTCTGAGTCTTCCCTCTAATCTTAGCATATCCTCAGCTATAGGAGCGATTATTAAGCTTTACTTGACGACGTCTATACCAAACCTCTGGGTTATGGGGGCGCCCTTTTTCCCAAATATTTGTGGGCTTTTTACCCCAGTTATGATTACAAGGGTTCTTATCGTGTTTTCAAGCTCTGGATCTACCATCGCACCCCAGATTATCCTCGCATCAGCGTCGAGCTTTGTGTATATTTCCTCCACTATGCTCTCAGCTTCTTCGACCGTCATATCTGGTCCGCCGGTAACGTTCACGAGCGCAGACTTTGCTCCAGTGATGTCTACATCCAGCAGTGGGCTCTTCAAAGCTTTTCTGATCGACTCAAGGGCTTTATCTTCTCCGCTCGCTTCTCCCAAGCCAATCATCGCAACTCCTCCCTTTTCCATGATCGTCTTCACGTCTGCGAAGTCTAAGTTCACGAGACCCGGTTTCGTTATCAGCTCCGTTATCCCCTTAACCGATCTCATCAGAATCTCATCCGCAACCTTGAATGCGAGATTTATAGGATAGTTGGGCACAACCTCAAGCAATCTGTCGTTTGGAATCACTATTACGGTATCCGTAACTTCCTTCAACCTCTCAAGTCCTGCTTCAGCATTCGATCTTCTCACACTGCCCTCTGCTGTGAAGGGAAATGTTACAACGCCAATCGTCAAAGCACCCGCTTCTTGTGCAGCTTCCGCAACAATTGGCGCAGCACCAGTTCCAGTTCCGCCACCGAGACCGCAGGTTATGAAAACCATGTCGCTTCCCTCTACGATCTTCTTGATCTCCTCCTCGCTCTCCCTCGCAGCCTCTTCACCGACCTGTGGCAAACTACCAGCGCCAAGACCTCGGGTCCTTCTTTTTCCAAGTAGAACTCTTTTACCAGCTTTTGTGTAGTAAAGGTGCTGAACGTCTGTGTTCATGGCTATTAGCTCCGCACCCTCAACTCCTTCCTCGTAAAGTCTTGTGATAGTGTTGCAACCCGCCCCACCTACGCCAATGACCTTAATCACTGTTTTCAGCTCGTGAAGCATCTGAATTATCTCATCCTCGACGTTTTCTGCAGGTTTTCCCTCCAACCTCCCCTTCTTTTCCCTCTCCGCCCTAAGAAGGGCTTCTTCTATGATCGATTTCAAACCCATCCCCTCCCAGCTTTAATTATGTATAACGGAGACAAAAAGTATATAATTCTTTTCTCAGCTCCCAAAACTTTCCCACCTCCTCTGGATCTCTCTGAACTTTTCTCTCGATTTAGAGTAGAACTTCTCCGCTTCATCGAATTTCTTTGTTTCTCTGTATAAATCACCCAAATGCCGAAGATTCGTTGCAACAAACTGGGCAAAGGAGAAGTCCAACTTTTCGAGTTCTTCAAAAATTCCGAGAGACTCGAGCAACATTCTCTCAGCGAGATCGAACTTGCCGATTCTCTTGCAGAAGTTTGCATAGTTGCTCAATAGAATTCCAAGCTCAAGCTTACTCGACCTCTCTTTTTCTACGAGCCCCCTTAGCATGGTTTCAGCTTTTTTGTAATTCTGTTCAGCTTTCTCGAATTCTCCGAGCTTTGAGTAAACTTCTGCAGCAATTGAAAAGCTGTTTATCGCCTCATAATCTTCCCTTTTTTCGGCTATTTTTATCGCAGCTTCTACCTTCTCTCTCGCCTCCGAATAATTTCCTCCCTCGAAGTATAAAGCAGATAGGTCGTTGTAGATACCCAAGAGTTCGTCTTCCTTCCCAATCTCAAGACAGACCTTCTCGGCTTCGATCAGCATCCTTTCCGCACGATCTCTCATTTTCATAAAGACCAAGGCTCTCCCAGCGTTTCGCATCATCTTTGGAGTTACCGATCTAATCCCAAGTTTGTTCGCCAATTTAACAGCGTTGATGGATGCGATAACGCAAGAAACAAGGGATTGGTTGTCTATCTCCCTCGAAAGTTTGCTCGAAGAATTGGAAAAGTGAACGAGCAATGCAATGTCTTTCCAAAAACCCTCCATTTCTTTAAGCTCTTCTGGTTGGGTAAGAGATCTCTCTATCATGGGTTTCAGATCGTCCGGAGCTTCTGAGAGAACCGCCTGAAACGCTTCATCGAATTTCTCCAAAGCTATGAGTTCTTCGACTTTTTTCAACACGTCCATAAAGAGAGACGTTGGTCTAACGTTTAAAAAACTTTTGAAGTGTTAAACGATCATCGATCTAAGGGTGAAACTTCGACAGAAATCATCTCGCTCTACGTGGAAGAAGTCTAAAGTTCCCAGCATAACCAAAGGTTAATAAATTGCGACACGAAGGATCTCGAAGCCCCCGTGGGGTAGCGGACATCCTTGAGGCCTTCGGAGCCTCAGACCCGGGTTCGATTCCCGGCGGGGGCGTAAAAATTGTCGTTGTGGAGGCTTCCGGGGTTAAACGAACATAACTCCTTTGAGATCTGCTATGGGTTGAGATCTCTTCAACACTTTCTCTACAGCCTTCATGAAATCCAACATTCTAACTTCCATTCTATCCTCCCGTATCGCAAACATACCAGCTTCGGTGCAAATCGCCCTTATGTCCGCACCAGTCGCTCCTTCGGTAATCCTTGCCAACTCGTTGAAATCGACATCCTTTGCGAGCTTCATCTTCTTGGAGTGTATCTTGAAAATCTGTATCCTTCCCTCGTAGCTCGGTCTCGGGACCTCTATTATTCTGTCGAACCTTCCGGGACGCAGGATTGCGGGATCAAGGATGTCTATGCGGTTCGTCGCTCCAATCACCTTCACGTCTCCCCTTGCGTCGAAACCATCGAGTTCTGCAAGCAGTTGCATCATCGTTCTCTGCACCTCTCTGTCGCCACTCGTGTCACTGCTTATTCTCCTCGCTGCGATCGCATCGAGTTCGTCGATGAATATTATAGATGGAGCTTTTTCCTTTGCAAGCTGGAAAACTTCCCTCACAAGTCTCGCACCTTCACCGATGAACTTTTGAACGAACTCGCTCCCAACTACTCTTATAAAGGTTGCTTTTGTTTGATTTGCGACTGCTTTTGCAAGCAAAGTCTTTCCAGTGCCCGGAGGACCATAGAGTAGAACCCCTTTCGGGGGCTCGATTCCGATTTCTTTAAAGAGGTTCGGTTTAAGCATTGGCAATTCTATTGCCTCCCTTATCTCTTCTATTTGCTGACTAAGACCCCCTATTTCTTCGTAAGTGACGTTTGGTCTCTCTTCAACTTCAAAACCGTAGACCATTGGGTCCTTTGTAGATGGCAGTATGTTCACAACCGCGAGGGTTTGCTGGTTGAGCGCAACCCTCGTCCCGGGTCTGAGTTCATCTGGGTTTATATATTGGGATGTGTAAACAACAAACTTCGGTCCAGTAGAGCTTCTAACAACGACTCTTCCATCCTCAAGCACATCTGAAATCGTGCCAACGAGTAACGGGGGTGATCTTAATCTTTCTATCTCGCTCTTCAGCCTTCTAACTTCCCTTTCATACCTTATCCTTTCACTCTCGATGAATCTTTTTTCATCTTCAAGCCTTCTATAGAGTTCCCTAAGCCTTTGATACTCCTCCTCAAGTTTCCTTAGCTTTTCCATCAGCAACTTTAGATCTTCCGACATCGAATCTACCTCTCCCGGAAGCCTCCAAATAATTATATATCACTTCAACTATATGAACTTATTGCTGGTATGGTGAGACCATGAACTGCGAGATATGTGGAAAAGAAATCAAAGCTCCCGGCTACAGAATTGTTGTCGAGGGAAGTGAGTTGAGCGTTTGTGCATCATGCAAAAAATACGGTAGCGAGAGCGTTTCAACTGCAAAGCAAAGTTCTGCTATAAGGGTTGTGATCAAGAAGAAAAAACCGCAAACAAAGATAGAGTTTAAAGAAGAGCTCGTTGAAAACTTTAACCAGATAATCAGAATTGAGAGAGAGAAACGAGGCTGGAGTCAAGAGCAGTTGGCGAAGAAGATTCAGGAAAAGGAGTCGATTATAAAAAAGATAGAGAACGCGGAAATTACTCCTGAACCAGAAACAATTGAAAAACTTGAAAAGTTGTTTGGAGTAAGACTGAGAGAGTCCGTTCCAGAAATAAAGGGTTCAAAAGCTCCACAGCCAACAACGACGCTCGGAGACATTGTGACGGTTAAGAAAAAGGTGTGAGGATGTATACCTTTGTATACATAACCGCAAGTTCCAAGGAGGAGGCTGAAAAGATCGCAAGGGCTTTGCTCGAAAAGAAGTTAGCAGCCTGCGTAAACATTTTCCCGATAAAGTCGTTCTTTTGGTGGCAAAACGAGATACAGAGTGCAGAGGAGTATGGAATGATCGTAAAAACGAGGTCGGAAAAGTTTTCTGAGCTCAGAGATTTCGTAAAGAGTATCCACAGCTACACTGTGCCATGTATATGCGCATTCTCAGTTG
This sequence comes from uncultured Archaeoglobaceae archaeon, assembly GCA_938048785.1. Lineage (GTDB taxonomy): Archaea > Halobacteriota > Archaeoglobi > Archaeoglobales > Archaeoglobaceae > WYZ-LMO2. The sequence goes on along the minus strand of CALIUJ010000109.1, from coordinate 10,541 downwards.
AAAGGGGTCTTAGAGAGTTCTTAGATTGGATCGACAAAACTGTGGAATGAGCGTCGAGATAATTTACGATAGGGAAAAGTGGGAACTTTTCAGCGCTAAGAGGGAGAAGGCTAAGGTTCTTATGAAAAAGCTCGCTGAACAAGGAATTCAAAGCATAATCTACGGTAGCATTGCCCGCGGAGATGTGAAGGAAAAGAGCGATGTGGACATATTCATCCCTCAACTTTTACCATCTTTCCGCATCGAGCTCGCCCTTGATGGGATTGAGATCGTTGAAAGAAGAATAGTCCAAGCTACTCCGAGCTACGTAATCAAAGGAGAAATCGTAATCGATGAAGAGACCACTGTCAGCTTCCCTCTTGTAAAAATGAGAGACAGAGAGATAGATTTCTATCGATTCGGCGGTTGTATTGGTTATGAAGAAGTTCTCGCGAAAAAAAGAGTTCCCGGGGTTGACAAAAGATTGATGCTCATATTACCAACCGAGAATGGGCACAAGGAGATTTCTATACACGAAATACATCCAAGCGTTGTTGCGAAAACTCTTGGAGTTTCAATAGACATAGTTCTTGAAAGAATAAGGGTTCTGGAGAGGAGGAAAGAGATCGGAAGAACCGGGATCTATTTGTGCGAGAGAATACATGGTGGGGATAGCTTTGAATCTGCGCTGAGAGAGATAGCGATAAGAGATCCAGCGGTGAGAAGAAGATTGGAGGATTAGAAAAGCTGAGTCTGAACTCTCTTATCTATTCCAAAGTATTCCACAGCGCATTTTTTCACTTCATCTAAGAACTCCTTTTTTGTATAAACTCCAAGCCTCCAGGTTTCGAGCCAAGAGTTTCTCAGCGCTTTAACAATCGAAGAAACTTCTTCAATCCTTTTTAGCTTCCCACTCACATCAATACGGATTGAAAATTCTCTGAATTCCTCGATCTTCGGAATGTCGACGATTACGAACCTCTCATCGACACCAGCCATTTCTGCAATCTTTTTTTCCGCTCTTCTTTCGTTTATCTTCAAAATTTCCTTCAAATCCACGCTTTCTCTGCCCACGTAAACGGCTCTTTTGAAGAGCTTTCTATTTCTTATCATCGAATAAAAATCTGGTTCGTGTTCCTTCAGCAACCACATCGCTTCGCAATCGTTCATCTCCAAGAGAGTCTCGAGAGTTACGCCTTTTTCAATAACTCTCTCCATAGCTCTTTCGAACATCTTTGTCGCAATTCTGGATACGTGGTGATAGTAAACGGAGGGATACATCAAAAAGCGCGAGATCAGCAGAGATTCAACCGCTCTTATTCCGCCCTCTTCAACGACTACGCCGTCCAAGAACTTTATCTTCTCCATCAACCTTGGCAAGTCCACGATTCCATAAGCAACACCGGTGTAATACGCATCCCTGACAAGATAGTCCATCCTGTCAACGTCGACGTCTCCACAAACGATAGAGCTGACTTCACCGCTCACAATTCTCCTTATCTCCCTTACGCTGAAACCGAGCTCGTTTATAACTTCCCTCAACTCTCCCTTTATTGCCAACTCAACGTCTTCGTGTTTCATCGCGTGATTCCTCAACAAGCCTTCACCACTGTGCGAAAATGGAAAATGAGCGATATCGTGCAAAAGAGCGGAGATCACAACTTCTTCGCCAAGTTTAAGCTTTTCAGCTAAGATCTTAGCCAAATGCATCGTCCCAATGCTGTGCTCAAACCTCGTGTGATTTGCACCAGGATAAACGAGGTTAGCAAAGCCGAGTTGTTTAACCCAGCGCAATCTCTGAAACTGTGGAGTGTCGATTATGCGAAGAATTTCATCTTCAACCCTTATAGCGCCGTGGATTGGGTCGTGGATCGTCTTTTCCACACAAAGGTGGGGGAAAAAGATATTAAAAAGTTTTCCTATTAGCAAAAGTGGACATCGGAATAAAGTGTTTCCTGACAAAAACCCCGGGGATGGGCGGGGAAATAAAGAGGAGTCCCGAGGACTTCTATGTAGAAGAGGTAATCGATCTCGAACTTGGAGATGGGGACTACTGCATCGTAAAAGTGACGAAAAAGAACTGGGACACCCTAAGGCTCGTCAAGCAGATGGCAAAAGTGCTCAGGATGAGCCAAAAAAAGATTTCATTTGCGGGAACGAAAGACAAGAGAGCTGTGACCGTGCAGTATTTCTCGATAAAAGGTGCAAAAGGGGAAGATCTAAAGAAAGTGAGCCTTAAGGACGTGGAGATCGATTTCCTTGGGTATTCAAGACGTGAAATAAGACTTGGAGATCTCTTGGGAAACTTTTTCAAGATAACGGTTCGCGGATGCAAAAATGGAGAGAGATTTGCCAAAATTAGAGTTGAGCTCGAGGAAAAAGGTATTCCGAATTTCTTTGGTGAGCAAAGGTTTGGAACTCGATTTATCACTCACGAAGTTGGAAAACTCATCCTACAGCAAGACTTCAAGGAGGCTTTCTGGGTCTACGTTGCTAAGCCAAGCGAGGTCGAGAATGAGGAGATAACAAGGATCAGACGAGAACTTTGGGATTGCAGAGATCCGAGCTTTGGCTTGAAAGAGTTTCCAAAACATCTCGTTTACGAAAGAACACTTCTCCAGAAACTGAAAGAAGGCTACGATGAGAAAGATGCACTCCTATCGCTACCAAAGACGCTGAAGATGATGTTCGTTCACGCTTATCAATCGTATCTTTTCAACAAACTCCTTTCAAAGAGGATTGAAGAGTTTGGAACCCTTAAGACCATTTTTGAAGACGATTGGGCTTGTTATGTGACCTACAAGACAAAAAAACCCAGCTTTACCGATTTCAGCAAGGTTGGAATCAACAAGAGGAGGGTTGATTTTTTGATGAAAGAAGGCTACGCGACGCTCGCTCTTCCGCTGATAGGCTACGAAACCCAGCTTGATGGCTGGTGCAAAGTTGCAAAGGAGTTTCTTGCAGAAGATAACTTGGATATTTCGAGCTTCAAAACAGATGAGAAGGAGTTCTCCTCAAGCGGTTCCTACCGGAGTGCAGAAATTCCATTGAAAATAACAGATCTTAGATTTAAAGACTGTCTCTTTGAATTCTATCTCCCTGCGGGTTGTTATGGAACTGTTTTTCTTCGAGAATTTCTAAAAAAGGATTTTAGGTCAAACAACGTTCAAGAGTGATTGTATATGCGTTGCAAGTTTGTTATTGCATTGCTCCTCGCATCTCTTCTGTCTCTTTGCGCAACGCAGAGTTATGAAAAAGCTTTCGTCGTCGAAGTCATCGATGGAGATACGATAAGGATTGAAAGTGGTGAAAAAGTTCGTCTTCTCGGAATAAACGCCCCTGAAAAAGGACAAAAGTTCTACGGTGATGCGAAAAAAAGGTTAGAAGAACTCGTGATGGGTAAAGAAGTTCTAATGGAGAAGGATGCAAAAAACAGAGACAAATACGGAAGACTGCTAAGATACGTCTACGTAAACGGAACTTTTGTGAACCTTGTCATGGTAAAAGAGGGGCTTGCGTATGCCTACTTGACTGAAAGTCTGAAATACGGAGAAGATCTAAGAAAAGCGGAAGAGGAAGCGAAGTCGCTAAGACTTGGAGTGTGGAGCGAAAGCTTGGGTTGCGACGAGCCTTTGGGTTGCCTGTTTTCAACGGAAAGAAGTAATTTATACTCAAAGCTAATGGGGTTATGTTCGAAAGACAGACAAAGGGTTTCATCAACATCGACCCTCTTCAAACCGGGGGGAAGTTAACCGAAGAGGCAAAGATGGCGCTATTGGAATGGGGAGACGGATACAGTGTTTGCGATTTTTGCACCGCTGGGAGGCTTGATTTGATAAAAACTCCGCCGATCTACGATTTTGTCCATAAAACTCTGCCAGAGTTCATCGGTTGCGACGTTGCAAGGGTTACGACTGGAGCAAGAGAAGCGAAGTTCGCGGTCATGCACTCCTTAGCCAAGGAGAACGGATGGATTGTGATGGATGCAAACGCACACTACTCGAGCTACGTAGCTGCTGAGAGAGCCAGATTGAACATCGCATTAGTTCCAAACACAGGCTATCCTGAGTTCAAAATACTCCCAGAGAAGTTTGCGGAGATCGTAGAAAACACGAAAAAGAAGGGTGAAGTCGTGCTCGCTTTAATAACTTACCCAGACGGAAACTACGGCAACTTGCCAGACGTGAAGAAAATCACGAAAATTTGCGAAGACTACGATGTCCCATTGCTTGTCAATGCAGCTTATGCGATCGGAAGAATGCCGATAAAGCTGAAAGATATTGGAGCTGACTTCATCGTTGGTAGCGGACACAAATCGATGGCTTCCTGCGGACCCATTGGAGTTCTTGGAATGAGCTCGGAGTGGGAAAGCATCGTTTTAAGAAAGTCTTCGAAATACAAGAACAAAGAGCTCGAACTTCTTGGTTGCACAGCAAGGGGAGCGAGCATTGTGAGTATGATGGCTTCATTCCCCGCGGTGAAGGAGAGGGTGAAGAGATGGGATGAAGAGGTAGAAAAAGCCCGATACTTCTCCTCAAAGATGGAGGAAATGGGCATAATTCAGCTTGGCGATAAACCACACAACCACGATCTCATGTTCTTCCACGCAGAAAATCTATACGAGCTGTCAAAGAAGTCAAAGGATGGAAGATTCTTCCTATACAGAGAGCTCAAAAAGCGAAAAATTCACGGAATAAAACCGGGACTTACAAAGAATTTCAAGCTCTCAACCTACGGGCTGAGCAAAGAGGAGATCGAAACAGTCCTCATGGCTTTCAGAGAAATACTTGGAATCGCATAGAGTAAACTCGTCGCTAAACATGAAATTACCACCATCGATGAGAAGTAGAAAAAGATATATTGCGTTCAAGATTATATCTGAAAGTAGCGTAAACGAGAGAGAGCTATGGGATGCGATGATGAAAAACTTGATCTCGTTGTTCGGAGAAACCGAAGCGTTTGACGCTGGATTCAAGCTCGAAGAATTCGATGGGAGAAAGGGGATTGTTTCGTCTAAACTCGAAGCCTTAGAAAAGGTTATGATCGCGATGACGCTCATGGATAAGGTCGGAGAAGAAGATGTGGCTTTGATCACACTCGGAGTTAGTGGAACCATCAAAAAGTGTAGAAAGAAATTGGAGGTGGTATCGTGAATCTCCCGCAGATGGGTTACGACAGGGCGATTACAGTTTTCAGCCCTGATGGAAGATTGTTCCAAGTTGAGTATGCAAGAGAAGCTGTCAAAAGGGGTGCAACCGCCATAGGTATAAAGGTAAATGAGGGAGTCATCTTGGTTGCGGATAGAAGAGTGGGCTCCAGACTGCTTGAATCAGACACCATAGAAAAGATCTACAAAATCGACGAACACATATGCGCTGCAACCTCTGGATTAGTAGCAGATGCGAGAATTTTGATCGAACGTGCAAGGATCGAAGCGCAGATAAATAGACTGACCTACGAGGAACCAATAACGGTCAAAGAGCTCGCAAAGAGGATTTGCGATTTCAAACAGCAGTTCACCCAATTTGGAGGAGTTCGCCCGTTTGGTGTTTCACTTCTCATCGCGGGCGTTGATGCAGTTCCAAAGCTATATGAGACAGATCCAAGCGGAGCACTGCTTGAATACAAGGCAACCGCAATAGGAATGGGCAGAAACGTCGTGATGGAGTTCTTCGAGAAAGAGTATCGCGATAACATGACCTTTGAGGAGGCTTTGATCTTGGCATTGGTTGCAATGGGCAAGAGCATCGAGGGCGAGGTTCAAGCTGAAAACGTTGAAGTAGGCTACGTTAAGACAAAAGAGAGAGTATACAGGGAAATGAGCGTTGAAGAAGTTAAGAAGTTCGTAGATAAGGCGAACGAGAGGATAAGGGCTGAGTTGAAGAAATGATATGGTATCCCTTGAGAAGGCTGTCATTGCGAAACTTCGAAAGGGCGGATCAGACTTCGAGATCCTCGTAGACCCTTACCTCGCGAGAGATCTGAAGGAGGGAAAAGAGGTCAACTTCGACGACCTATTGGCTGTTGAAGAAGTTTTCAAGAACGCGAAAAAAGGGGAAAGGATTCCGGCTGAAGAACTGCAGAAAAACTTCGGAACAACGGATATACGCGAGATAGCGAAGAAGATAATCCTTGAAGGGGAGGTTCAGATAACCGCAGAACAAAGAAGAGAAATGCTCGAGGCAAAAAAAAGACAGATAATCGCCTTCATAAGTAAGAACGCGATAGATCCGAGAACAAGTGCTCCACATCCGCCTACAAGGATTGAAAGGGCTTTAGAGGAGGCGAGGGTACACATAGATATCTTCAAGTCCGTTGAAGCACAGATAAAAGATGTGGTCAAAGCTTTGAAACCAATTCTACCACTCAAGTTCGAAGAGATGGAGATAGCGATAAAGGTCCCAGCTGAATACGCTGGTAAAGCTATTTCTGCGCTTTACAACTTCGGAGGAGTGATTAAGGAGGAGTGGCAAAAAGACGGAAGTTGGATATGCGTAATGAGGATACCAACAGGTATGTACGGGGATCTAATGGACTTGCTCGGAAGAACGACGAAAGGCGAGGCATTAACAAAGGTCTTGAAGAGAATATAGGATGAGACGCATAGTTCTTCCGGGAGATTTTCTTTCGAACAATCCAAAAATTGCCGGCTACGGCACTTACGTTGAAGGAGATAAAGTTTACGCAAAAATACTCGGGCTTTTTGAGGAAACGGAGAACTCTATAAGAGTTATACCACTGAAGGGCAAATACGTGCCCTCGGTGGGGGATACGGTGATAGGAATAGTTAGAGAAGTGTCTGCAAATGGCTGGACTCTCGACATAAATTCCCCATACCAAGCTTTTCTGCCCGCGATGGAAAACCCAGAAACAAAGCCGGGGAAGAAGATCAGCGATGTCCTTGATATGGGCGATGCGGTGATAGCGAAGGTTGTGAACATAGATCCGAGGATGAAGGTAACGGTTACCATGAAGGACAAGATATGCAGAGCGATAAGATTTGGAAGAATCGTTGCAATAAACCCTGCGAGGGTTCCAAGGGTCATAGGCAAAAAGGGAAGCATGATCAAGCTCATAAAGAGCGAGTTGGATGTCCAGATGATCGTGGGTCAAAATGGATTGATATGGCTAAATGGAGATAGGAAAAAGATTTCGATCGCGGAAGAAGTTATTTATCTCATCGAAGAAGAAGCGCATACGGAAGGTTTAACGGATAGGGTTGCAGAATTCATAAAGGGGAGGAAAAATGCACAAGCCTGAAAGACTAATAGTAGATGGTAAAAGGCTTGATGGTAGAAAACCGGACGAGCTTAGACCTATCAGGATCGAGGTAGACTTCTTGAAAAGAGCAGATGGATCTTGCTACTTAGAAATGGGTAAGAATAGAGTCGTTGCAGCAGTTTACGGACCAAGAGAGGCGCATCCGAGGCATATCCAGGATCCAACGAAGGCGGTGGTGAGATACCGCTACAACATGGCTCCCTTCAGCGTTGAAGAGCGAAAACGTCCCGGACCAGACAGGAGAAGCGTGGAGATATCGAAGGTTAGCAAGGAAGCGTTTGAAGCGGTGATAATGAAGGAGCTTTTTCCAAGGAGTGTCATAGACATCTTCGTCGAAGTTCTTCAGGCGGATGCGGGGAGTAGAACTGCATGTATAAACGCTGCGAGCGTTGCTTTAGTTGATGCGGGAATTCCGATAAAGGGGATTCTCACGTCTGTTGCGGTTGCAAAAGTAGATGGCACGTTGGTGCTCGATCCAATGAAGGAAGAGGACAACTTTGGTGAAGCGGACATGCCTTTCGCATTCTTAATTCGCGGTGGAAAAATCGAGTCGATAGCCTTGCTCCAGATGGACGGTAGAATGACAAAAGAGGAGATAAAAGAGGCGATGAAGCTCGCAAAGAAGGGGGCGATGGAGATTTACCAACTCCAAAGGGAGGCGATAATGAAGAGGTTCTTGGAGGAGGAAGAGAATGACTGAGGACATTCTCTCAGAGGTTAAGAAAGACTACGTTCTTTCAAAGCTCAGAGAAGGAGAGAGAATAGATGGTAGAAAGTTCGATGAGTTTAGGAAAGTTGAGATAAAGACTGGTTTGATAGAGAAAGCCGAAGGGTCCGCGCTCGTCAAGCTTGGTAACACACAAGTCGTGGTAGGCGTAAAAATGCAACCAGGAGAGCCTTTTCCAGATACGCCAGACAAGGGGGTTATAATAGTGAACGCAGAACTCGTTCCGTTGGCTTCACCAACCTTTGAGCCAGGTCCGCCAGATGAGAACTCCGTTGAACTTGCGAGAGTTGTTGATCGCGGAATAAGGGAAAGCGAAGCGGTCGATCTTTCGAAGTTGTGCATCGAAGAGGGGAAGAAGGTTTGGATAATCTTCGTCGACATCCACGCGCTCGACGACGATGGTAATTTGCTTGACGCATCTGCAATAGCTTCGATATGTGCTCTACTCGATGCAAAAGTTCCTGCGAGTAGGTTTGGGGTCGGAGAAGACTTCAAGTTGCCCATAAACGATATTCCTGTTAGCGTTACATCGCTGATCATCGGCGAAAAGTTTCTCATCGATCCATCACGAGATGAGATGAGCGTAGGCGATAAGACGATAACGATAAGCGTTGGCAGAAACGACGAAGTTGTTGCAATCCAGAAGAGCGGAGACTACTTGCTAAACGAATCCCTGTTTGAAGAAGTTCTCGAAAAGAGTATAGTAGCTGGTAGAAAGATTCGAGAAGAAATTCTAAGGCAATGTTCAAAGACTTGCTAATATCTTTTCGATGTTCTCAATTTCCTCTTTGACCTTCTCAACCGCGCGACTGCTGTCGAGAAACTCGATTCTTGAACCACATTTAGGGCAGAGGAAGTTCATTGCTATCGCTTCATCGTAGCTAACCTTGACGCACACGTTTGGACAAACGTAGTAAATCTCCTCACTCTCGGTCTCGAGTTTTTTCTCCAGCTTCTCCTTTGTCTTTTCAAGCTCTTTTCTCAGCACGAGTTTTGCTCTATCGTATCTTATCTTCCAATAATACTCCATCCATCCCGTTTCATCGTCTTTCTTTCTCCTATATTCCGCGAGACCGACTTCGTACATTGCGAACAAAGCTCTCCGTATTTCGTTGATCTCGATGCCAAGCTCAAGAGCCAATTGATCGTCTGTGAACTCGTCTTTTATACCGAGAGAATAAAGAATTGCACCAATTTCCCCCGCAACCCTCGAGACGAGTTCAGCTACGAGCTCGTCGCCCTTCATCAGTGCTTTCACATTCGTAACATATACACATGCACCTATTTTAAGCTTGCGTTCTTGCTTAGGTTTAGCATGATTTCCCGTTAACTCAAATCCATCCTTAAGAAAGAGTTACAATGTTATAAGACCAAGCCTGAACATATCGTTGCTCGTCAAAACCTTCATTCCAGCCTTTCTCAGTGCTTTGATAGTTTCGAGAGTATCTTCGATGCTCTTGAGCATCTCTTCCTTTTCCTCCGGAATCCTGCCGTGAACTCCTCTAAAGACCAAACCGCGATCTGTGAAGATGTAATTCGAAACATGGTCGCATGTGAAGTAAGTCTCGACCTTTATCCCCGACAAGAGATTTCGCAACTCTTCGAGCTGTTGCTCTGCGTTCAAAGGCTCCAAAATTCTCTGCATCTCTGGATTAGTTATCGTGAGATTTCTTATCCTAACAAACGTCGGTTTCGCTTCGTTTATCACCTTTGCAGTGTTCTCAGCGTGTTCTTTGCTCCTTTCAACTCCCCCAAGACCCGTGATAACGTAGTAAGTCGTCTCGAAAAACTTTCCAGCTTTTTTACCAGCTTCGATCGCATCCCTTGGTGTTATCCCCTTACTGACTTTTTTCAAGACTTCTTCATCACCACTCTCAAGACCCATGTGCAATCTCGTAAGTCCCGCGGATTTCAGTTCCCTCAGCTTCTCTTCCCGCATGTTTGCAATGGTTTTGATTCTCGCATATGCAGTTATCCTCTCAACCTCGGGTCTATTGTTTTTCAGATAGCGAACGATTTCAACGATGTCTTTGTGAATTAGCGGATTTGAATCACCAAGAAAGGCGGACTTCGATCTTGGAAAGAACTTTGGGATCTCATCGATATCTCTAAATATCTCTTCCTTCGGTCTTTGCTCAAATTTCAGGTTTTTATACATTGAACAGAATGCACATCTGTTCCAGTTACAACCACGAACGACGCGAATAAGATAGCTAAAAGCCTCGCTCGGTGGACGAAAAGGTGGGAGATCCATATCACTTCCTCAAACTGAATCTCTTGAAGTGCAAATTTGCCAAAGCTTTAAGCCACATCTCCGCCTCCACGATTACGAGATCGCTAAGCTCTGCTGAATTTCTGTCCACGAAACCGTGAAACTCTCCATCAACGTAGAACTCGACCCTTTCCCTTTTTATGACGAGCTTTAAAGGATCATCGTAGATCACGAGGTTGCCGTTTTCGTTCTCAAGCATTTTCATCAACGACTCAAACGAGTCGAGAACCTTGGATGCGTAGCTCGTGAGCATATCAACTTTCTTAGACCTTTACTTAAAAC
>CALIUJ010000108.1 GCA_938048785.1 uncultured Archaeoglobaceae archaeon | reverse complement strand
GCTACGTTGGCTATAGGAGCATCTCCTATAATGGCTCATGCAGTAGAAGAGCTCGAAGATCTGGCTTCGATAGCGGATGCGATATACATCAACATTGGAACGCTCGACAGATCTTGGATCGAGTCGATGCTACGACTTGCTGACATAGCGGGAAAGTATTCAAAACCCTTGCTTTTAGACCCAGTGGGAGCGGGTGCTTCAAGGCTAAGAACCGAGACTTCAAAGAAAATACTGGAAACTGGTTCCGTTAGCGTCGTCAAGGGAAACGCTGGAGAGATGATGGCTCTTGCTGGTCTTGGAGGTTTAGTTAAAGGAGTAGATTCACTCGTAGAAGAGACGTTCGAACCCTTGGAAAAGCTATCGGAAGAATACGATATCGTTGCAATGGCTACGGGAAAAGTCGACTACGTTGCTGGAAAGGGAAAGCTCGCATCTGTTGACGGTGGCTCGGAGCTCTTCAAATACACCACCGGAACAGGTTGCATGCTTGGTTCAGTGCTTGCATCCTTTGTTGCGATCGACGTGGATCATTTCAACGCATCTCTAAAAGCTTCGTTGGTTTTCAAAACAGCAGGTGAGGTTGCGGAAATAAAATCCGGGAGAAATCCTGCAACTTTCAGATTGGAGCTAATAAATGCTTTGCATAACCTCGAGCTTTACAACTTGAACACCTCGAGGATTCGAATGTTAAAGTAGTTCCTCGACGCATCACAAACCCACAGTATTTTTCAAACCCAAGGTTTTGTGATCAACGTGGTGGAAAAGTTTACCGAGAAGTTGAAGATCATAGGAATGCACTGCGCTTCTTGTGTTTTGGCGATCGAAAGAGCTGTTAAAAGCCTAAATGGTGTAATAGAAGCTCAAGTCAACTTAGCCTTGAACGAGGCATTCATATCTTACGATCCGACCAAAGTCCATCTTAGGGAAATAGTTAAGGCGATCAGGAACGCTGGTTACGACGTTCACAAGATGGAAGTTACGATCAGCGTTGAAAACATGGTTTCCATAGAGGACGAATCCATAGTTGAGTCCAAGCTTCGCGCCCTGCGTGGAATCATAGACGTGAACGCATCCCATTTGAACAAGATGCTCATAGCGTATTTCAATCCCGAGACCCTGAGCGTTGAAGACATCTTGACGGTTTTGAAGAAATCGGGATACAAAGCCATGATGGCTTCGGAAGCCAAGTTAGAAGATCTAAGCAAGTTAGAGCTTTCATCCATGCTCAAATGGTCTATCGCATCGTTGGCAATTGGTTTTGTGTTGCTAATTCTTTTCTTAGACCACATGAGCTTTCGATCTTTTCCTGAAGAATTTTACATCGTCTCCGGTTTCCTTGGAGCGACTTTAGTCCTCTTCATACCGGGGAGGAGATTCTTCATCGGCGCCTATAGGGCTTTGAAAAACGGTGTTGCCAACATGGATACACTCGTTGCGTTGGGCACTGGCTCAATATACGTTTACAGCGTCGCAGTAACCCTTGGACTCGTGAAAGGAGACGTTCACTACGAAGCCTCTGTCTTTATAATCGCCTTCGTGCTCGCTGGTAGGTATATCGAAGCGAAAGTAAAGCATGGAGCAGGGGAAGAGGTTAAGAAACTCCTGGAAATTCAACCCAAGGAGGCAAGCGTTTTAATTGAAGGGAAAGAGACGAGAGTTAACGTTGCGGATGTGAAAGTCGGTGACACCGTTGTGGTGAGACAAGGTGAAAAGATCCCAGTCGATGGAATAGTGTTGAAAGGTAAAGCTTACGTTGACGAAAGCACCTTTACCGGAGAACCTATACCCAAAGAGAAAGCAGAAGGGAACGTTGTTTACGCTGGTTCAATCGTTACGAACGGATGGCTTCATGTGATCGCAACAAGAGTTGGAAGTGGAACAACCTTAGCCCAGATATCAAAGCTTGTTGCCCAAGCTCAGGTTGGAAAGCTCGGAATACAGAGGGTCGTCGATAGAGTGGCTGGGTTGTTCACGTGGATAATGATAACAGTAGCTTTGGTTACGTTCGCAACATGGTATACGATTTTGGGGGCAAGTTTGGAGACTTCGCTCGTTTTCATGGCTTCGGTCCTCTTAGTAGCATGTCCATGCGCTTTGGGTCTTGCAACCCCAACCGCTGTGGTTGCTGGAATCAGCGTTGCAACTCGTGAGGGAATAGTGGTTAGAAACGTCGTAGCTCTCGAAAAAGCTGGAAAGATCGACGTTGTAGCCCTTGATAAGACCGGGACCATAACCCTTGGAAAGCCAGGCGTCGCTTTCGTATTGCCAGCTTCGAATTACAGCGAATTGGATGTTTTGAAATTGACAGCTATTGCTGAGAAATGGAGCGAACATCCGATAGCCAGGGCTATAGTAGAAGAATACAAAGCCAGAGTTGGCTTAGGTGTTGAAGATCCGGAGAAATTTGAGCCAATTGTTGGCATGGGGGTTGTTGCAGAGTTCAAAGGTGAAACGATCCGCGTGGGAAATGCAAAGCTGATGAAGGAATTCGGGATCGACGTAAACCGAGTAAGCGAGGAGGTTTCGAAACTCTCAAAAGAGGGAGTTACCGTAGTATACGTTTCGAGATCTTCGGAATTTGTTGGCATCCTAGGCATAGCGGACAAGGTTAAAGATGATGCCGTAGAAGCGATAAGTGAGCTAAAGAAGCTCGGATTGAAAGTCATAATGTTGACCGGAGATAGACTTGAAACCGCAAAGGCTGTCGCAAATAAGGTTGGAATTGAAGAAGTCTACGCAGAATTGGATCCAGAGGAGAAAAGTTATGTCATAAGGGGATTGCAAAAAAAGGGCTTTAGAGTTCTAATGGCTGGTGATGGTGTTAACGATGCTCCAAGCCTATCGAAGGCGGACGTCGGTGTAGCTATGAGCACTGGAGCTGACTTGAGCAAGGAAGCCGGGGACATCGTTTTGGTGCAAGCGGACTTAAGAAAGATCCCGGTTGTGTTGAAGATAGCAAAAAAGGTGGATAGAAGAATACGATTCAACCTTTTCTGGGCGTTTGTGTACAACTTGACCTTAGTCCCGATAGCGGCGGGCGCCTTAGCTTCTATTGGTTTAACGCTAAAACCAGAGATGTCAGCTCTGGCGATGGCTTTGAGCTCGATAAGCGTAACACTCAGCAGTTATATGCTGAGCAGATGGAAGCCATGATTTCAGATCTCCCCTTTATTCTTCTACCCAACTCAGTATCTTTGCGTTTATCTGTTTGAGCGTCTCCCTTACCTTGCTATTCAACGTTAGCTCGTCGAAACCCTCCTTCGATTCTGCGTCGACTTTGATGACCACCTTCAACGAGCCCTTGTCTTTGAGCGGTGAGAGCACACCGCTGATTATCGGAGAGAGCTTGTCCCAGGAGACTTCTGCCTCTAACAAGACCCTTTTTACCTTCTTTTTCTCACCTATTCGTTCTGGTTCCACTGGTTTAACCTTTTCTTTTTCCTCGACTCTTGTTTCTGCTTTCTCCCATTTCTGCTCTACTCTCTCCTCTGTCTTCTCTTTCGCTTCTATCTCCCTTAAGATCTCTTCCGCTACCTCTCTACGCAAGACGATCGAATCCATGGTCGGCTCGACGTCTTGCTTGTAGTAGATCCTCTCGCCTTTCTTAAGCCCTACAATCCCGTTTTTCACGCCCTCTTTCACAGCATTGATCAAGACATGTTCGCTTTCTGGAATCGGCAATCCAGGAGTTTTTAGGAAGAGCTCGTAGATCTCGTTTATCGCCTTCTCTTTTTCATCCTTTGCGAACATTTTTTTCAACGATATACTTCGCAGTAAGGCGGGAGAGAATCTTTTCTCGGTCTTTTAAAAACCGCTTAACTCTGTCGGAGATTTTTTCGACACTACCGACTGTTGGTATGCCCAAGTCTTCCCATTTTATTCCGACCTCCAGTGACGCAAGGTGTCTGTATGTGCTGAGAATCCTAAAGGGAATGTTCTCTTCTTCACTCTTTATTCTCTTTTTCAGTTCATCTCTTGACTCCTTTGTGATGCTCTTGATTATGCTGTCATCGCTCTGGACATCTAAGAGGGCTAAGAGATTTCGCAGGGATTTTTGGAGGGCGAAGTATTGGTCACCCTGCATCGCTATGACGAAGAGTGTGTTCTTGTATACCCTAAAGCCAATGCCAAACTTTTCAAAAAGCTCGGCAACGAACTCATCCGTCCTCTTGTCTCCATAGGGGAGCTCTGGAGAGAGAATTACGAGCTTCAGATTTTTGTTGTCTGGCACATCCGAGGAGCTTTCGGGCCATAGGTAGATCTCGAAGGCTTTGCCTGCGTTTTGTTGGATGTATTTTTTGAGTTCTCCTTGGATCTTTTCGTTTGAAATTATCTCTTCTCTGTCCACGATTATGCGGTTCAGGTTTGGCTGGGTCTTGAAAACGTATTCCTTCCTCTCGGAGTGCAGATAGTAGAGCTCTTCCTCAAGCTTCGCCAGTGCATCGCCGACGATCGTAGGCGGGATCCCTTCTCTGAGGATCGCAACACGAAGCCTTGGCAAGGTAACACCTTTCTTATCCGCTCCACTGAATGAGTATAGGAATATGCTCGTCGCTATCCCTGATGCGATCCCATACTTCTCGTATTCGCTACCCATTTCTCTGTCTATTCTTTGAGCTTTTGCATCCCTTCCAGCGATGTCTGCAGCGACGACGCTTCTGTATTCATTTCCTATGTGCTTTATAAACTCCCCCTCTATCGCTTTATTTTCCAAGTTCACGAGAGAAGACTGAATGAGCGGAGAAACTATCTTTCTATTGTATAAATCCGATATGATCAAAGCTAAAAGCCTAAGGACTCCTCTCGTCCTCTGAAAAGTCGGATAAGAGCCCCATTGCTTGTAGAGAACGTCTATGAGCTCTGGGTGGAATGGATAGGCTCTTTCTATCTTACCCCTATAAGCTATTTCTCTTACCTCATGCGGAACGTCTTCTCCGAGCTTTTGGTAGAGTTCAAAATACCATTGAGCGACGTTTTTTCTCACTTTCTCTTCTCCGATGTCTTCGAACAATCGCTTTCGAACGACTTCGTAGATCTCGACTTCTTCATCCACCGGCGTGTAGAGAACCTCAACCTTACCGTATATCTTCTGCAGTTGTTTGAGTGCTATTTCTCCAGCTTCGCCATAAGGAGCGCTCGAGGGAAGTGTGCATACGAGACAGCAGTTCTCCTTCGCCTTCGCAACCTCTACCAGCTCGTGTGAAAACGCGTAGACCTGCTCCTCAAAGTCCTTTGCTTTAACAACGTATTCCACGAGCTCGTCTATCAGTATCAAAACCGGATCTTTTCCAAAGATTTCGTGTAGTTTATCCTTTCCAGGGCATCTTCGTTTTTCATCATGTTCTCTGACGACTTCGTATCTTCCAAGCTGGTAGGCAATCTCTCCCCAAGGCGTCCTCCCCTTTACCGCGTCCGCGTGTGTTCCGACGAAAACCACGACTTTCGCATCTTTTGGTGGTGTTGGTAGCTCTGAAACGAAGTCGAGATGCTTCACATCTTCCCAGTTTTTTACTATGTGATACAATGCCAAGAGAGAATGAGTTTTACCACCACCGAATGGCGTTTGAATTTGTATCACGGGATCTCCTCTAACTTTGTTCAAACGGAGAAGCACGTTCTCGAGCAACTTCTTCAATCCATTCGTAAGGTAAGTTCTTTGAAAAAACGTTCTCGCATCTTTGTATTCGATTGGAGCGTTACCGTATACGACATCTCCGAGGTCTGCGGCGAAGACATCTAGGCTCATGCGTCCTTCTACGATGTCTCTATGCGGTATTGTGACTTCCCACCAGTTTGGTAGTCTCATTTCT
>CALIUJ010000107.1 GCA_938048785.1 uncultured Archaeoglobaceae archaeon | reverse complement strand
GGAATGCGTTCAGCGGTTGCGATTGCGGAGAAGAGTAGAAAAGTCTCCATTGCGGTGATTGCAAAAACTTATCCAATAAGATGCCACAGCGTTTGTGCAGAAGGAGGAAGCGCAGCAGTTTTGCGAAAAGAAGATAGCTTCGATCTTCATGCATGGGATACAGTGAAGGGTTCGGATTTTCTCGCAGACCAAGATGCTGTCGAGTACTTTGTTCATGAATGCCCGAAGGAAATTCTTAGGCTTGAGAACTGGGGATGTCCTTGGAGCAGGAATCCGGATGGAACAATTGCTCAACGCGCTTTTGGTGGACACAGCGTAAACAGAACTGTTTTCGCTGCGGATAGAACTGGTTTCCATGAGGTTCACACACTCTACGAGCGATTGCTCAAGTACGAGAACGTAGAGTTCTTCAGCGAATATTTCCTCACGAACGTCGCAATCGAGGATGGTAGAGTGCAAGGAATCGCTACTATAAAGCTGAAAACAGGTGAACTCGAGTTTTTCAAGGCAAAAGCTGTGATTCTCGCAACCGGTGGAGCTGGAAGACTTTACGGATTCACCACCTACAGCCACCAGGTAACAGGCGACGGAATTGCAATAGCTTATCGTTGCGGTGTTCCTTTGAAGGACATGGAGTTCATGCAGTTTCATCCGACTGGTCTCGTGCCCTCTGGAATTCTGATGACAGAAGCTTGCAGAGGAGAAGGAGGATACCTCAGAAACAAGGACGGAGATAGGTTCATGAAGAAGTATGCGCCAGAGAAGATGGAGCTTGCCCCAAGGGATGTTGTTGCGAGGGCGATGTGGAGAGAGATAATGGAGGGTAGAGCCTTCGAGGGCGAGCACGGACCATACTTGGCTTTAGATCTCACGCACCTCGGTGAAGAGAAGATCGAAGAGAGGTTGCCGATGATAAGGGAAGCTGCGATAAAGTTCGCGGACGTTGACCCAGTCGAGGAGCCGATTCCAGTTAAGCCGGTTCAGCACTACACGATGGGCGGAATTCACACGAACATGTTCACTGAAACGCCAGTTAAGGGTTTGTTTGCAGTCGGTGAATGCGCTTGCGTAAGTGTTCATGGAGCGAATAGACTTGGAAGCAACTCGACAGTAGAGTGTCTCGTTTTTGGAAAAGTTGCAGGAGAAATGGCACTTAAATACGTTGAAAACGCTAAGGAAACGAAAATAAGCTCAGAATTCGTGAAAGAAGAAGAAAAAAGGCTCTTTGACAAATTCGGAAGAGGTGACGAGAATCCGCATGCGATAAAGAAGGAGCTGAACGAAACTATGGACAAGTATCTGTGGATCTTCAGAGACGAGAACGGGCTGAAGACTGCGGTCAAGAAAATCGAAGAGCTCAAGGAGAGGTTTGCGAAGGTTGCAATCTCCGATACTACGAGAAAGTTCAACGTCGCTTTACTCTCAACGTTGGAAATCGGTTATCTTCTCGATTTAGCTGAGGTCGTAGCAATCGGTGCTTTACTCAGAACGGAGAGCAGAGGAGCTCATTATAGATTCGATTATCCAGCGAGAAACGACGAGAAGTGGCTTGTGCACAGCTTGGCTTACTACACGAGCGAAGGTCCAAGGTTCGAATACATTCCGGTGACGATAACCAAGTGGAAACCCGTGGAGAGAAAGTATTGATGGTGTTGAGTATGAGGCTTTTGATTAGGCGTTTTGACGAAAAAAGCTATTGGCAGAGTTTCGAAGTTCCGGTGAAGCGGGGGATGACTGTTTTAGATGCACTCTTCTATGTTAGAGAAAACCTTGATCCAACGCTTGCATTTCGCGCCTCTTGCAGAATGGGCATCTGCGGGAGCTGTGCTGTGAAGATAAATGGCAAACCTCGCCTTGCATGCGAAACGCAGATCTCAAAGTTCAAAAAGGAGATCAAGGTGGAACCGATCGACAACTTCAAAGTCATAAGGGATCTCGTCACAGAATTCGAAGGCTTCTTCGCGAAGCACAAGAAAGTGAAGCCTTACTTGATCGCAGAGGCTGACTACGAGAACCCAGTTGAGTGGTTGCAAACCCCCAAGGAATTGAGTCGCTACTACGTCTTTTCCCTCTGCATCAAGTGCGGAGCCTGTGCTTCAGTTTGTCCCGCTTCTGCAACTCTTAATGGTTACCTTGGACCCGCAGCCCTTGTTTCAGCTTACAGGTTTAACGAGGACAGCAGGGACAATGGGAAAGAGGAGAGGCTCAAGATCGTTTCCGATAGCGTCGGCGTATGGCGTTGCCACTCTGCGATGGAATGCAGTGAAGTCTGCCCAAAGCAAATTGAGCCAGCAAAAGCCATCCAGCTTCTGCGTAGATCTTTGCTGAGGTGATCCCATGGGCATTTTATCTTGGTTCAAGTACAGATCCCCGTTTGGCATTGCTTTCATGCTTCAGAGGATAACCGGCGTTGTTTTGCTACTATACCTTTGCCTTCACTTGGTCTATTTGACTTCGCTCCAGAGCAAGGAGTTGTACGAGTCCCTGACTTCTTTGACGGTTTCAAAGCAGTTCTTCGTCTTCGATTCACTGCTGATCCTTTGTGGAATCTTTCATGGATTGAACGGGTTGAGAATAGTTGTTCACGAGCTCGGTTTTGCGCATGAAAAGCGAAAACCAATTCTTGCAGTTCTCGTGGTGCTTACGATCCTGGGATGGGTTTTGGGTAGCTACATCCTTTACACAGCGTTGGGTGATTGAAATGCGAGGTTTTGAGCCAATTGCGTGGATTTTTCAAGCTTTGACGGGAATCGCGATGGTTTTTCTCATAACCGCTCACTTTCTCACGACTCATGCGAATCACGAAATGCTTAGCTACGAAAACGCAGTTTCAAGGCTCGGAAGCTTTGAATACAAGGTCTTCTATTTCTTCCTACTGCTCTTTGTCACTTTCCATGCTTTTAACGGGCTAAGGGCAATAATACTCGACACCGATGGTGGAATGAGGAGAAAGAAGGTTGTTAACGCGGTAATTTCAGTGATCGCGCTCGTTGCATTTTTCTACGGAGCCTTTTTGCTTTCAAGATTCTAATCAATTTTTTGGTCTGAAGGGTTCACCAAAGGTCACGAAATCTCTTCCGCCGAGGTGTAATAATATCTTTCTTTTCCAGATCTTTTCAAATCCCTCTGCATAAGCGTCGACGACTTCTGCTATGTAAACCACGTGCTCTCCAGCAAAAACTCTTTCTTTCACGACACACTCGAGATTTGCGACGCAATCTTCTATCACATACGCGTTCACGTTCTTCGCCCTTCTGATCTTCAGATTGCAGATCTCTATCTTATCGACGTCTTTACCGCTCTTCGTTCCCGCTGTCCAGACTGCTTCAAGTAGTTCAGGCTGGGGAACGTTCACTGTGAACTCCCCCTTTTCTTCTATTAGCTTGAACGTGTAGTTCTCCTTCCAAATCGCAACCGCAACCATAAATGGCTCGTCGCTAACCGGGGTTATCCAGCTACAAGCCATAACGTTCGGTTTTTCTCCGGCGCAAATCAAAACAACCGGTCTCGGATGCAGGAGGCGATAAGCTTCGCTGACCCTTTGCTTCATGAAGTTAACTTGAACTTGGCAATAAAAATTTTATTAGAGCAAGTGCTCCGAAAGCATTAGAGAAAGCGTCGCGATCACTCCAGTGTAGGATAGCAAGAAAACCGCGCTTAGGGTGTCGAAAACGTTGTTGTAAGCAAGGTTTAGGAGCTTTATTCCAGGGAGAATCGAAGGAAAGATTATTGGAAAGAGCATTGCGGGTAAAAAAGCCTCTTTTACTTTTGCGAATGCAGAAATTGGAGAGAGAAGAGTAACAGCGCTTGAAATCGGAAAAGCAACGATTGAAAGCGATAGAAGAAGAAGGGCGAAGTTCCCCTTTAAGTTAAAAAGCGCGTAGCAGATTGGAGTTACTATGAAGACGAGAAAGAGAACGATCAAAAAATTCGAGAATATCTTCGAGATCATTATCTCCTCAGGGCTTAGCGAAGCTCTTAGGGCTTCCATTGTTTCAAACTCATACTCCCTTATCACTGTGGCTGAGCAAGCGAGGATCGAGGAGAAGAGGGTTACGAGAACTAAGATCGGGGCAAAGAACTTCTCTGCGTCGATTGACAAGCTAAACAAAAAAGCGGTGGCGAATGCGAATAGGATTGCGTTGTTCAAGCCAGCCTTGCTTCTAATCTCGATCTTTAGATCCTTCTTCACCAATTCCACGAAGAACCTTGATCGCCTCATCGTAGTCTTTCCCGAGGTAAACGATCTCGCCCTTTTCCAGAACTCCGAACTTTTCGCAGAACTTCACGTCGTTCAGGTTGTGACTCGAGAAAACCATTGAGCCCTCGTAATCTTTTATCATAGCCCAGAGTATCTCTTTTCCCTCTAAGTCAAGCGCCGAGAATGGCTCGTCTAATACAAGAAGCTTTGGCTTTATCATGAACGCCTTGGCAACTGCGACTCTTTGCAAATAACCCCTTGACAGCTCGAAGACTTTGCGGTTCAACTTATCCCTTAGCTTGAGCTCTTCAACGACCCAACCCCAATCTTTGATTCCGTAGAGCTTCGCAAAAAACCGCAGATTCTCTTCGACGCTCAGCTCTTTGTAAACCATGGGGTTATGGGTAACGATTCCAATTTTTTTTCTCGTGCTCACGTCTTTCGATGGATCCTTACCGAAAACACTAACTTTTCCTTGAGTTGGCTTTGTAATTCCCGCTATTATCTTTGCGAGTGTGCTTTTTCCCGCGCCGTTGTAGCCAAGGATAGCAATACTCTTTTCGAAACTCAGAGATACGTTTCTCAAGGCAAAGGAATCGCCAAATCTCTTGCTAATACTTTCACAGACTATCAATCTAAGACACCCTTCGCACTCTTGTATTCACTGCCACTCTTCTTCAAAGCCTGTTTCAGCGCCAACGCGAAGGCTTTGCAACAAGCTTCCATCATGTGGTGCGAGTTCTTCCCCTTCACCGACATGTGAACGTTGAGCCCAGAATTTCTGCAAAGCGTGTCGAAGAAGTGTAAAAAGTCTTCCGCTTTTATCCCACTGTCCTTGAGATCTCCTTCAAATACAAAAACTCCCCTCCCGCTGAAGTCGATGGCACAGGTTGCCAAGGATTCGTCCATTGGAACAATTGCGGATCCAAACCTCTCCAAACCTTTTTTCTCTAACTCCGAAATGCTCTTTCCCAAGCATATTGCAACGTCTTCGACTACATGGTGCTCGTCTCTCCCCTTTGCCATCACTTCAATCTTGTAACCAGATATCTTCGCAATCGTTTGAAGCATGTGGTCGAAGAAGTAAATTCCCGTGTTTATCTCTGTTTTCTCAGCATCAAAAGTTGCCAAGACTTCTGTTTCCTCAGTTTTTCTGCTCACCCTTTTCATGACTCAAGTCTTAGCGCGGACTCGAATTTAATCTTTCCCATGTATAGCGCTGAACCCAAGATCGCACCACTTGCCCCAAGGCTCTTTATGAACGCTATGTCTTCGAGCGACGAAATTCCACCAGCGACGTGAAAAGGACGCTTTAGATTCCTTAGAAACTCGAGCTTCTCTTTTTCTATTCCCATTAAAAGCCCCTCGACGTCTACGTTCGTGTAAAGAAAAAGGATTTCGGAATCTTCGTACATCTTCGCAACTTCCATCGGGGTTAAAGAGCTCTCCTCTTTCCAACCCCTCACCGCGACCTTTCCCTTTTTTGCATCGAGCGCAATCATCACTCTGTTTTTCCATTTTTCTGCGAACTCCTTCACCTCTTCTATTCTCTCGATTGCCAAAGTTCCAAAGATAACTCGTTTGGCTCCAAGCCTTAGCAATCTCTCCGCAACTTCGAAGTCTCTAATTCCTCCCCCAACCTGGACCTCGACTCCGAGCGAGATTATGCTGCGAATTATTTCCTCATGCCTAAGCTTTCCTTGAAAAGCTCCATCCAAGTCTATGACATGCAAAACCTTTGCTCCCTTCTCAACCCAGCCTTTCGCAACCTCTAAGGGATTTTCAGATGAAAAGGTTACCTCTTCCTCTCTGCCTTGCCTTAGCCTTACTACTTTGTTGCCTTTCAGGTCAACTGCGGGAATAACTCTAAACATTTATCTCCGACAAGAGTTTTTCGAAGTTCTCAGCCTTGCCTTTGAGGATTTCAAGGGCTTTTTTAAGAACAACCTTCGCCGGTCTCGCTCCAGTTGCTTCTACGGTGAAGAGAAAATCGTTTGTCTCAACAACTCTTAAGGCTTTCTCCTCGCAAGCTTTCTCGCACTCTCTGCAAATTGAGCAATCGAGCAAATTCTTTACAATTAATTTTCCATCTTTCATTTCAAACACATTCCTTGGGCAAGCCTCTAAGCAAGCCTTGCAAAGGTTGCACTTTTCGGAGATCTCTATCTTTGGGATTATCTTGTAAAAGCAAGCGGAAACGGGTTGGAACTTGGAGTGCTCCTTCCCTATTCCAAGCCTCGCAACCGCTTCGATCATCAGCTGTTGCCCATTGAAGAGCTCGAGCACCGGAATGTCTTTGTAAGCGAAGTGCACCTCTGGATCATCGCTCACGAAGTCGCCGGAGTAAACGATTCTTGGCCCCTCGACGTTTAGTCTAAAGGAAACCTGACAACTTGGGCAACCAACGCCACCGCAGACGCAATCCTTCTGAACGTTGAACTTGTCAACTGTTTTTATAGGCAACATCGCCAGCCTATGGGCGATCATCTCATCGTAGAAGTAGCTTGAGTTTGTGTAAAAGTCCACGTAGTCGATTGCAAGCGTTGGAACCAAGGATTTCATCGCCCTTCTTATGGAGTTTGCTAAGGCTGGCGAAGCGTTGCGAAGAATAAAAACTATTTTTTCATCGCTTTCGCTTAAAAATTCAATCGTCGGCATTAAACTCTCCTTCCCCTCTTCCCACCAGGTGGGCGACAGGTGTCGTGTGGAATCGGTGTCACGTCTTCGATTCTTCCAATCCTAAGCCCAGCCCTTGCCAAAGCCCTTATCGCAGCTTGTGCCCCAGGTCCGGGAATTCTCGACCTGTTTCCGCCTGGAGCTCTTACCTTTATGTGCACCGCATTGATTCCCTTTTCCATCGCAACACTTGCAGCTTTTAAAGCGCCTTGCATTGCGGTGTATGGATTTCCCTCGTCCCTTGCAGCTTTAACGATCATCCCACCGCTTACCCTTGCAATTATCTCAGCTCCCGTGATATCGGTGATCGTTATTATCGTGTTGTTGAAACTCGAGTATATGTGCGCAATCCCCCACCTTATCTTTTCAGGCATTCTTACCCCTCAAACCGATTTTGCTTTCGAGATCCTTCAAAACTATGAAGCTCGGACACGTTACCTTTCTACCATCCACTTCCACGTGCCCGTGGACTATCATCTGCCTCGCCTGCTTTATTGTTTTCGCCAATCCTTGGCGGAAAACTATGGTTTGTAGCCTTCGTTCCAAGAAGTTCTCAACAGAAAGGTCGAGAACGTCGTCGAGCGTTGCGTTCTCCTTCAGTATCCCAAACTTCTGCAGTTTCTTTATCACCGCCTGCGCCTTAGCCCTTGCGAATTCTCCCTCCTTTCCAGGAAGGTTTATCTTGCCAAGCAAGTCCCTCGCAACCCTTCTGTATTTCCTAAGTATGTTTTGGAAGCGCCAAATTTCTCTTTTGTTCCTCAAACCATACTTTATGACCAGCTGTATTTCTCTCTCAAGCCTACTTCTATCCCAAGGGCGCACAGGTGTTACGTAGAACTTTCTTTGCCTTTTCGGATCTCCCATAAATTCACCCTCACTTCTTCTTCCTTATAACTCCCACGGTTCTTCCCTTTCTCCCAGTAGACCTCGTCCTCTGCCCACGAACCTTCTTTCCCTTCGCATGTCTAACGCCACGGTAGCACTTCATCCTTATCATTCTCTCTACGTCGAGCATTTTCGCGAACTCAACGTCCTTGGAAAGCAAGTGCACGTTCTGTCCAGTCATCGGATCGAAGCGCCTGTTCAGCATCCAGGCTGGCATCTCGTCTATCTTCTCCTCTATTAGACTCCTGAGCTTCTCTATTTCTTCATCCGGAAGGTATCCGAGCTTCTTTTTTCCATCTATGCCAGCTAAGTTGACAACACTCCTTGCCATCCTTATCCCTATTCCCGGGATTGCAGTGAGAGCGTGGACAACGTTCTTTTTTCCATCAAGGTCCGTGTCCGCAATCCTTACTATGTGCTTGAACATGGTGACCACTACGAACCAAGCTTTGAGCGATATTTAAATATTTTGCGGATCAAGCCAAGCTTTTTCAACAAAAATTCTGAAAAGATTGGAGGGTAAAAGAGTTTTAAAAGCCCGGGAACGAAGCCTCTCCGACTTGGCTCTCACCCCCAATAAAATGTTGCACATTATAGTTAATAAACTTTTTCTCCCAAAAGTGAAATTTCGCATGAGAAGTTTAAAATACAACGACGGGAATTGGTTTCGTGGAGGACTTCGAGATCGAGATGCTTAAGCTTCTCGAAGAGAACGCAAGGCTCAGTTGCGAAGAACTCGCGGAAACGCTTGGGATTAGCGTCGAGACGGTAAAGGAGAGTTTGAAGAAGCTTGAAGAGAGCGGTGTTATCCTAAAATACAAAACAATCGTAAACTGGGAAAAGGTGCAAGAGGATTACGTTTACGCAGTAATAAACGTGAAGGTATCGCTCTCCAGAGAGAAAGGTTACGACGACATAGCTCGAAGGATTGCTAAGTTTCCAGAGGTTCATGCTGTCCGCTTAGTAAGCGGAGAATCGGATTTCCACGTCGTTATAAAGGGGAAAACTTTGAAAGACGTCGCATTCTTCGTTGCGGAGAAGATCTCCACGATACCCGAGGTCAAAGACACCGTAACGCACTTCGTCCTTAGAACTTACAAAGAAGAGGGGGTGACGCTCTTTGCAGACGAAGAAGACAGAAGGCTCGCGTTCACGCCGTAGGGTTGCGAGAAGAGTTGAAGACCTGAGACCCTCCGGAATAAGGAGATTCTTTGACCTCGTGATTGGTAGAGAAGACGTTATAAGCCTTGGAGTTGGCGAGCCAGATTTTCCTGTGCCTTGGAGGATAAGGGAGGAGATGATATACTCTTTGGAGAAGGGCTTCACATCTTATACCTCGAACCTTGGTCTCCCAGAGCTCAGGGAAGGTATTGTGGAATACTACAAAAGATTTTCCTTGGAAACTTCTCCAAATCGGGTTCTCGTGACAACTGGAGCAAGTGAGGCAATAGATTTGGCAATAAGGGCAATCTTAGATCCAGGAGACGGTGTTTTGATTCCAGAACCTTGTTATGTTAGCTACAAGCCCTTGGTCTCTATATGCCACGGGGATGCAATATCTATACCGACGAATCCAGGCTTTAAGCTCACGAAGGAAATGATCGAGAAGTACGTGGATGAGAGAACAAAGGCTTTGGTTCTAAACTACCCAGCAAACCCAACTGGTGTTAGTTACACGAAGAAAGAGCTTGAGGAGATCGCAGACAGCGTTTTTGAGCACGATTTGATTGTTATTTCTGACGAAATATACGCCGAGCTTAGCTACGATTACAAGCATTTTTCGATTGCCTCGCTGAACGGGATGGAGGAGCGTTGCATAGTTATAAATGGTTTTTCCAAGGCTTTTTCGATG
>CALIUJ010000106.1 GCA_938048785.1 uncultured Archaeoglobaceae archaeon | reverse complement strand
TGGAATCTACCTATCCAGTCCATTATCAATGGGTAAGCTGGTATCATTAGGAAGCCCGAAATTGCTAAGAAGCTGTATAGCACGTAAACTTCGTGATAGCTTGAGAGAATCAAGAAGAAGACAGTTATCATGGGAATTATGCTTCTAAGGTAATTCGTCCTCATTTCGAACTTTGAGATCAAGCTTGGGACAAATGTCACACCTATCAGACCAACGACTATCGTTAAAGCGACCACTTCGCCAGCGTATCTTCCAAGATTTACACTCTCGAGTGCAGGCTGAAGCCAAGTGGCTAAGTTGTCAAAAACCGCGACACCAAGACCAAGAATACATCCAAGGAGCCAGAGATCTCTTTTTCTCACGACTTCTTTAATCCTAAAAACAAAGCCAGAAGATGCGGATAGACTCTGCTTAGCGAAAAAGCTTCCCAAGAGGAAAAAGAAGATGCCAAGAATTGAAACAAGTGCACTGGGAATTATCAGCATTTCTATTCCACCTGCCATATACAAATGATAACCCGTCGCCAACGCGAAGATCGTTCCGAGATACATCGAAAGGCTCATCACAGAGATCACCAGCGCTCTTCTCTTCTCATACAACCTCGAAGCAAATGGCACAAAGCCGTTTAAAAGGAATGGTTGACCGATCGCTGAAAAAAGCTGACAAATGAAGAGCCATCCATAGGAGTATGGCATCAAAATTCTCAGAGTTCCGCCCAAGAATGTCGCGACAGAACCAAACGTCAGCCAAAGGCGGAAATTTCTATCCAAGAGAATTCCAGAGGGTATCGTGAGAATTAGGAAGAAAAGGGGGTAAAGAACTGCTAAGTAACCAACCAACGATGTTTGCACACCCAAATCTTCGGCTACATTCGTTAAAACCGGGGAAAAAGTGACCCAAATGGACTGAGATGCAAAGGTGATCAGTATAAACCCAAGCGTCAGCAAGGACTTCATCTAATCACCGTATAGATTTATCACGAGCTCCTTTACAATCTCCTTCGCAACCTCTGGCTCGAACGCATCCACTAAAAGTGGCGCAATGCTTGAATCTATCTTTCCAAGCTTTAAATCTTCCAAGATTTTCTCAATCGAAATTTTCATCTCTATCTGTTTATTCTTGCTTCTTTCCACCGCTTTTTCTGCGTCAGCAACGAAATCTCTTGCGGTATTTTTGTGTATAGGAGAAATCGTCAAGTGGATGTTCACGGGAATCGAAAGCGCTTTTGACCTTTGAATGTGGAAATGCCAACCCATCTCGCGCATAGCGGTTGTGAAAGAGAGTAAATCGATTTCTCGATTAAAAAGGCTTAAAATCGGCGATTCAACTGGTGCAACGCTTTCGAAGCCCAAAGATTTAAGTCCATCTAATATCGTTTCTCTCGCTTCTAAAACGTGCTTAGAAAGCCTTAGGTACCCATCTTCTCCCAGATACTTGACTACAGCAAACGCAGAAGCCAAGGGACCGACGGATCGCGAGGAAAGGACTGCGGGGTTCACAAAGATGTATCCGGGATTTTGAACGTCGACGAACATCGAGTCCTTCTTCAATTCCGTTGAACGAAATAGCACAACCGAAGCCCCCTTTGGTGCGTAACCGTATTTGTGGAGATCTGCGGAGATCGAAGTAACCCTCCACGCGAAAGTCGAATGGTTCAACTTTTTCACCGAGTTTTTCGAAAAAGGGCAATATAAATCCTCCAAGACACGCATCAACGTGGAGGAGTGTTTTTTTATCCATCGCAACCTCCGCGATTTCCTTAACTGGATCCAAAGTTCCAAAGGGCCAATTTGGTGCAGAAATGGCTATTAAAGCAGTTCTTTCATCTATTGATTCCTTAAGGCTTTCTACGTCGGCTTTTAGCCTTCCATCTACGCCAAAATACTTGATATCCATTCCAAGATAGTGGGCAGACTTTGCAAAGGATGGATGAATTGTGTAAGGCGCTAAAACCTTGGGAATTTCGCTTTTACCTCTTCTCTTCCAAAAGCTGTTCCTTGCAGATAAAACCGCAAGCATTATGCTTTCAGTTCCACCATACGTGAAGGTTCCACAGGTGTCTTCACCATGGAGCAATTTCTTGGAAAAGCCCAAAACCTCCTTTTCAAAAAAGATCGCGCTTCGATAGACGGTAAAATCGAGCATATTCTTGTTGTAAAACCTTTGAAGGGCTCTCATTGCAACAGCTTTAAGCTCTTCGTCACCTGTTTCGTATACGTATGCAAAGAACTTCCCAGAGGTTAGCAAATCCATTTTTTCGGCGTCGTCTAAAATTCTATCAACTTCAAGCATGGTGGATTTTCAAGGCAAAGTAGATAAATATTTTTTGTTTTTGTGTAATCTTTATATTTTGGGAGATTCAGCAATCTTCGGTGATCACATGGCGAACATTGTCGTCGAAGAACTGATCCACACTCCCATAGAAGAACAAAAGATCGAACTCGTCGAGAGAAAAGGTATAGGACATCCAGATAGCCTCGCAGACGGAATTGCGGAATCTATGAGCAGAGAACTCTGCAGAGAATACCTAAGGCGTTTCGGAGTCGTGATGCATCACAACACCGATGAAACGCAGATCATCGCGGGGAAGTCAAGCCCAAAATTTGGAGGGGGGGAAGTGGTTCAACCAATATCCATTATCCTCGTTGGTAGAGCGACGAAGAAGATTGGTGAAGAGGTTATTCCGACAGATAAAATCGCTCTAAGGGCTGCAAAGAATTACGTTAAAAACGCGATGCGATACTTAGACCCAGAATTGGACGTTATTTTCGACGTTCGCTTAGGCGAGGGGAGTGCGGATCTTCAAGATGTTTTCAAAAGAAAAAGAGAGATACCGCTTGCAAACGACACTTCCTTCGGAATAGGTTTTGCTCCTCTATCTGAGACTGAAAAATTGGTTTACAACGTTGAAAGAAGGATTTACGAGGAGTTGAGAAAAAAGGAGCCAGCGATAGGGGAAGACATCAAAGTTATGGGTCTAAGGGAGAGAGACACGATAAAGCTCACGATCGCCGTTGCGATGGTCGATAGGTTCCTAAGCAACGTTCAAGATTACGACAACGTGAAAAAGGAGGTTGAAAGCTTTGTAAAAGACATCGCAACAGAGTACACGAGTAAGAAGCTCGAGGTTTACGTAAACACTGCGGACGATTACGAGAGGGGTTGCGTTTACTTAACGGTCACGGGAACTTCTGCGGAGAACGGTGACGATGGAAGCGTTGGAAGAGGAAATCGATGCAACGGTCTAATAACTCCAGGTAGACCGATGAGCATGGAAGCGACGAGTGGAAAGAATCCGATAAACCACGTAGGAAAGCTCTACAACATTCTTTCAAGGATGATCGCAGAGAGATGCTACAACGAGGTCGAGGGGATAAAAGAGGTATACGTCAGAATTCTAAGCCAGATCGGAAAACCCATCAACGATCCAAAAGTTCTGAGCGTGCAGGTTATTCCAGAAAAGGGATATTCGATTGAAAAAATGGAGCCAAAGCTTAAAGAGATCGCGGATGAGATGATTGGGAGAATAACCGAGCTAACCATGAAGATCGTGAGCGGTGAGATTAAAACATTTTGAACTTTTCTATAATATTCCTGTATATTTTTGTCATACGCCTAAGTTCAGACACGAAGACGAACTCATTCTCCGAATGTAGATTTCCACCGCCCGGACCAATGTAAAAAGCCGGAACTCCAAACTTTCTAACGTGCCTCGAATCTCCAACGCCAAGAGAAAAGATAGCCTTTGGGTTTAAGTTTTCTTCTCTTATCGCATCAAAAAGTATCTTTAAAAGCTTCAAATCGCTTTCAAGGCTAACAGAGTCTGTTAAAATCCCATAACTCGGCAAAAATCCGGATACCTTTACCTCCAAATCCTCCCTCTCGAAGAACTTCAAGATTTCATCGACTCCTATCCAAGGGGCAAAGCGAACGTCCGCATAAAGATCGCAACTTGGTGCTACTACGTTTCTCTTCAAACCCCCCCGAATCATCGAAGGGTTGAAGACCGCTTCCCAGCTCTTTATCACGAAATCAACACCAAGACTTGCAAAAAAAGCCTTGTAGTGCTCGTAGTTTCCCTTGAGGTTTTTGAACTTCTCTGCGATTTCAACGATGAAGCTCGCGGACTTGAAAATCGCTCCCTCACAGGGGTTTTGGGATGCTGTATGACCATCTTTTCCGTTAAAGCTGATGTCGAGCGCAAGAACTGAACCTTGCAAAACCATAACAGAATTGCAACCCGTTGGTTCCCCAATCACAACTGCATCAGCCTTTTCTTTCTCAAAAACAACTTTCAGACCATTTTTTCCTCCTACCTCTTCATCGGCGGTGAATGCAAGTTTTAAATTGAACTCCGGCTCAACGTCTTCGACTGCAGAGCAGATCGCTGAAACGCAACCCTTGGCATCACAACTTCCCCTACCAAAGAGCTTCCCATTTACGACGACTGGGTTCAAGAGCTCATCCCTTGCTGGAACCGTGTCGAGATGCGATGTGAGCATCAAAGTCTTCTTTCCACTTCCGATTTCAACGAGAAGATTTTCCTTCCCCTCCTTCTCATAGACCCTTGTTTTAAAACTGGAGAAGAAGTTCTGGAGAAAGTCTACAGCTTGCGAAGTGTCGCCAGGTGGATTTCTAGTGTCTATTTTTACCAATGCCTTGGTTAAATCGACTACATCCATTCAAAGCACCTCTTAAAAGCTTCGGGTAGGGTTTCAAGCAAATGGACCGCGGTGAAGTTGTATCCATATTTTTCAAAGCAAATGTCTCCGGCGAATCCGTTTATGAAAGCGGATGCACAAGCTGAATTAAAGGCGTTGTCGTTGCAAAGTAAAGCCCCGCAAACTCCAGCAAGAACGTCTCCCGTGCCTCCAACAGTCATTCCAGCGTTTCCAGTCTTGTTTATCTTCGTTCTTTCTCCGTCGGTTATCACGTCTTCTTTACCCTTTAGCAGTATTACCGCACCTATTTTCTTCGCAACCTTCTCAACCTCAGATGGCTCTGCTTTCAAGTGTTTCCTGAGCTCACCTTTGTGCGGAGTCAAGATAGCTTCGACGTTCTCAGGTATGTTTTCCGTTATTCCCTCTGCGTCGAGAACAGCTTTTCTACAGCTCTTCAACAGCTCCTCGACAAACTCTTTGAACTCCGGGTTTTCACCGACACCCATGCCCATCACGACGACGTCGCACTTCTTAACGATCTCCTCCGCTTCTTTTAGATTTTTGATCCCAATCCTTTCCCCCTTAAGGCTACGAACTATCAAATTCGGACTAAAACTTGCGACCACATTTTTAATTGTTTCTGGAACCAGAGTTATTACGATGTCCGCACCAGAGTTGTAACAAGCCAAACTTGCCAACGCAACCGCTCCCGTGAAATCGCCCCCACCGATAACTGCAACCCTTCCATGCATTCCCTTGTGCGCATCGCTGAATCTTTTGTAGGTCTCGATGACGTCTCCGACTCCACAAAGCCTTTCAAACTCTCTTGGAATCCCGATGTCTTTAACAACGACTTCTCCACAGATCTCCCTTGCTTTCAAAATTCCGGGTTTCATCTTGTGAAAAGTAACGGTTAGATCGCATTTTATCGCGATCTCGTAATTTCCCGTGTCAGAATCGAGACCACTTGGAACGTCGATCGCGACCTTAAATGCCCTCATATTGTTCGCGATCTCTATCGCCCTCTCGTAATCCCCCCTCGGCTTTCCCCTCAAACCTATGCCCAAAAGTGCGTCAACAAGAATGTCCGCATCGCTTTCCTTTATCCCTACCACGATTTTGTATCCAGCCTTCTCAAGAATCTCCAAGTTTCTCTTCGCAATCTCGCTCTTTATATCTCTGCTCACCAAGTATATCTCGACTTCAAAGTCTTTCAGATGCCTTGCGCAAACAAATCCATCTCCACCGTTGTTTCCAGTTCCAGCAAATATTGCAACTTTACACCCTTCAAACCTCTTCTTGATTTCATCCGCAACCGCTTTTCCAGCGTTCTCCATTAGCTGAAGTCTGCTCAACCCAAAGAACTCGCAGTTAACGTCTAAGATTCGCATGTCCCTTGAAGTTATTGTTTCCATGCCTAAAAATCACGGAAGTCTTAAATATTTTTGTCCGTTCACAATAACATGAGTTCAGAAATCGCTAAGCTGATTCGAGAGCACAACGAAATGATGAGGTATTCTATTCCGTTAATCGCAAGCGAAAACTTGACTTCGAAAGCGGTGCGAATGTGCTACCTTTCCGACTTCGGGCATCGATACGCCGAAGGAAAGGTTGGAGAGCGCTACTACGCTGGTTGCAAGTTCATCGACGAAGTTGAAAGGATCGCGATCGAGTTAACCAAAAAGCTATTCGAAGTCGAGTACGCTAACGTTCAGCCGATTTCTGGAGTTGTCGCAAACCTTGCAGCCTTTTTCGCCTTTACAAATCCCGGAGACACTATATTTAGCATCTCAGTTCCGTGTGGAGGACATATAAGTCACGATAAGATTTCCGCAGCTGGTTTGCGGGGTTTGAAAATCGTTTATTACCCCTTCGATGTTGAAGAGATGAACGTTGACGTCGAAGGAACAGAAAAGATCGCCAAAGATGTGAAACCGAAGCTCTTTGTTCTCGGATCAAGCTTGATACTGCGAAGACAGCCGACAAAGGAGATAAAGGAGATCGCCGAGAAGATAGATGCAAAGGTCATGTTCGACGCGAGTCATGTGCTTGGGCTTATAGCGGGAAAAGTGTATCCAAATCCAATCAAAGAAGGGGCGGACGTTCTCACGGCTTCCACTCACAAGACCTTCTTCGGTCCTCAAAGGGCGCTGATCTTGAGCGATGAAAGATATGGGAAAAGAATTGATAAAGCGGTTTTTCCGGGAGTCGTTAGCAACCACCACCTACACTCCTTAGCTGGTTACGCAATCTCAGCAATGGAAATGCTCGAGTTTGGCGAAGCGTATGCAAAACAAGTCGTCAAAAATGCGAGAAAGCTTGCGGAAACCCTTTACGACCTCGGCTACAAAGTCCTCGGAGAGAAATTTGGGTTCACGGAAACACATCAAATCGCAGTAGACGTTCGAGAACTCGGTGGTGGCGATAAAGTTGCAAGAAAGCTTGAAGAAGTTGGAATAATCCTAAACAAAAACCTCCTACCATGGGATAGCGTTGACATCGCATCGAATCCCTCGGGGATACGCATAGGTGTTCAGGAAGTTACGAGATTGGGGATGAAAGAGGAGGAAATGATAAAAATCGCCGAGTTCATCGATTCCACGCTTAGGAACAAGAAGAGGGCTGAGGAGATAAGAGGAGAGATCCGAGAATTTAGGAAGAGTTTCCAGACCGTAAAGTTTGCATTCGAAGAGAGCGATGCATATGAGATATGCTGAACGAGATAAATCCAGAGCTCTTTGAAAGGCTCAAGAAGGTTGACAGCTCAAGAGAGTTCTTCGAATTCTTGGATAGACGGTTGAGGAAGAGTGTGAGGATAAACACACTCAAGGCAAGGCTCGAGGTAGTGTTTGAAAGACTTTCCAAAGAAGGACTTCTTGAGGAAAGGGTTCCATGGTGTGATTTTGGATACTACGTAAGCGAAGAAGATTTTTCAACGATTCCAGAGCATCAGCTTGGCATAATATTCCCGCAGTCTTCGGTTTCTATGATCCCACCGCTTTTAATGGATCTCCGAAAGGGGATGAAAGTTCTCGACCTCTGCGCATCCCCGGGAGCGAAGACCACAGAAATTGCGCAGTTAATGGAGAACGAAGGTTGCATAGTTGCGAACGATGTCAAGATTGAGAGACTGAACGTTTTGATTTCAAACCTACAGAAGTGCGGAGTTCTGATTGCAAAGGTCACGATGATGGATGGGAGAAAATTTGGGAAGTTTGAAAACAGATTTGACGCAGTTCTCGTCGACGCGCCCTGTAGCAACTTGGGGATGATAAGAAGAAGTTATGCCCATGCGAAGCTCTGGAGTTTGAAGTTGAGCTTAGATCTATCCAAACTGCAAAAGGAGTTACTCATCGCTGGCTACAAAGCTCTAAAGCCTGGAGGAGTTCTTGTCTACTCGACCTGCACGTTTGAGCCATTGGAAAATGAAGCAGTCGTGGATTACCTGCTGAGGAACACGAATGCGGAGATCGAAGAGGTAAATTTACCCCTAAGATCGATCCCGGGTTTTACCGAGTTTGAAGGGCACAGGTTTCTTGGAGAGGTGAAAAAATGCATCCGAATACATCCACAGCTGAACGACAGCGAGGGATTCTTCGTAGCGAAGTTGATAAAATCAGAGAGCTCTTGAAAGAACAGTTTGATGCTGATTTAGACCTTGAATTCCTAATCCGCGGTAAAAAAAGAGTTTTTGCGTTCAAAAGATGCGATGCAGGAATTAAAAAGGTATTTGAGGGGATCTACTTTGGAAAGATCGAGAAAGATGGACTTAGGCTTTCAATAGAGGGGAGCTTTATCGTTGGTAAGGTCGCAAAGAAGGGGATCGTTGAATTAAGCGAAGAGGAGGCGATGAAATGGCTCAAGGGTGAGGATTTAATTAAGGAGTTCAAAGGCTATTGCATTCTGAAGTGGGGGGAATACTTCTTGGGTTGCGGAAAAGGAAATGGGAAAAAGATCTTGAACTTTGTGCCAAAAGATCGAAGGCTTCGAGCGGGAAAGGATGAATCAGAAAGTGAGATATAGCGAAGTGCCTTCGAGATCTCATGTTCGAAATATCGGAGAGAATGCGAAGAATACCACCTTATCTCTTCGCGGAGATCGACGCGATGAAAAGAAGAAAGATGGCGGAAGGTGTAAAAGTAATCGACCTTGGCATTGGCGATCCAGACTTACCAACTCCGAAGCACGTTGTTGAAGCGATGAAAAAGGCAGTGGAAAAAGTTGAGAGACAGAAGTATCCGAGCTACGAAGGTATGATAGAATTCAGAACCGCGGTCGCAGATTTTTACTCTCGAAGGAAAAAAGTAAAACTCGATGCAGAGAAAGAAGTAATAGCCTTAATAGGTTCTAAGGAAGGGATCGCTCACTTGCCACTCGCGTTCGTAGATCCCGGAGATTACGTGTTGATCCCAGACCCGGGTTATCCGGTTTACTTTGCCTCAACTGTTATGGCTGGTGGAATTCCCTATCGCATGCCACTTAGGGAAGAGAACGGTTTTCTCCCAGAGCTCGAAAAAATTCCCGATGAAGTCGTTAAGAGGACGAAAATCTTGTTCCTAAACTATCCAAACAATCCAACGGCTGCAATTGCAAGCGATGAATTCATAAAAGAAGCAATAGACTTTTGCATTGACAACAAGATAATACTTGCACACGATTACGCTTACGGAGAGATTTGCCTTAACGGATATAGAGCAAAAAGCTTTTTGGAGTTTGAAAACGCTTTTGAAGTCACCATAGAGTTCAACTCCCTATCGAAGACTTACAACATGACAGGGTGGCGTATCGGTTTCGCATGTGGGAATGAAGAAATCCTGAAAGGACTTTTGAAGGTTAAGACAAACGTTGACAGCGGAGTCTTTGAAGC
>CALIUJ010000105.1 GCA_938048785.1 uncultured Archaeoglobaceae archaeon | reverse complement strand
TGAAGTCACCATAGAGTTCAACTCCCTATCGAAGACTTACAACATGACAGGGTGGCGTATCGGTTTCGCATGTGGGAATGAAGAAATCCTGAAAGGACTTTTGAAGGTTAAGACAAACGTTGACAGCGGAGTCTTTGAAGCAGTGCAAGAAGCTGGTATTGCAGCGTTAAGGGGGAGTGATGAGGTAATAGAAGAGAACTGCAGAGTATATTCAGAGAGGAGTGACGTGCTCGTTGAAGGTTTGCAAAGAATTGGAATGAAGGTTAAGAAGCCGAAAGCGACTTTTTACGTGTGGTGCAAAGTGTCGATGAAAAGCGTTGAATTCGTGAAGAAGATGCTCGACGTTGCGGGAATCGTTGCAACCCCCGGAATTGGCTTTGGAGAATATGGCGAAGGATTTGTTAGATTTGCACTTACAAGAGATAAGAAGGTCATAGAGGAGGCTGTGAAAAGACTTGAATCACTATTAAAATAAAAATTTTAAAACAAAAAAATTTTAATTTTTAAAGCACAAACTCTTCGCTCACAGCAGTGAGTATAGACTACAGAGAAGTCTTGGAAAGAGTCCTCGACGCAATTGTATTCGTGGATCGCGAAGCGAAAATAGTATACGCGAATCCCTCAGTAAGGTTTTTCGGATACTCTCCCGAAGAACTCGTGGGAGAAAAACACGCGAGATTAGAACTCCAGCTCCCAGATAAGAGCGGAAAGCTCAGATGGGTCGACGTTGTGATATCGACGATCGAAGAGCGTGGAGAACCAACCCTTGCGGTGATGGAGATCCGCGAGATAACAGAGATTAAAAGAATCCTTGAAGAGATGGAAAAGACCAAAGAGACTTATAAAACGATTTTTGAAGCTTTTCCGGACTTTATTGGTATTATAGACAAAGAGGGGCGAATAATTTCTGCAAACAGGAACTTTTTAATGGTTTCAAACTTGAGCGAAGAGGAAGTGAAAGGAAAATCCGTCTTCTCCTTTATTCACCCAGATGATTCTGAAAAAGCTTTAAAACTTCTTAAATCAGCCTTAGAAACAGATTCAATAGTCAGAGACAAAGTTAAAGCGATAATAGGCGGTAAAGAGTTCGTGCTCGACGTTTCAGGGAGATTCATCGCAGAAAAGAACTTTGGAATCGTTGTTTCGAAAGATGTAACGGAGAACGTTAAACTCGAGAAAGAGATCCGCGAAAAAGAAGAGTTCTTCGAAAAAAATATTAGAGAGCTCAGTCTCCGGATACATGATAGTGGAAAGAGATGGTAAGATAACATACGCAAACAGAACTACTGAAAAAATAACTGGTTACTCCAAGGAAGAGCTCTTGAACAAAGAAGCGTTAATTCTGTTCGAAGAGAAGTTTCACGAAAGGGTAAGAGAAGTCATTTATAAGATTTTTAATGGAGAAGCTTTTACGGGATTCACGAGATTTCTGAGGAAAGACGGAAATAGATGCTACGCAGAAGTCGTCGGAATACCTCTCGACTACAAAGAAGAGAGGTTTGCGCTCTTGAGCTTCAAAGATGTGACAGAAAAGAGAGCGGTAGAGAAAGAGCTCGAAGAGAGAAAAGAGCTATACAAAAACCTCGTTGAGAGTTCTCACACCGGGATATTCATCATACAGAGGAACAAGATCGTCTACGCGAATCAAAAGACCGAAGAAATACTCGGATACAAGTTGGAAGATATAAACGCGCTTGAGCACCCATACGACATAGTAGCCCCAGAATTCAGAGAATTAGCGAAGCAAAGATACATGAAAAGAGAGCACGGAGAAGAAGTGCCGGAGAGCTATGATGTGAAGGTTTTAACAAAAGATGGAAGAGAGAGATGGTTAAAAGTCCTCGCAAGGAGAATAAAGCACAAAAATGAACCAGCAGTGCTCGTAAACATCGCAGACATAACTAAGCTGAAAGAAGATGAAGAAGTGCTCAGAAGAATGAACAAGCTTCTCAGAGTTTCAGGAGAAATCAAAGACGTGCTCGTAAAAGAGAAAGCAGAGTACCTGATACTTCTAAGAGTTATGGAACTTTTAGAGAGTCTCGAAGCAGAGTGTGGAGTTTACATAGGGAAAGAGCGCGCTCCGCTTTATGTACCACCAAACATGAAAGATCTCGACGTGAAATGCTTAAAAATTGACTCCGTTTATCAGGAAAAGTTGGATGATAAGTGTCTGATATTCCTTCCAATTCAGGACGAGGAATTTCCGAGCTTGATAGTGATGAGAAGAAGACTCCCGTTCACAGAAGAAGAGCTCAAGGTCATCGAGAGCGTAGCAAAAGACGTTTCGATGAAGTTCAAGGCGCTGAAGCTCGAAAGAGAGAAAGAGATTGCCTATAGAACCATACTTGAGAACCTAAAGCAATTCGAAGAACTTGCAGACCGCTTAAGGAACCCGCTTGCGATAATGAAGGGCTACTTGGAGATCCGAGGAGATGTTGGAGATTCTGAAGCCTTGAACAAGGTGCAAGCACAGATAGAGAGGATAGAGAGAATCGTGGACGAGTTAAGGTTTAGGGAGATCGCAACTTTCGAGCTCAAGAAGTGCTCGAAAATAAAAATTAGAGTTATGAGAACAGAGATTCGAGCGATTCTGCAACATAATCTGGTTTTATATCCGATCTTTCAACATCGCTTTTATTAGCAACCCCCGTTAAAACGAGCAGAGTTGTTGAACCTATGTTTTTCCCGGCAACAACGTCAACTTCGATTTGATCCCCAACGACCACCACATCTTCGGCGCTGAGGTTTAGCTTTTCAAGTGCTTCGAGCATTATCACCTTCGATGGTTTTCCAACGATCACATCCGGCATTCTGCCGGTCATCCAGTAAAGCGCCCCTATTATCATCCCAGTTCCCGGAGTTGGTCCGTTCTCCGATGGAAAAATCTTGTCTGGATTTGTCGCGATGTAGCGAGTTCCCCGAAGACAACAGCGCAAGGCTTTGGTCATCAGATCGTAGTCTATTTTCCTGTTAGATCCAACCACGAGGTATTCCGCATCTTCGTAATCGACGATCTTTAGACCAGCGTTTAAAAGCTCCTCTTTCAAACCCTCTTCTCCGGTGGTAAAAACCTTCGCTCCCTCCTTTTCCCTCGCTATAAACCTTGCAGTAGCATGGGTTGCGGAAACTATGCTCTCTTCCCCAAAATCTAACCCAAAAGACTTGAGTCTTTGAATTAAAATTCTTCTACTCCTCGTAGAGTTGTTTGAAACAAATACAACCTTTTTTCCAAGCTCGATGAGCTTTTTTACTCCATTAACTCCTTCTTTTATTGGTTCAACACTTCTCCCTATGACCCCATCTATGTCGATCACGAAACCTTTCTTTTTCAGCAGAGGATGCATCACATCAACCCAAGCATCTTTAGCTCTTCTGATATCTTCTTAACAGCCTTTTGCGCATCTTCAGGGCTCTTTCCTCCTGTAACAACCATCTTTCCGGATCCAAATATCAAAACCACAACCCTTGGATCATTTAAACGATAAACAAGCCCAGGAAACTGCTCAGGTTCGTATTCAACGTTCTCAAACCCAAGACCGACTGCGATCGCGTTGAGATTTAATTCCATCCCGAGATCTGCAGAGGCGACGATGTTCTGAACCTTAACCTCTGGTTCATCGATAACGTTTATATCTATCTCCTTGAGCATCTTGACTATCTGCTTTACAGCTCTTCGGGCGTCTTCAACGCTTTTCGAGCCCGTGCAAACTATCTTTCCACTTCTAAAAACAAGTGCAGCAGCCTTTGGATCCTTTGTTCGTAAAACAAGCCCAGGAAATTGCTTTGGTTTGTATTCAGAATCCTTTATCTCCCTTGCAATCTTTGGCAGATCTATGTTCTCCCCTATCTGCGTCGATGCGACGACGTTTTCTATCTTGATTTTATATTCCATAATTATCCCCAAGAATAGGGGTATATAAAGTATATAAACCCTACGCAGGATTATTTCGAAGGAGAAAATTTTTAAGCTTAGAACGATGTCTACTATGGAAACATGGTTGATAATAAGGACGCTGTTCGTCGCATGGGAAAAGGGAGAAATCGTGGTTGGTCCGAGCGAACTTGCAAAAAAGCTCGAAATCCCGAAGTCTACGGCGCAGAAGATGCTGATCAAAATGTCACAACTCGGCTATGGGATCTACATCGAAAAGAAGGGTTTTGTTCTCACAGAAAAGGGTCTAAAGGAGGGAAAGAGGTTGGTTAGGAGACATAGGCTGATAGAATGTCTCCTCGAAGATATCGGAATTGAAAAAGAGTTCGTGTGCAAAGAAGCTTCAAAGATAGACGTTGAAATCGGAGAAGAATTTGAAAAGGTCATTGAAAGAAAATACGGGAACAGGGTGACTTGCCCATGCGGAAAGCCTATACCATCCCCTTAATCCTTTTGATATATCTAATGAGCCCAGTAGCCGATGCGAGCGTTTTGGTCTCGATTCCGGAATTGAGGAGTATCGTGGAGCGTATCTATGGAGAGAAAGTCGATAGTGTTGCACCAGCAAACGTTGATCCACATCTTTTCTCGATCACAAGCAGAGATCTGCAAAGGGCAAAAGATGCGAGACTTTTAATCCTCGCCAACTCGGAGATAATCGAATTTGAAGAGAAACTGAAGAACATAAATCCTGAAGTTCTCGATTTCGAAGACTACGAAGCTACGATCCTAAGTTTCCCCGGAATAGGGAAGAACTACCATGCCTACTGGCTTCTACCTGAGAACACGATAAAGATCGCTTTTAGAGTGAAAGAAAAGCTTTCAGAAATCTACCCAGAAAGAAGAGAAATTTACGAGCAAAACTTCGAGAGATTCGTAGATTCTATGCAACTCACAATGAAAGAGGTTGAGAAGATCGTAGCCAATGTAAAAGATCACGAATTCGTCGCGATGGATCCACACACAGCTTATGCGATTTCCGCTTTGAACCTAAGCGTTTCTTTCGCTTTTCCAGAAGAAGTTTCCCCGGGTGCAGTTGAGTTGGGAAAGTTGAGGTTGAAAGACAAGTGCGTAGTTGCAATCGCCGAGTATCAAAGGGGGACGAAGATCGAAGAGATAGCGGTAAAGATCGCAAGCGAAAATAGATGTGGACTCGCGGTTCTTCAAGTTATCACCGATCTGAGCCCAGAATCGATGTTGATCTACAACGCGGTAAGCCTTTCAAAACCAGAATACGTCGAAAACAAGGAAAACGTCGTTGTTCACATTCTCGCCTTCATCGCAATAGTTGAAGCGATTTTACTCGTCGCAGTATGGCGATCGAAGCGAAGGATCTAAGCTACTCCTACGGAAAAACAATAGCGCTCGAAAATCTAAGCTTTAAAATAGATGATGGAGAGATAATTGCAATCCTTGGTCCAAACGGCGCAGGAAAGACTACACTACTCAAGTGCATCCTTGGATTGCTAAGGGCTAACGGCGAGATATCTGTCTTGGGGAGGGATCCAAGAAAAGATAAAAAGGTGCTTAACATGATTTCTTACGTCCCCCAGAGAAGCTCCTTGTCCATAGATCTTCCCATAAAAGTCTTGGACGTTCTAAAAATGACGTGCAAAGAGATTGATTCAGAAATACTAAGGCATCTCGAGTTGGAGAATAAGCTCGATCTCCTCTTCAGAGAGCTAAGCGGTGGTTTTCAACAGCGAGTTTTAATAGCAAGGGCGCTGATGAAAAGACCGAAAGTTCTCCTACTCGACGAGCCTTTCAACGGGGTCGACGTGCTCAGCCAGAAAAGAATCGTCGAAGTCCTCGAAAGGAGTGGAGCGACCACGCTTGTAGTTGTGCACAACATAAATCCAGTATTACATGCAGTTCATAGGGTTATGCTGTTGAACAAAAAGCTCGTAGCCTTCGGAAAAGCGAACGAGGTCTTTAGGAGGGAGAACATGGTAAAGGTTTACGGTGCAGAGATTCCGCTAGTCGTTTGCGAGGAAGGTGTTGTGCATCCGCTTTACGGCGATCAACATGGATAGCATTTTCGCAATTCCTTTGATCTCTGCAATAGTCTCCATCGCTGGAAACCTCGCTGTTTTTAGGAAAGCTTCCTTCTTGATCGCTGGTGTCGCACATTCTGCGCTTGCGGGAGTTGCTCTTGCGATATTTCTTGCATCAATAAGCATAGAGCTCGACTATTTTTTGGTTGCAACCCTTTTTGCAATCTTTTTTGCCCTGCTCGCAACCACTTTTTCCAAGTTCTCGGACATCGACACTGGCATTGGTGTTTCGTTTGCACTCGCGATGGCGATTGCGGTTATCTTGATATCCCTAACACGAGGCTACACAGCGAAGCTCTGGGCTTTTCTATTCGGCGAACTCTTCTTGATGACCGAAAAAGACTTTCTATACATTTCCATTGCCTTAGTTGCGATCCTTCTCATCTTTGGGTTTTTTTACGATAAGCTAATCTTCTTCCTCTTCGATCCAGAAGGCGCTGAAGCGTCGGGAATCAACACAAGGCTTATCGACGCCATTGTTGTTGCAATCGTTGCCATCGCAGTTGTAGCTGTTATAAGAGCGGTGGGAGCAATCTTGGCTTACTCGATCTTCGTAGCACCCTCTGCGGTTGCGAAAAAGTTCTCAAAGAGTGTTGCGCAATCGCTCATTTACTCGTTCTTAATAACTCTAATCTGTCTGATCCTTGGTTTAATCGTTTCTTCTGCCATTCCAATCTCTGCAAGTGCGATCTCCGCGTTCATCGCATCCATCATCTATCTCCTCGTTGCTATCGAAAAAAGTTGAGCTCAGAAAAATTTATTTCGCCTCGAAACTTAATGGGTTCGTGAAAGAGCTCGTCCTCGCTCTGGACGTTGAAGATAGAAGGTTAGCGCTTAAGATTGCAGAAGATCTTGCGGATCTCGTTGACAAGTTCAAGGTGAACTACCCGCTTGTTCTTTCCGCTGGAGTTAAGGTGATCTCAGATCTGGCTGAGATAAAACCAGTCATAGCGGATCTAAAGATTGCAGACGTTCCACACATAAGTGCAAGGATTGCGGAGATTGCTTTCAGAAACGACGCAAAAGCTGCAATCGTTCATGGATTTGTGGGTAGCGATTCGATCAGAGCTGTGCTAAACGTTTCAAAACGCTACAACGGCGAAGTCTACGTTGTTACCGAGCTCAGCAGTGAGGGTGGCGTGGAGTTCATGGAAAAGTTTTCGCTCGAAATCGCAGAAAGAGCGAGAGATCTCGGTTGCCACGGATTGATAGCACCTGCAACAAGGATAGAGAAGTTGAGAGCGATAAGAGAAATCGCCAAGGGGATGAAAATTCTTTGTCCCGGAATAGGCGCTCAAGGTGGTAGTTTGGAAGCTCTAAGATTTGCAGATGCTATCATCGTAGGCAGAAGCATTTACCTCGCGGAAAATCCAAGGGGAGTTGCGAAGAAGCTCAAAGAGTATGTTCAAGCTTATAGCGTTTGATCTCGACGGAACTTTGGTGGAGTTAAACATCCCCTTCGATCTAATCAGAGAACGGCTCGGAATAAGGAATAGATTCATCTTAGAGACTATCCTCGAAGAAAAGGACGAAAAGAGAAGAGAAGAAATGCTGAAAATCTTAGAAGAGTTCGAGATCAAAAGCGCGGAAAAAGCCAAGCTCTCTTTTTACGCAAAAGAGCTCCTGGACTTCTTAAGGAGATCTGGAATAACCTACGGCGTTGTTACGAGAAACAGCAGAAAAAGTGTTGAAATAATAGCGAAAAGGTTTTCACTACAATTCGACTTCGTAATCTCGAGAAGCGATGCAAAACCAAAGCCTTCGGATGAGCCGATAAGATTCTTGGTCGAAAAGTTTGGGGTTAAAAGCGAAGAAGTTCTCGTCGTCGGCGATTTTCTATTCGATCTCATCGCAGGGAAGAATGCTGGAGCAAAGACAGCTTTGATTGTGCACGAAAAAAACAAGGGAATGGTAGAAAGCTTTAAACTCTATGCGGACTACGTTTTTCAATCTCTGAGAGAACTTGCAGAATTCCTGGGGATGCGAGATGATACCGAAGGATCATCCAAGGTATGAGTCGCTCGTGACGAGGGAGAAGATAGTCGAAGGTGTAAAGCTTGGAGTTACAGCACTCCAAGGGTTGATAGCCCACGGAAGGGGGGAGGCTTTCGATTACATCCTTGGCGAGAGAAGCAACGATTTTGCTTTAAAAGCCGAAAAAGTTGCAACTGCAATGCTTTTGCTCGCAAAGCATCCTGTGATCAGCGTAAACGGAAACACCGCTGTTTTAGTTCCAGAGAGCATAAAAGAGCTTGCAGAGCTCGTTAAGGCGAAGATAGAGGTAAACGTTTTCCACTTCAGCAGAGAAAGGGTTGCGAAGATTGCGCAGTATCTTTCGCAGTTTGGGATTGAAGCGCTTTGCAATTGCGATGCGGAGCTAAAAGGCTTGAGCTCTGCAAGAAGGATCGTGGATAGCAGAGGAATTCTGATCGCAGACGTCGTCTTAGTCCCGCTCGAAGACGGAGATAGATGCGAGATCTTGAAAAAACACGGAAAGAAGGTGATAGCGATAGACCTAAACCCATTGTCGAGAACCGCGAAAATGGCTGATGTGACGATCGTCGACAACATCAAGAGGGCAATTCCAAGGATGGTTGATTTTGCCAAGGAGATGAAGGATCTGCGTAGAGACGAACTCGAGAGCATCGTTAAAGATTACGACAACAAGGCAATCCTTAAGGATGCGATTGATGGAATAATAGCGTATCTCGAAAACATAAAGAAAGTTTTATAAACTCTGGAATTCACGCAATGTGCCGTTGCGGTCGGAGAGGGCGGTAGCCTACGATGATAGACCGCCAGCAAGCCGCCAATTTTTATCTCTTGTCCAAGGGCACGTAAACTCTTTCGGTTTCACCAACGTATTTTGCCCTCGGCCTTATCAGCTTGTTCGACTCATACTGCTCGATGATGTGCGCGAGCCATCCAGCAATGCGACCCATTGCAAAGATGTTGACGAATAGATCGTCTGGAATGCCGAGATTCGTGTAAACGCTTGCGGAATAGAAGTCAACGTTCGGAAGTAGCCCCTTGTATTTGTATGCGTTCTCCGCTATCGCCTCGCTTATCTCAAACCATATTGGATTTCCAGTTT
Organism: uncultured Archaeoglobaceae archaeon; assembly: GCA_938048785.1. GTDB lineage: Archaea > Halobacteriota > Archaeoglobi > Archaeoglobales > Archaeoglobaceae > WYZ-LMO2. The sequence continues at coordinate 1,059 of CALIUJ010000105.1, read as the reverse complement.
TCGCGAGTTCTCTCGCAAGATCTCTCAGGAGTTCTGTTCTTGGATCAATTACGGTCTTGTAAACCCTATGTCCAAAGCCCATTAACTTTTCTCCCCTCTCGATTTTTTTCTTCACGTATTCCTCAGCCCTTCTCGGCGTTGCAACTTCCCTGAGCATCTTCATGACTTCTTGCGCAGCACCGCCGTGCAAGGGTCCCATCAGAGTTCCGGTTGCAGCGACAACGCATGCATACATGTCCGCAAGTGTCGAAGCTGCAACTCTTGCTGCGAAGGTTGAAGCGTTGAGCTCGTGTTCTGCGTGCAAGATTAAATCGACGTCAAGCGCTCTCTCAGCGATCCTCGAGGGCTCGTAACCGTTCATCATGTAGAGAAAGTTCCCCGCATGGCTAAGCTCGAGAGTTGGTGGAATTAGGTTTTTGCCCATTCTGATCCTGTGATAGTAAGCGATAATCGTAGGTACCTTTGCGATCAAGTTCTTCGACTTTTCAAGATTCTCTTCTCTCGTCTTTAAGTCCTTGAGCTTGTCAAGAGACCCGAGGTAGCTTATCGAAGTTCTGAGCACAACCATTGGATGCGTATACTGCGGTAAATGCGTCAAAAGTCCTATGATCTGCGGTGGAAGTTCTCTTCTCTCCGCAAGCTCGATCTTGAAATCTTGCAACTCGTATTTCTTCGGTAATTCTCCATAGAGCAATAGATACGCAACCTCCTCGTAGCAAGAGTGCTTCGCTAAATCCCTTATATCGTATCCCCGATATTCCAAGATCGCCTTTCCCTCAACGAGTTCGATCCTCGAGATCTTGCTTTCACAAGCTATAACATCCCTCAAACCATCTAAGGCTTCGATCACATCAACCCCTCCGAAAAACTTCGATGATCATACCCGAAACGAGGATCGGCTTCTCAACCCTCGCAACCTCGATCGCGTTGTCCAACTTCCACTCCTTCTCTGCGTATATCGTGAGCAAAGGCTCTCCAGCTCTCACCACTTCACCTCTTTTCTTGTGAACGTAAACTCCCGCCCCCTTGTCCTTAGGAGCCCCAGCGGATCTTGCGATT
>CALIUJ010000104.1 GCA_938048785.1 uncultured Archaeoglobaceae archaeon | reverse complement strand
ATCGTGACCATAGCGGTAGGGTTGGTGACCATAGCAATGGATCTTGAGAGAGTAGAGCGCGGTAGCTACGCCTTGCTTGGACACACAAATGCTACGAGCGTGATGTATTGGATGATAATGTTCTACGTTCTCGAACTGCTTTTCCTAATCTTAGAAGGTTGGTTCGTTTTTAGGAGCGATTTGATAAGGCAGTCAGAGAGAAAAGACCTCAAGGGGTTCATCGCAAAGTTAATCTCCCTCAGGTTCCTTGGAAGGTTCTTCTCTAAACCAAACAAGAGCTTGGACATGGAATTTGCAAAGGCAATTGGTGTTCTCGCGCTTTTAACTGCGCTCTTAGCATACAGCAACCTTGGTGCGCTTTTCTCAGCAACCCATCTCGCGCTTTGGAACGACGCATCGAATCCCGTTTACTTCATCATCACCGCGATAATTTCCGGCTCTGCAATGCTGATCTTTGCAATAGTAGTCACGTCTTGGGTAAAAGGAGACACCAGAAAAATCGAAGCCTTGCCAATCTTGAGTAAGATATTGCTCTTTTCTCTGCTCTCCGCATCGCTCTTTGTTCTTTGGAAATACGCGATCATCGGATATCCGGCGATTTCTGCAGAAGGTAGCTTTTCAGTCCAAAACATACTCTTTGGAAAATTTGCGCTGAACTTCTGGTTCTTGGAGATCTTTGTCGGAATATTTGCACCAGTTCTAATTCTCTTGTTCGCAAGAAAGAACATGGATGCGCTTTTCGTCGCGTCGTTCTTAACACTCGTTGGCGTCTTTGCTTTCAGAGTTGACTTCGTTTTCTCCGCACAAGTTGTGAAAAAGATCTCAGGTGTTTCGATTCCAACCTCGGTTCATCCCTTCGAAGCGATGTTCGCAATTGGCGCTTTTGCTTTGGCTCTACTTCTTTACTACGTCCTTTACAAGATACTTCCAATGGAGGTGGAGCATGAAGCGTAGGGATTTTATAAAGGCAGTTATCTCGATCCCGATTGCTTCCTTGGCTTCAATGCCGGTGAACGCTGAAAAGCGAACTTTTGCAATGGTGGTAGACGTTGAAAAGTGCATAGGCTGTGGAAAATGCGTTATAGCTTGCAAGATCGAGAACAGGGTTCCAATGGATCTTCCGATATCGAGAACTTGGATCGAAGGATACTTGGATGGGAGAAAGATTGTCATGAACACGAAAAAGAACCCGTTCCTAAACGTTAAAGCTGAAAATGGGTTTTTTGTTCCAAAGCTGTGCAATCATTGCTCCAACGCTCCTTGCGTCAACGTTTGCCCAGTAGGTGCAAGGTTTCACACAAAAGAGGGAATAGTTTTGGTTGACAAAGATATCTGCATAGGTTGTAAGTATTGCATAACCGCATGCCCCTATGGCGCAACCTTCGTGCATCCAGAGGAAAAAGTAACGGACAAGTGCACGTTCTGCTATCACCGCGTGAAACGCAATCTTCGCCCAGCTTGCGTATTGATCTGCCCAACTAAGGCGAGGATCTTTGGAGAAATTCGTGAAGGTAGCGAAGTCTACGAGATCCTAAGGAAGAGCAGATTCAGCGTTCTTAAGCCAGAGACTGGAACGAAACCGAAGGTGTTTTATCTCAACCTCGACACGGTGATAGAATGAAACCTTGGATTGTAGTTCTAATCTTGGCATTGGTCGTTTACGGCGGAGTTTACGCTTACACCTTTAACTTTTCACCGATGGTGAGAGAGAAAAGTATCGAAAACTGGTTGCAAATCGAATCAGCGAAGAGCATCAGCTACGTAGAAAGTTCGATCTGTAAAGAATGCCACCTAAGGGTTTACAAGAATTGGAGCACGGGAAACCACTCTACGGTTGAATGCGAATCTTGCCATGGCTACGGAGCGGAGCACGTGAAACTTAGGAGCAAGGGCAGTATATTCGTGGGGAATGAACGAGATTATTGTCTCGTCTGTCACAAGGAACTGGCTGGAAGAGGGGCTGTTAAGACTGTTAGCGAAGGTCACGGAAGCGGAGTTATATGCACTTATTGCCATGATCCACATAGATGATCCACGTAGTCCTTGTGGAGTTGAAGATCCCGGAGAACATTGGCTTCATCGCGAGGGTGATGAAAAACTTTGGATACGAGAAACTATACCTTTACAAGTGCAATCTAACACAAGAGAGCTTTAGAACATCTGCAAATGCTAAGGATTTACTCGAAAAAGCCGAAGTCGTTGAGGACCTTTACACTTTTTTGTCGAAGTTCAACTTAATCGTTGGAACAACCGGTATCTCTGGCGGGAATTACAGATACTTCAGAAAGCCAATCATAACTCCAGAGGAGCTTCGAAATTATGTCGAAGGAGAAGTAGCGATTTTATTTGGCAGAGAAGACTTTGGTCTTTTCAACGAGGAAATTGAGAAATGCCATTTGCTTGTTAAAATTCCAACAAGCGAAGCTTACCCTGTTATGAACGTAAGCCATGCGGTTGCGGTGATTCTTTACGCTCTACAAGCTTTGAAGTTGGATAAAGAGGAGTTAGCAACTGCAGGCGACCTCGAAGTTCTGATATCGAAGATTTCGGAGCTTTTTGATCTAATAAACTTCCCCGAAAGAAGGAGAAAAAGGGAGATCGTAACCCTGAGAAGGGTCCTTGGGAGAGCGAGGATGAGGGCTTACGAGTTTGAGAGCATAATGGGGATATTTACGAAAACGATTTCGCACATAAAAAGGCTCGAGACCGAAAAGAAGAAATCCCCTTAGCGAAACAAGACTTTATGAGATACCGATTCATCGATCACACCGCAGACATAGCGTTTGAAGTTTACGGCAAGAACATCTCGGAATTGCTCGAAAACTCTGCTTACGCATTCTATGAAGCCTTTGTCTACACTGAAAGGCTTGAAAGGTCGAAGCAGAGAATAGTTGAAGTAGAAGCTGAGGATGAAGATCTTTTGCTTTATCGATGGTTGAACGAACTTTTATTTCTATTCGAAACCGAATTTTTCGCGGGGAAGGAGATTAGAGTAGAAGTAGAGAATTTGAAGGCGAGAGGAACGATTATTGGTGGCAAGTTCTCTCGTGGGGAGGTCAAGGTTGAGCCAAAGGCGATAACGATGCACAAGTTTGGGATCAAGAGAGAAAGAGATGGACTCGTTGCCTTCGTCGTAGTGGACATATGAGCGAAATCTACTTACCGCTTCACGATGGAAAAGCTCCCTATTGGCTTCTGAATCGGATGAAAAAACTTGCGGGTCAAATAGTAAAAGCGATCTTGATTGAATATGGCGAATTAGAGTTTCTAAAGAGGATTTCGAACCCAATCTTTTTCCAGTCCTTCTCAAACGTCCTTGGTTTTGACTGGAACTCGAGCGGAGCTACGACTGTGCTAACCGGGGTTTTAAAGTCGGTTCTCAACACCCCGGAGTTTGAGATAAGGGTTGCTGGTGGAAAAGGAGAAAATGCGCTTAAAACGCCCGAGGAGGTGATTGGGTTAGCTGAAGAAATAGGAGCAAATGCTGAAAAGATAGTAGAGTTCAGCAGACTCTCCGCGAAGGTTGACAACTGCGCCCTCATCGATGGTTATTCTTTGTATCATCACGCAGTTTTTTTCACGAGAAGGCACTTTACGGTAGTTCAGCAAGGTATGAACGTGGAAGTGAAGATGGCTCGGAGATATCACTGGAATGTATTTGAGCAAGTTCCTGAAGTTGAAGAAGTTCATCGAGGAATAATCAGCCAGAGAATTGAAAAGGAAGTCGTTAACATGGTTTCCAGAAAAAGCAAGGATTCGAGGAAGCTTGCAGTTGATTTGATAAACGATGGCTCGTTCAGAAGGGATTACGAAAAGCTAATATCGATATCGAAGAGAGGAAAAGCGTTCTACGTTCCGAGAAAGATAAACTGGAAAGCGCTTGAAAAGGCTTATAACCTACAGATTAGTAGTTTTGAAGATCTCCTGCTGATGAGGGGAATTGGAAAGGAAACGATCCGAGCTTTGGCTTTGATCTCGGATCTCATTTACAACGTGGAATACGACAAGCAAGATCCCGCGAAGTATTGCTTCGCACTTGGCGGAAAAGACGGGGTTCCTTTTCCGGTTAGAAAAGACGTTTACGATGAAGTTATCGATTTCATGGGAGAAGTTTTAAAGCAGACACAACTTCGTGATTTTGATAGAATATGAGACTCGTAATCTCTTTGGGTGGTTCAGTTTTTGAAGGACCAGCGGAGAAAATAAAGGAGTTTGCAGACGTTCTCGATGAGATCTCTAAATCTCATGAGCTATTCGTTGTAGTCGGTGGCGGAAGGCTTGCAAGAGAACTGATGGCAAAGGCGAGAGAGCTTGGTGCCAACGAAGTCATGTGCGATTACATAGGGATTGCGGTAACGAGAATCAACGCAATGCTCTTAGCCTTTGCGATGAAAAACTCTGCGAAGAAGATTCCGGAAAGCTTCATCGAAGCGGTGGAGCTTGCAAGAGATCTCAAGGCAGTTGTTATGGGAGGAACGATTCCCGGACACACAACCGATGCAACTGCGGTTTTACTTGCAGAATTCGTAAACGCAGATCTCTTTTTAAACGCAACGTCTGTCGATGGGATCTACTCAGACGATCCGAAGAAGAACCCGGATGCGGTAAAGTTCGAAAAAATAAGTCCGAGCGAACTATTGGAAATCGTTGTCAAGCAAAAGGCAAGCGCAGGAGTTAACGTAGTCATGGATTTGCTTGCGGTGAAAATTCTCGAAAGGAGCGGAATAAAGGCTGTTGTTTTCAAAGGTGAACCGGAAAACATAAGGAGAGTTGTGAATGGAGAAAAGATCGGAACTCTGATATGTTGAACTATTTTGAGATTCGCGAATTTATTTTCATTCAACTACCTTTCCCGGGTTTAGAATTCCCTTTGGATCAAACAGCCTCTTGAGTTCTTTCATCAACTCAAAAATCTCTGGGTAAAACCTGCGAAGCTCCTCTTTTTTTATCTCCCCTATTCCATGCTCTCCGCTTATTGCTCCGTCCATCTCTACCGCGATGCGTAGAATCTCTTCCCTGAATTTCCAATAGACCTTTTGCCAACCATCAAAGATCAATGGGTGCTGGTGTATGTTTCCATCTCCCGCGTGCCCATAGCTTATGACATCGATTCCGTAGCGTTTTGAAACTTCTTCGCTTCTTTTCAAGAACTCAGCGATCGAAGCGATTGGAACGCATGCGTCAAGGATTTCTATAGCCTTATCTTTAACTCCAAGGTATATCTTCCCCCTGAGCTCCAGTAAATCCCTCTGCTCCTTTGGACTTGCAACGAAAACGTCGATCGCGTTGTTTGCAAAAGCAAGTTCAGCGCTTTCCTCAGCCTCGTCTCTTCGCTCGAATATCGCCAAGATGTGCGCATTTCCTTCCCTGCTCACCCATCTTTTCCCACTGACTTTTTCTCCGATCTCCACAGCCCTTTTCTCCATGAACTCCATCGCCATTGGTATCATGATCTGCGTTGTGTCTATCACGTAGTCGAGAGCGTCATCGATGGTTCTGAAAGGTATTGCGAGCATGCTCATCTCCTTCATTGGTGGCATAAGGCGGATAACAGCTTTGGTTATTATCGCAAGTGTCCCCTCGCTGCCGACGAGTAAATGAAGCAAGGAGTATCCGGAGGAGTTTTTTAAAGTCTTTCCTCCGAGCTTTATCTTTCTCCCATCCGGAAGGACTGCTTCGAGTCCAAGAACGTAGTTTCTCATGACCCCGTATTTCATCGCTCTAACGCCACCCGCGTTCGTTGCAATCATACCTCCGATTGTTGCGTTCTCATCACCGGGGCGTGGTGGAAAACTCAAGCCATGTCTTTCAGCCATTTTAGAAAGCTCTCCAAGAGTCACACCAGCTTCGCAGATCGCAACCTTGTTCTTTACATCGATCTCTATTCCTTTTAATCTCTCCGTCGAGATCAAGATGCCTTTTTTCGTCGGAATCGCACCCGCGCTAAGTCCTGTGCCCCCACCACGTGTAAAAATAGCGATTCCTTTCTCGTTTGCAATTTTAAGCAGTTTTGAAATCTCTTCAGCGTTTTTGGGTTTCACAACTAAAAAATCGCTCGGCTTTGGTGCGATCGTTTTTGGTGTCTCATCGTAGCCGTAACTCTCTATTCTAAAGACTTCGAAGCTCTCGAGAATTTCTTCAACTGATACCTCCTCACCTTTCCGCAGTTCAGACATGTGACGATCACCGAGGATTTGTGGATCCTAACTCTAAAGCGATCTGATCGATATGGATAAAGGCACTTTTTGCAAAAAAGCATTTTGTATTTCCTTGGGATCCTAACGCGATACTTCATCGATATCTTCTTCGCAAGCTCGAGGTATCTCTTTGAAAGCTCGTAATCGATTAGCTTAAACTTCTGGGCTCTCTCGATCAAGTAAACAATTCTTTCAAACGCTAACCTCCGTTCTCTATCTTTTTCCCTCTTGAGCACGATACAAATACGACAAAGATAAATAACTTTCCGACTACGCTTAGCGTGAAATTCGATGCAAGGAAGTTCAAGGAACTCGCAGAGAAGGACTTTGAAAAGGCTTGGCTTTCTGGAAAGGAACTCTTGAAGAGGGAAAATCCAAACCTGATTTACCCAAGGCTTGGTTACGTTTACGGCGAAGAACATCCCGTGTTCAAAACGATCGAGATGCTTAGGAAGGCTTACGTTTCGATGGGGTTTAAGGAAGTCGTTAACCCCATAATTGTTGAAGACGTTCATGTGAAAAAACAGTTTGGAAAAGAAGCACTTGCAGTCTTGGATCGCTGTTTTTACTTAGCTTCTCTCCCAAAGCCTAACGTTGGGATCTCAGCGGATAGAGTTGCAAAGATAAAGGAGCTCATAGGCAAAGATTTCGATGAAGAAAGTTTGAGAAGCGTGTTTCACTTATACAAGAAGGGGAAGATCGATGGCGACGATTTGAGCTACGAGATCGCAAGAGTGCTTGGAGTCGATGACCTTGTTGCGATAAGGATCTTGGACGAAGTATTTCCGGAATTTCGAGATCTAAAGCCTGAGTCAAGCAGATTGACGCTGAGAAGTCACATGACCACTGGTTGGTTCATAACCCTGAGCGAATTAGCGGATAAGTTGCCCCTGCCGATAAAGCTCTTTAGCGTAGACAGGTGCTTTAGAAAAGAGCAAGGCGAAGATGCAACGAGACTTTACAGTTACTTTTCCGCCAGCTGTGTCGTAGTTAACGAAGATGTAACCGTTGACGACGGCAAAGCGGTCGCAGAAGCTTTGCTAAAGCAATTTGGTTTTGAGAAGTTCAAGTTTAGACTTGATGAGAAGAGGAGCAAGTATTACGTCCCATCCACGCAAACCGAAGTTTATGCTTTTCATCCAAAGCTCGTTGGTTCAAAGACGAAGTATAGCGACGGGTGGGTTGAAATCGCAACCTTTGGAGTTTACTCCCCGACCGCGCTTGCGGAGTATGACATCGATTATCCAGTTATGAACCTTGGTCTCGGTGTTGAAAGACTTGCGATGATCTTGTTTGGATACGAAGACATAAGAAAGCTTGTTTATCCGCAGTTCTACGGCGAAGTTCGCGTTAGCGATTTAGAGATCGCGAGGGCGATAAAGGTCAAAGAAGTTCCAACCACGGAGGTTGGATACGAGATTGCCAAAAAGATCGTTGAGGTCGCTGTTAAGAACGCAGACGCAAAGAGTCCTTGCAGTTTCTTAGCCTTCAAGGGCAAGCTTTTTGGAAAAGAAGTCGAAGTCTTTGTGGAGGAAACTGAAGAGGATTCAAACCTTTGCGGACCAGCATTTGCGAATGAGATCGTTGTATACAATGGTAGCGTTTACGGTGTTCCAAGGACAGAGGAATTCAAGAAGATATTTGAGGAAGGAGTTGAATGCGGAATAAGATACATCGACGCTTTCGCGTTTCTTGCTGCGAAGAAAATTGAAGAGATGACTTTCAAGGGCGAAAAATCTTCCTCGGTCAGGGTGAGAAATGTCGAGGGTCTTTCGAGCATAAACTTACAGATCCAAGACAACGTGCGGAGATACATAGTCTGGAAGGGGGGAAAAATAGACGTTCGCGGACCTATGTTTGTCAAAGTCAGAGCTAAATCGGAATGAGCAATCTGAAGTAGCCGATAAGTGGTATTCTGAACTTAGCAACCCCGACTATCCACTCTTCTTTCACGGGTAAGACTTGTTGAGTTCCTCCCCCAATTCTGAGGAGTGCAAGCTGATCGGAAACTCGGTTTGCATCGCCTTGTGTTATGTATCCCGAGATTTGTGCAACGTTCTCAGAATACGTAAAGACGCCTTTTGTTAGCGTTGGAATCCTATCCCCTTCGTTTACAAACGCGATGACTCTGTGAATTATCGGTTTCCCGTTTCCGTTGGGGTAGTAGACTATCACATCCCCATAATCACCGAAGCTCTTGTAGTCGATCTCCTTTCCTTTTTCCCAAGTCACGATTCCAACGCGACTTGGATGCATCAACACGACAACGTCACCAGGCATTAGGTTGGGTTGCATACTCCCCGACTCGACTGCGACCATGAAGGGCCAGCAACCGGTTACAGCGACACCAATTCCGATGACAATTACGACGATTGCTATGGTTGAGACCAAATCCTTTATGAACTGGAGAGCCTTAGACTTCTCTGACATGGAAGAAAGACTTCGAGAAGTAGTTAAATGTATCGATGCGGTAACGATTGCCAAGAAGTTTTTGGTTCGTGGATACAACGTTAGTCCCGAGGCTGCGAAGCTCGTCGCCTCTTTTTCAGATCCTGAACTTTTAATCACCGAAGTTTGTAAGATCTCGAAGAACAGTTTCATGATCTGTGAAGAGGACGTTCTTTCTGCGATCAAAAGTCTTGAATCGAGGATGGTTCAGAAGGTTCAAGGAGAACTCAGGAGGAAAGAGGTTCAAGCTCAGGAAAGAGTAAGGGTTTTGAAAGACGCGGGAAATCTCGCAGTCGAGGGAAACGTTGAAGATTTCGTTGCATACTTCAACTCAAGGCTCGAAAAGCTGAGCAAGATCTTCAGAACTCGGATCCAACCAACTCCAATAAGAAACCTTGGTAGACTTCGTGGCGAAGTTGTTAGCGTTGTAGGAATCGTTAACAACGTTTCGGATAGGAAGGAAAGCGTAATTGTGGAGCTCGAAGATCAAACAGGGGTTATAAACTGTATCGCAAGTGGTAAAGTCGCAGAGATCGCGAGGGAACTGCTCGGCGACGAAGTCATCGCGGTCACAGGAACTCTAAGGGGGAACTCGATAATCGCAGATCGCATCCTTTTCCCAGATTGTCCCGTAAACGGGAATAGAAAGTCTGTGGATTTTGGGGTTGCATTTATCTCTGACACGCACTTCGGTAGCAAGGGTTTCCTCGAGGAGAAGTGGAGGTCATTCGTGAAATGGCTAAATTGTGAAACGAGTATGAGTGATTTAGCGGAAAAGGTTCGTTATCTCATCGTTGCGGGAGATATAGTCGATGGTGTTGGTGTTTATCCAGACCAAGAGAAGGAACTTGCCATTGTGGACATCTACGGACAATACGAATCGGCTGCAAAACACTTCGAGGGAATTAGAGAGGACATTGAGATAATCATCTCCCCAGGAAACCATGATGCGGTGAGACAAGCGGAACCACAGCCGAGTTTACCAAAAGAAATTTCGAAACTTTTCCCTAAGAATGTCAAAAACGTCGGAAATCCGGCTTTAATAGAGCTCGAAGGCTTGAAAGTCCTAATTTACCACGGTAGAAGTCTTGACGATCTTGTCACAAGGATTCCAAGGCTTAGCTACGAATCACCACATAAAGCGATGGAGGAATTGCTAAAAAGACGCCATCTAAGTCCATTATATGGTTCTAGAAGCCCAATAGCTCCTTCAAAAGAAGATCTGCTGGTGATCGATGAAGTTCCAGATGTCCTTCATTCTGGGCATGTGCACACGTATGGAACTGGGATGTATCGCGGAACTATACTCATAAACTCGTCCACTTGGCAAGCGCAAACGGAGTTTCAGAAGAAGATGAACCTAAACCCAATGCCCTGCAACGTCGCAGTTTTTATGGGGGAAAAAATTTACAGAATTAACTTCAACGGTGGTTGAATGAGATTCGCGGTTGTGAACTGGGAATACGTTGAAAGGCTTTGCAGAAAAGTCGCGATGCAAATTCTGGAAGATAACTTTAGACCAGATAAAATCTTAGCCCTCGCAAAGGGGGGATGGTTTGTTTCGATGATTCTCAGCGATTACCTTGGTGTGGAGGTTGTAAACCTCGACTTGAAGGAGAAGAGAGATGTGAGAGTAAAAAGGGCTTTGATCGTGGACGACTTCATAAACACGGGAAAGACGATGAAAACCGCTATGGAAAGTGTAAAGGGGGAATTCAAGACTTGTGCATTGCTGATGTTCCAGAACTCGGACTTATTTCCGGATTACCTCGGAGACTTTGTTTCCGGTGACGTCTGGATAATTTTTCCGTGGAACTTTGTCGAAGATATCTCTCCTTTAATCCTTAGTGCATTAGAAAAAGGCGAAACAGATATCTGGGGGATTAGAGACTTCCTTTCCTCGTTCGGAATAGATTACCTAAGCCTCGAAATCGCACAACCGAATAAGTTGGAAGAGGTCTTGACAGTTCTTGAAAAGAGGAAGATGGTTGAGAAGTTTGAAGATCAGGGAAAGGTTTATTGGAGGCTGAAAAAATGATCGGCATCGTAGGCGGGACACATTTGCTGGAAAACAAAATAATCGAGGAGGTAAAGGAGATTGAGCTTCAAACTCCTTTTGGAACCGCTGAGCTCGACTTGGGTGTTTTAAATGGTTTAGAAGTCGCGATCGTTCAAAGGCACGGCAGAAGAAAAGACAAACCACCGCACAGAATAAACCATCAAGCGAACTTCTACGCTTTGAAATCCCTGGGTGTAACCAAAGTAATTGGAATGGGTTCCGCTGGTTGTTTGAGAGAAGAATTCGAGATCCCGGCGATAATAGTTCCGCACGACTACATAGATTTCTTTAGCGGAGTAACTGTTTTCGACAACTCGCTCGTTTACGTGACCCCTGGGTTTGATGAAGAACTGAGAAAAGTTCTTTTAAGCGTTGCAAAAAGGATTTCAAAGCTCCCGGTGATCGAAAAAGGAGTTTACTTCCAAACCAGAGGTCCAAGACTTGAAACGATTGCGGAGATTGCGATGATAAAGAACTTCGCGGACTGCGTTGGCATGACCGCTGGAAGTGAAGCAACGGTTGCGAAAGAGCTCGGAATTCGCTACGCTGTGATTTGCACGATGGACAACTATGCGCACGGCATCAGAGGGGCGAAGGTTGATTACGAGGAAATAGTAAGGAAAGCTAAGGAGAATGCGAAGAACTGCGTTGAAATTGTTAAAGAAGCTGTGAAGCTCTTGGCAAAACCTTAGTATGCTCTTTATTTTGATCTTGACGCCGAGATGCAACTCCAACTGCAGATACTGCGGAGGCTTCGAAGACGACATAATGCCGAGTAGAGTCCAATACAGTATCAAGGACCTCCAGAATTTCTTGAAAAGATACCCTGAATTCTCGATCGCCTTTTATGGTGGGGAGCCCTTGCTTGAGATCGAGCAAATGGAAAAAACAATGAGAGAAGTGAGGGCTAACCACTTCATACTCCAGACGAACGGAACTCTTTTAAAGAACCTCAAAGACGAACTTTTACAGAAATTTTCCACGATCTTGGTCTCCTTCGATGGAAGAAAGGAAACCCATGACTTCTACCGTGGAAACTACGACTTAGTGCTCGAAAACGTTAAAAGAATCAAGGGTTACAATGGAGAATTGATAGCGAGAATGACCGCGAGCCAAGAAACAGACATCTACGAAGACGTAATGAGCATAATCTCTCTCGACATCTTTACGCACGTTCACTGGCAAATCGATGCGATTTGGAGCAGAGATGGGGTTTGGAAAGACTTCGAGAAATGGGTTGAGAAATACAACGCTGGAATAAGAAGGCTTGTGAAGTTCTGGACCTCGGAAATGTTGAGAGGTAGAATCCATGGAATAGTTCCCTTCCTCGGCGTTGCAACTGCGATCTTCGAAGGCTTTCGATATCCTCCATGTGCCTCAGGTTTTGAATCGTTTGCAATTACCACCGATGGCAAGATCCTCGCTTGCCCCATTTGTCCAGAGTTCGAGTGGAATCACCTGGGTGATATCTTCGAAGGGGTAAAGAAAAAGCCAAAAATCTTGTCTCCTTGTCCAGAATGTAAATACTTTAGGTTTTGCGGTGGAAGATGCTTGTTTTTCAACCGAGAAAGGCTTTGGGGAGAAAAAGGTTTTAAGCTCGTTTGCTCGACAGTTAAGAATCTCGTAGACTCGTTGCTTTCCTACAAAGACGTGATCGCTAAGTTTAGAGATGAGATAAGGTATCCGAAGTTTTTGAACACGACTGAGATCATTCCTTAGACTTCTAAACCTATGGCTTTCGTTCTTTTCTTCCTATCTTCCAAACCCATGGCGAAGAGCATGAAACTCATCGTTGCTAAGGATACGCAGATTCCAGCGGGAACGAAAGACCACCAAGCACCGTTCAAAAGACCTCCCCTCTTCATCGAGTAGTGCAGCATCGACCCCCAGCTCTCGTACGTTGGATCTCCGAGACCTATAAAACTAAGACTCGCTTCGAGGAGTATTGCACGTGCCACGGACAAAGTGAAGTTTGCGAACAGCAAATCACTGACATTTGGTATTATATGCCTTGTGATTATGTATAAATCGTTGGCACCTAAGCACCTCAATCCTTCAACGAATTGACTCTCACGAAGCTCCAAAACTTTAGCCCTAACAACTCTAGCTGTGTTGGGCCACCAGAGCAACGCTATGACCAGGATTATGTTCCATACGGAGGGTTCGAGGTAAGCGGCTAAGAGTATCATCAGGGGCAGAGCTGGTAATACTAAGAAGAGATCAATCAAACCACCAAAGAAATCATCCAGAAAACCTCGATAGTATCCGGAAATTATGCCTACGAAAGATCCGATAATCGTTGAGACGAAAGCACTCGTAAGCCCTACAAACATCGAGACTCGAGAACCATATATTAATTCGACAAGCACATCTTCGCCTATGTCGTTCGTTCCCAGCAGGTTGTTTTTTGAAGGTGGAGAATATGGCTCAGATTTGTCGTGGGGTATTAAACCAACGATTACTGGTGCAAAGATGGCTGTGAAGATAAAGAACGAGATAATCGCTATGCCCAATAATTCTAATCTCATCAAAAATCACTCCTTAGTCTTGGATCTACTAAAATGCAGAGAATATCTGCTATTGCGTTGGCTAAAACTACGATAAGAGCTGAAATTGTGAAGAGGGCTTGAAGAAGCGGATAATCTCTGGCTATTATGGCTTCCAACATCATTAAACCCACTCCAGGCCAACTAAACACTATTTCTACTATCAAAGCACCGGAAAAGGCAAATCCAAACTCTATTGCGGATATGGCTATGAGTGGTGGTAACGATGGTTTGAGCAGATGTCTGTTAAGAAAATGAATTTTGGTCAAGCCCTTCGACAGCGCTGTCATCACGAAGTACTCTTCTGAAATTCCCTTCGTAACACCCCTCATTATCACCGCGTTGTAAGCAGTGGTAAAAATCGTCAAGGTGGCGATGGGAAGTATGAGGTGGCTGATAAAGGTCGTTAAGTCTGAATCAAGTGGCGGAGCTCCACCGAGAGGCAGAAGTTTCAGTTTCAAGGAGAAGATCAAGAGAGCTATCATTCCCAACCAGTATGAGGGAATGGAGTATACGAGGAGTATAAAGTTCGTTAGAAGCCTTTTGAATACACTTTCGGATCTCCATCCAGTAAAAATACCAAGATACGCTCCGATCACGATTCCCATAAACGTGGACGGGATGGTTATTAACAAAGTCATCGGAAGCTTTTCGAGCACCACGTAGATCACAGGTCTTCCAAAGCTGAACGAGTAGCCAAAGTCTCCGCGCACCAATCTTGCCATGTAAAGTTTGAACTGCTCTAACAAAGGTCTATCTAGCCCGTACTCTTTCTTCAGCTCCTCTATCTGTTCTGGAGCTACGTAATAGATATCTTCGCCCAATATATAAGTTATTGGATCTCCGGGCATCAGTCGAGGTATGCAGAAGTTGAGAAGGATTATCGCAAATATCACCAGAGAATACCTTGCAAACTTGCGAAAAAAGTATTGAAAGAGGGACACCCACTCATCACTCCTTTACTTTAACGCTGAACCACGTTTTTTTGTTTAAGATCCCCATCATTGGGTTGTAGACCAATCCTTCGATTTTGTCTGCTCTATAGGGTTGTATTATTTTGCCCCAGTAGAGAGGTATGACATACAGGTTTTCTGCGTAGAGATCTTGAATCTTATGTGCAAGCTCTTTCACTCTCGCCTCATCGGTGGTTTTGAGCATTTCATCGACAATTCTGTGTAGTTCTTGATCTTCAACGTTTGCCCAACCTATGTTTCTGGAATCCACGTATCCGCTACCGTATCCCGCCCACATCATCATTCCCCACATCGTAGTTCGTGAGATAACTACTTCATGGGATCTTTCCTGCTCAGCGATCTTTCGAAAACTCATCCCATCCACTGGCACAAGCTTGACTCT
This sequence comes from uncultured Archaeoglobaceae archaeon, assembly GCA_938048785.1. Taxonomy (GTDB): domain Archaea; phylum Halobacteriota; class Archaeoglobi; order Archaeoglobales; family Archaeoglobaceae; genus WYZ-LMO2. Next base: position 23,686 of record CALIUJ010000104.1, on the reverse strand, counting down.
GATGCCAACTTCTTCGAGATCTCGCTTAATCATTTCAGCCAGTCTCGTAGACTCTGGTAAATCGCTTCTCAATGTTATTTTCATTGTAAAGGCGCTTCCATTCGGCAAATCTCTCCAACCATCTTTATCGAAGTCCTTGAATCCAATCGAGTCGAGTATTTCAGCGGCTTTCGCGAGATCTCTAACGAGTTCTCTGGTCTCTTTGTAGTAGCTCCAACCCGGAGGAACGAATCCAGCCTTAGGAGTTTCTGCGTATCCAGCGGTTATTGTTTTGCTGTATTCCGAGTAGTTGAGCGCATAACTTATCGCAATCCTAAACTCCTTGACACTGTATGGATAAAGCTTGTTGTTGAACCATAAGGCATTATCAACTCCGAAGTTTGTTTCGACTAAAAACCTCACGTTCTGATCCGCCAATAGAGCTGGAACGTAGATTGGATCTAAGCCGCGGGCATAGAAGTAAGTCGTATATACATCCCCCCTCTTTAAAGCCATTAGCTCAGCCTCCGTGTTCTTGTAAAGCTTAAAGATCAACTTGTCAACATTGGGCTTACCCAGCCTATAGTTCTTGTTTGCTTCAAAAGTTATGATTCCCGCGGTTTTGTCAAAGCCCTTGTATATGAAAGGACCTGAGCCAACGTTTCGATCTTCCCCATAGTATTCCAGCGGATTCTCCACCTTCTCCCACACATGCTTGGGTATAACCCTCACAACCACAAGATTCGCCAAAAAAGATGCCCACGGCTTTTCTAAGATGATCTTAACAGTGTATTTGTCGATGGGTTCTGCCCTATCAACCAAAGCCAAGTGCGCTTTAAATCCAGGGACCTTGGCTTTGAGGTAGTTGATACTAAAGGCAACATCTTCTGCTGTTAGTTTCTCGCCATCGTGCCAAGTGGCGTTTTTGACTATGGAGAGTATCCAGACTTTGCCATCCTCTTCGACTTTCCAACTCTCAACGAGCTCGGGAACTATCTTCCCTCTTTCATCTATTGTAAAAAGTCTGTCGTTGAAAACCGATTCGAGTATTCCGAAGTAGTAATCGACGAATATGTTGTCAGCTTTTATTGGCATGGTTGTCCCTATTTTTAAGATCTTTTGAACATTCTCTCCATCCTGCACCTTTTCGATTCCTATGCATCCCGCTACGCTGAAGGCTACGAATAAGAACACTACCAACATCTTCTTCATAAATATCACAAAAATAGTAATACTAAGTAGATATTTAAAGATTTTGGTTAACGAATAGTGTTACTATTTAATGCTATCATCTGAAAACTGTATGAAAACCACGGATCGTTAGAGAGAAGCTCTAAGTCGGTGGGATCAGCTTTTGCAACTCTCTCCACTCTGAGGACTCTCCATCCAGCTAACTTCAAGGCTTGTGCGTACTCAGATATGGAGAGCATTTTGTAATCACCGAATACCCGAGACAATAGCTTGAGATCGTCACCGACTTTTCTGTAAATCTCTCTGGATGTGGAGACCATTGAGGTAAGAAAATCGACCTTCCATCTGCTTAACAAGAGCAGATCGCCCATAACTTTGAACCAATTTAAGGATGTTGGTGCGTTGTATACAGCTTGAAAAAAGAAGTCCTTGCATAGGTCTTGTATAACAAAAACACCCTCGTCTCTTATGTGAGCGCGAAGTTTAGAAAAGAAAGAAGACGCATCTGGCAAGTCATCCCAAGCTCTTGAAAGTATGCAAAGTGCAGCATCGAACTTCTTCTCTCCTAAAAAATCCTCTAACTTCCTGTAATCCCCGACTATGAACTCAGCTTTTTCGCTTACACCCCATTCTTCTGCAATAGCGTTTGCCTTCTTGATACACTGCTCGGAGATGTCAACTCCCACGACTCGATAACCCTTTGATGCGAGCCTCAAAGAGATTCTACCGATTCCACAACCAAGATCGAGGATTTTAAGCGCTTTAAATTCTTCGAGAACCTTATTTATCCTTTCAAAATCTCTATCTCCGCTTTCCCAATTTTCGCTGAGCAATCTAACCCAAATCTCCTCGTCGTATCCGTATATCTTTTTACTCAAATCCATCACCTCTGTGACACCTCAAAAATCTGTTATCGATCCTTAGGAGCTCGGGTTCAGACTTTATACAGACCTCTTCTGCCAATTCACATCTTGGATGAAATCTACAACCAGAAGGGGGATTTACCATGCTTGGTGCCTCGCCTTTGATTGCTTTCATACCTCGGGATGGCAGGGATTCCAGCAAAGCTTTTGAGTATGGGTGAAGAGGTTTCTTGAAGAAATCTTTCTTGGGCGCCTCTTCAACTATTTGACCGCAGTACATTACGCATATCCTACTTGCAACGCTTTCGATGAACTCTATATCATGGGAGATCACAAAAAACGTGGTCTCCGTCTCTTCCCTTGCTTTTCTTAGGAGATCCATCGTTAAACGCTTTTTGACAACGTCTAAACCCTTTGTTGGCTCATCGAGGAATACTATCTTTGCTTCACCAAACACACCCATTGCAACCAATGCTCTTTGCTTCATTCCACCGCTCAGCTGATGTGGAAACCTTTGCACAGTCTTTTCAGCCTCTTCTACGCCGAGTTTTCTGAGAAGATCCGTTACATCTCTTTTGACATCTTTTTTCACGTTCGAGTGCTCCAAGGAGCGCTCGACTATTTGAAAACCTATTTTCATCACCGGGTTCAGCGACGCACCGAAGCTTTGAGGCACGAATGCGAAGTTTTTACCGATTATCTTTCTCGCTTTATCTTCACTGATACCGAGCAAATCTATGCCATCGTATATCGCTTTTCCAGAGAAATGAGCGTTATGTGGCAAAAGTCTTAGAATCGTGAGCAAAAGAGCACTTTTACCACATCCAGATTCACCCACGATCCCCAACGCTTCTCCGGGATAAACTTCAAGATCTACGCCATCCACAGCTTTTATCAGGAGCTTATCTAAACGAAAGTAGGTTTTAATGCGTTGAAGACTTAGGATTGACTTCATACTTGATCTCCGTAAAGCCAACACCTTACCATGCGCCCCTTATTAACTTCAAACAGCTCTGGATCTTTCTGAGAACAAACATCCCTCTTCGAGGGACAAACTGAGTAGAACTTGCAGGAGTTTTTTTCATTCAAGGCTTTGGATTCGTAATATCTTTGATCCTCTGGAAAAACGAGTAGAGACGTGTATGGATGGAGCGGATCCCGAAGCAAAACTTCAGTTTTTCCCGCTTCAACTATACGCCCAGCGTGCATTACGAGCAAAGAATCGCCAACGAACTTCGCCACACCTAAGTCGTGGGTTATGAAGAGATAGCTGAACCCGAGCTTTTTGTGAAGTTCCGTAAAAAGATTTAAAATTTTTGCCTGGGTAGAGGCATCGAGCATCGAAGTTGGTTCGTCCGCCACGATAAACTTTGGCTCTAAGATCAGAGCTCTCGCGATTATCGCTCGTTGAAGTTCTCCCCCGCTTAGGTCCAAGGGCTTTCTTCCCAAGTGTTCGGGTTTTAATCCAAGTAACTCTACCATTGCTAAAACCCTCTCCCTCTCCTCTTTTTTGTTGTCAATCACTTTGTGTATCCTTAGTGGCTCTGCTATGCTATCGTAAATTGTCCATCTCGGATCGAGGGCAGACTCTGGGTGCTGGGGTATAAATTGCATCTCTTTTCTAATCTCTCTCAGCTTTTTTACACCTAAATTGCTTATTTCAACGTCTTTGAAGAAAACTTTACCTCTCGTTGGTTTTATTAGAGCCAATAGTAGTTTTGCAAGCGTTGTCTTACCGCAACCACTCTCTCCTATGAGACAAACTCTTTCACCAACCTTGATTTCAAGATCTACGCCATCCACTGCGTATAAGTTCTTATTTTTCCTCAACCCAACCTTAAAGGCTTTCCTCAATCCCCGAGCTCTTACGAGTATCACTAAATTAACATAGGGTAACAAAAATTTAAACATTTCGGAAGTTTCAATATAAAAATTGCCATCTATAGTTCAAAGTATAAGACGCAGTCAAAGCGAGAAAAAGGATAAAGTCTTTAAAACACTATTAGATCATTCCTTAGACTTTGGCTTCTTTTTCAACAGAGAAGGTAGATGAATTACGTATCTTCCGTCTTCTTCGAGTGCTATTATGATCTCTTCTCTCTCCAACAGCTTTTCGAGGTTTATCTCGTATTGTCCCGGGGCGAGTATCTTTATGCTCTCGATTCCAAATCTTATTGCCTCTTCTTTTATCTCCTTCACGATCTCTTCTTTCTCCTTCTTCTCCTTGGGGACGTAGTAGAACTTGTTGTTTCCACACTCACAGCCATTGAGCAGACGCATGTCCCCGTCTGCGTAAAGCTTTCCGCATTTCGTGCAACGGTGTGGCATATCAGGTTATCAAGGCTTTTATCAAATCTTCTTGCTTCTCTATGGTCTTTAATCTGTTCGCTGGTCCTATTATTGTGAGCCTTCCGTGTCTCTTGCCCAATATTTTGGATATCAAAGACTTCTCCTTGTATGGATAGCTCTCAACCTCGATTCCGACGAAGTTCTCGTGGTCTATTTCCAACATCGTAACCTCGATTAGCTTTGCCTCCTCTTCAGGAGTTAAGCCGGTTTCGAGCACAACTATCTTTCCCTCCTTTACGCTGTCAAGGATCATTCTTATCTTCTCCATTGATCCCATCTTGCTAAGCCTTTCTTTTGATATCAGATTTATCTGCACTCCCATGATCTCACCCGAACTTTTCTGCCATCGCTTTATAAAGAGAGCTGATGTTTATACCTTTCAGCGCAGAAACGGGAACTACTTGGTGCTGTGGGAACGCGGACTTAATTCTCGCAGGTGATGCGTTTGGAAGATCGATCTTGTTCGCCACGATGATCAGTGGGAGCTTTCTGGCTTCAATGTTTCCAACTATCGTGACGTTGACCTGTGTAAAAGGATCCTCCGTAGAATCCATGACGAGTAGTATTCCATCGAGGTCGTCAAGCCACTTTATCGCTTCAATAACCCCTTCAGTTGCTTCCTTAGCTCTCCTCTTCGCCTCCTCCTCGCTCAAACCATATTTGAGAAAGTCGTGGAAGTCCACCTTCGCAGCTATTCCAGGAGTGTCTACGACGTCGATGGTTATGCTTTTCCCATCTACCTGAATTTTAACACCTTCTCTAAGCTTTACTCTCCTCGTTTCGTGCGGAATCTCGCTTGGAGTTCCAATTATCTCTCCAAGCCAGTCTCTGAGAATTCTATTTGCAAGCGTAGTCTTCCCCGCATTCGGTGGACCGTAGATTCCGATTTTCAGCTTATCCTTCCTGAAAAGTATCCTGTAGAGGAACCTGAACCTCTTTTTTAGGCTTGCGAGCATTCCCATCGAAACACCTCAAGATTTTTTGATAAACTTAGTTATTAAAATTTATCCATGCTGCGTGGATCAAAGATATATAGCAGTTCCAACGACTTCTCGCGATGATACGGGAGCTTGGGAGATTCGAGAGAATTGGAGCCCACTCCCACATACGTGGTTTAGGTTTGGATGAAAATCTGAGAGCAAAAGATGTTGCGGATGGACTTGTTGGGCAGAAAAAAGCAAGAGAGGCGGCAGGGGTTATTGTTAGACTTATAAAGGAAGGAAAAATGGCTGGAAGAGGAATTCTACTCGCAGGTCCACCGGGAACTGGAAAAACAGCGATAGCAGTTGCGATAAGCAAAGAGCTTGGAAAAGACGTTCCATTTGTGCAAGTTTCTGCAAGCGAATTCTACAGTGCGGAGATGAAGAAGACCGAGGCGCTTATTCAAGCGATGCGTAAGGCGATTGGGGTTAGAATAAGGGAGCAAAGAGTTGTTCTCGAAGGGGAAGTCGTTGGTTTGGATTACAACATGATCCCGAATCCATACAATCCAACGCAGAAGATTCCAGAATCCGCAACGTTGACGCTTGCGACAAAAGACGAGAAAAGGAGTTTTAGCGTAGGAAGCAGGGTGGCGATGTATTTCCTTTCGCAGAACGTTGAGATCGGAGACGTGATAATAGTGGACAAAGAGACGGGTAGAGTTAGCAAGCTTGGAAAAAGTGAAAAAGCGAGGAAGAAATTCGACATAGGTGAAGACGAAGTAGTTCCAGTGCCTTCCGGAAAGGTTGAGAAAGAAAGAGAGTTCACGTATGTTTTAACGCTTCACGACTTTGACGAAGCAAATGCGAGGAGAGGAAGTATATTCAGTTTATTTGGTGGGGGTAGCAGAGAGATAGACAACGAAGTTAGGCAGGCGGTGGATGAACAAGTTAAGAGATTGATCGAAGAGGGAAGAGCAGAACTCTTGCCCGGGGTTTTGTTCATCGACGAAACTCACCTCATGGATATTGAGCTCTTCGCATTTATGAATCGCGCTACGGAATCCGAGATGGCTCCAATAATAATATTGGCTTCTAATCGTGGCTTTGCAAAGATTCGTGGCACCGACATAGTTGCGCCCCATGGTATACCCTTGGACTTGCTTGATAGATTGCTCATTATCACAACCGAGCAGTATTCGAGGGATGAGATCAAGACGATATTGGAGATTAGAGCGGTTGAGATGGGTGTAACTATTTCTGATGAGGCGATAGAGAAGCTGACCGACATTGGAGAGAAGATGAGCCTTAGATACGCGGTTCAACTGCTTGCCCCCGCAAATGAATTTGCGAAGTTGAGAAACTCGGGAAAGATCGAGCTACAAGATGTCGAGAGAGCTGCGAGTATCTTCAGCGACGTCAGCCAGAGCTCGGAATATCTGAAAAGATGGGAAGAGAAGATGCTTGGGATGTGATTCCACGAGATTTGGTTCAAAATTTTTATAGAGAAATTCAAATTTTTTGAGAAAAAAATCTGTTGAACCCGTCCTCCTTTTGTTAGCTTAGTTTTCTCGAAAAACGATGATGGAATTGTGCCTCAGTTTCATAGCCTTCGCGATCTCCAAGTTTTTAAGACGATCCTTTTATGATCGATTTTTTGAGCGAAGGGAAAAAAGCAAAAAAGATAAATATTCTTTACGAGCTTGGCTTTGAGGAGGTGGTTAGATGGCAGTAGTAACAGTCGATCAGGATAAATGCTCTGGTTGCGGAGAATGCATCTCGGTTTGCCCAGGAAGCGTTTTTGAGTTCAACGATGAAGGAAAGAGCGATCCAAAGAGACCTGAGGATTGTCAAGAATGTTGCTCTTGCGTTGAAGTTTGTCCAGAGTCTGCGATAACCGTTGACGTCTGCGAATAATTCTTTTTTGCAATTTTTGTTATCTCCTTTAGAATTTCCTCCACACCTTCCCCATTTTTTGCGGAAAAAGCCATTCGATCTCTAAAAGAGTGCAAGTCGGATTTGCTGTAGACTTCGAGCGTAGGTTTTCCAAAGGTCCTCTTTATTTCCTCGAGAAGGGATAGCTGTGATTTGAGCGTGTAGCCACACGTCTCTGTTGGGTCGATGATGAACAAGATCGCATCCGCAACGTTTCTCAAGCACAAAATGGCTTTTTTCTCTATAGCGCTTCTTTTTTCCAGTGGACGGTCGAGAATCCCGGGTGTGTCGATTATTTGAATCTCAGGTGTGTATCCCACAATGATCTTTTGTGTTGTAAACGGATATTCCGCTATTTCCGGTTTTGCGGTGGAAACAAGCGCTACAAAGCTCGATTTACCGACGTTTGGACTTCCCGCAACAACTACAGTCGGCATCTCACGAAGAGATGGAATTTCACGCATTTTTTGCTTCGCCTCGTTTAAAAATCTAAGCTCCTCGTCTATATCTTCGATTATCGATGAAATTCTACCGCAGGCGGATCTGTAAACTTCCAAGGGATTTTTTCCCTTTCTAACATCTGCGATGGCTCTGTTGATTATCTTCTGAATCATTCCATCAGCCCAATGCAACGATGAGAGGGCTTTTTTGATGTCCTCTATCCCTACGACCAAGTCCACCATTTCACGGTAAAAACTTGGCAAGCTTTCGTAGCTTGGATGAGACTCTATTACCTTCTTAAAGTAGTCTTTAGAGACATTCGAGATCGTGGAGAGCTTGTTTATCGTTCTATCCTTCAAATTTCCTCCCGTAGTTCTTGAAGCTCTTCGAAATAATTTGTCGATCAACTCCTCCGCGGTAAGCACGGTGGGCAATTTTCTCAGCGTCTCCACGAGTTAAGTTGTGCGAGGTTATAATTAACTTGTGCAGCCACACAGCCTTCCGACAAGCTTTTATTTTTTACCATGCAATTCTGGTGATGAAAGCGGTGATCATGGCTGGAGGTTACGCAACTCGCCTTTGGCCGATTACGAAATCAAGGGCAAAACCTTTACTCCCAATTGGTAGTAAGAAGATAATCGACATCGTATACGAGAAAGTAGTTGAGCTCGAAATCTCTGCGATTGTCTCGACCAACAAGAGGTTTGAAGAAGATTTTTTGGAATGGGCGAAGGGTAAAAGGGTCGAGGTAATTGCGGAAAACACAAAAAGCGAAGAAGAAAAGCTTGGAGCAGTTAAAGCATTGGCTGAAATCGCCAAAACGATCGAAGAAGATCTCCTCGTCGTTGCTGGCGATAACGTTTTCTCCTTCTCTTTGAAAGAGCTCTATGGGAAGTTCTTGCAAAAAAATAAACCAGTGATTGCTCTTTACGACGTCGGCGATCTTGAGCTTGCAAAGAGATACGGAGTTGCCGAACTCGATGGAGAAAGAGTAGCAAAGTTTTATGAGAAGCCCGAAAAGCCGATCTCGACTTTGATTGGTATTGGCGTTTATTTCTTGCCAAGAAAAAGCATCGATATTCTTCTCGAGTTTGTTGAAAGCAGAAAGAAGAGCGACAACCTCGGAGACTTCATAAGCTACCTTTGCGAAATCGAAGAGGTTTATGGGACCATTTACAACGGGAGCTGGTATGACGTTGGAAACGCGGATTCTTACATAGAGGCGTTCAAGAGTTATACTGATCACTACGTGGACAGATCCGCGGAAATCGAAAAATCTGTGAAGATAATCGAGCCAGTCGTGATTGAAAAGGGAGCGAAGATCGTGGGAAGGAGTATAATTGGTCCCTACGCGTTCATCGGTAAAGACTGCAGAATCGAGTCATCGGATGTAAGCGAGAGCATAATCTTCGATAAAACATGCCTTTCCAAGGTGAAGCTCTGGAGGAGCATCGTCGACGATAGATGTGAGATAAGAAACATTCAGCTCACCGCTTCGATAATCGGCGGTAATGCGAAGATTCAAGGAGGATGAAGGCTTTAATACTCGACGGCTACGTCGACGAACCCTCTTGTCTCGGCGTTCCGCCCTATGTTTCACCTTATCCGAGATTTATTTACGGAATGCTTAGAAGTGCAAAAATTGACGCATTTTACACTACGATAGACGCGTTCAGGGAAGATAGAGTGTTGAAGGAAAAAATCCGAGACTTTGACTTCCTTTTTATAATTGCTGGAATCGCTGTGCCTGGGAACTACATTGGAGGAAAACCTCTTGGCAAAAAAGAGCTCTTCTCTCTGAATTTAGCGAGGAGGAATGTTTTAGTCGGACCCATTTACCTCGAGTTGGAAAAAAAGGACATTACAGCTTTGGAGGACAGCGGTATCGAAGTCATTGGGTTTCCCTTTGAAATGGCTCTTTGTGAAGCCCTTCATTTGCCCTTCGATTTTGAGAAGTATCTCTTAGCTGGCGCGGAAGTAGTTTCACAGCATCCATGGTTTCCGAACTTGATCTGCGAAATAGAGACTTATCGTGGTTGTTATTGGGCTAAGTGCTCTTTTTGTATAGAGAGATTCCAATCTCCATTTTTTAGAGATCCTGAAAACGTTGTCAGAGAAATAAAAGCCCTCTACGACGTTGGCGTTAGACATTTTCGCATTGGGAAGCAGACGGACTTCTTCTCATATCTTGCGGACTTCAGCTTCGACGTTCCAAAGCCAAATCCGGAGAAGATCAAGAACTTTCATCGAGCAATCTGGGCTTCTTGTCCCAAGATAAAGACACTACACTTGGACAACGTTAACCCAAAGACGATTGCAGAACATCGCGATGAGGCGAAAGAGGTAATAAAGACCATTGTAATCTACCAAACCCCAGGAAACGTCGCAGCCTTTGGTTTGGAAAGCGCAGACGAGAGGGTGATTAGAAAGAACACTTTGTGTGCTACCGCAGAAGAGGTGATGATCGCCATAGAGCTCATAAACCGCTATGGCAAAGCGGTTGGTTACAATGGCTTACCGTATTTTCTTCCTGGCATAAACTTCGTCATCGGACTTAAGGGGGAGACGAAGGAGACCTTTGAAGCAAACTTCGATTTTCTGCAAGAGGTCATGAACCGAAACTTGCTCTTGCGGAGGATAAACATAAGACAAGTTAAGATATTTCGTGGAACTCCGATGGAAAAGGAGGGCTATACAAGGTTGATGAAGCATAAACGCTACTTCTACGCTTTTAAAAACCGAGTTAGGGAGGAGATAGACAACAAAATGCTTAGAAAAATTCTACCAAAGGGTAGAAGGATAACAGATCTGCACGTGGAGATAGAGGGAAAAATAAGCTTCGCAAGACAAATTGCCACGTATCCAATTCTCGTGGGACTAATTGGAAATTACAAAAGAGGCTCTTTTGTCGATGCAAGAGTTGTAGACCACGGGTTTAGGAGTGTTACCGCAGTGGAAGTGCCACTTCGGGTAAACACTGCAACTCTCGAACAACTCGAGGCTTTAGCGGGGAAAAAAGCGGTTGAAATCTTGAAGAGGAGACCATTCAAGACTATGGAGGAGATCAAGCAGATCTTTGCGGATGCAGAAATCTTTTTCACCTTGCATAATAGCAGAGAATGAGCTGAACTTTACCCATATATCATTAAAACATAAATAAAAAATATTGCAAATCGAAAAAGCTATAAGCGGGGAGATATATGGCGAAGAAGGTGATTCGATGAACCTCTTCGACAAAGTTCTTAACAGCGTGAACATATTTAAAAATAGAGATGTTTTAAGGCATAGCTATGCTCCAGAAAATCTCCCGCACAGAGAGGAGCAAATAAGACAGCTTGTCGAGCTCCTCTCTCCTCTCTTGAAGGGTGGAACACCTTCAAACATCTTCATCTATGGTAAAACCGGCACGGGAAAGACTGCGACCGTGAAGCTTGTGCTAAAAAATCTTGAGGAAGTGAGCAAGAGATTGAACGCAAATGTAGTGGCGCAATACATAAACTGTGAAATCGTAGACACCGCTTACCGAGTCCTCGCAACGCTTGCAAAACGCCTTGGAAAAAACGTGCCGATGACAGGATGGCCTACGGATCAAGTTTACGAAGATGTGAAGAACGCGATAGAAAGCTCTGGAGTAAAGCTTCTCGTGGTCTTGGATGAGATCGACAAGCTCGTTAAAAGAGCCGAGGAAGCAATCTACAGTTTGACAAGGATTAATTCTGAGCTCGAGAATGCTAAGGTCTGCATTATCGGAATTTCAAACAATCTAAAGTTTAAGAGCTTTCTCGATGCAAGGATCTTGAGTTCCTTGAGCGAAGAAGAGCTTGTTTTTCCGCCTTACAACGCTTTGCAATTAGAAGACATTCTCAAGCAAAGAGCAGAGATGGCATTCAACGAGGGAGTTCTTGAAGACGGCGTAATTCAGCTCTGCGCTGCAATTGCAGCCCAGGAACACGGAGACGCGAGGAAAGCCTTGGATTTGTTACGAGTCAGTGCTGAGATCGCAGAGAGAGAAAGCGACTCTAAGATTAGGATAAAGCACGTTAGAAAAGCGGTTAAAAAGATCGAAACCGATTACATGGTCGAAACAGTTCGCACGCTTCCTTTGCAGACCAAGATTTTACTCTACAGCATGACCTTGATCGCAGAAAGCAGAGAGAAATTCACGACTGGCGAAGCTTATTGCGTATACAAGAAACTTTGCTCGAAGATCAGCGTTGAAGCCCTCACTCAGCGCAGAGTCAGCGATCTCCTCTCTGAGCTCGACTCCCTTGGTGTAATAAACTCCGTCGTGATCTCGAAGGGAAGATATGGTAGAACGAGGGAGATAAGAATCGATTCCGACGTTGAAGTGTTGAAGAAGGCGCTTGAGGAAGATTATCGATTGCAAGAGCTGAAGAAATACGAGGAAGAAACGAAAAAGATCGCGAAGCTCGAAGTCTTTGAATTTTAGGGCCTGATAAATGAGCTGGAAAAATAAAGGAGGGTGGAAAGAAAGTATCCAATGGTGCTAAACTTTAAAAACAGCTCCGGAATTTGCAACCGATGAACGTGGAGTTTCACGATCCAGAGAGAAGTCTGAAAAATTTCATTAGAGAGGGTATTTTTTCCCAAATAACTTTTTCTTTGCTCACTGCAACTATTATAAGCTCTTATCTCGCTGTTATCGGTGCAAACTCCTTTTTGATTGGGCTTTTGGTTGCGATACCTTACATGACCACGATCACTCAGATAATCTCGGCGAAGTTCGTTGAGAAGAGAAGTAGGAAAAAGGTAGCGGTTTTTGCGAGCTTCGTAGCCAAGAACTCAATCTTAGCGATTGCAATAGTATCTTTTATAGACGGTCCTTATGAAATCTTGGCATTCGCATTTTTCTACCTTATTTTTAACGTTTGTGAAGATTTGCTAACAGTGGCTTGGAGCTCTTGGACCCGTGACCTATTTTTTCGGTGCACAACTTGGTGAAAAGTTATCTAAGAGGTTGGCTTATGGAAAGATAGCTGCAATGCCTATCCTTTTACTCCAGATTTGGCTCTTTGAAAAACTCAATAGCTCCGCCTTTTCAACTTTGTTCTTCTTGGCTTTTCTATCTGGAATCGTAAGTGTTTACTTTTTGAGGAACATTGAAGATGCGAGATCAAGGAGAATAAGCGAGCCCAGCCTTATCACGCCATTCAAGCACTGCAACTTTGTGAGATGGACCCTCTTGAACTCTATTTTTTGCTTTTCATCAAACGCTTCACGCACGTTCTTCGCGGTTTACATTCTGCACGTTCTCGGGTATCCAATTTGGCTCGTTTTTACCTTTGCCTTCGTAGCTCACGTGTCCTCGATATACTCTCTAAGGCTTGCCGGGACGATATCGGATCGTTTTGGGAATAAACCATTGTTTGCACTTTCTGTGGCTCTCTTTAATCTCTCAGCGATCTTTTTTATCCTTTCTAAGTTTGGTGCGTCTCTACCTCTCCTCTTCTTTGCTTACCTTCTCCATGGATTTTACACATCTGCGCCAACGATTGCCTTCATGAACGCTGTTGCAGACATGACGCACAGGAAGCACTCTGCACCTTTTTACGCAATTGGCAATTGGATGCAAGATTTCTTTTCTGCATTGGGTAGCATTTTTGGTGGAATTCTACTCTTAGAACTTGCATTCTTCGAGGAAGAATCTTATCTGGTGCTTTTTCTTTTCTCACTTGTATCCTCTTTGTTCATCTTCCCACTGCTTAGATTTTACGACGAGTTTGGGCAACCTGCTAAGAATGCAGTTTTAAACTTACCAAAGCTGTTTTTTGAAGACCTGAGGAACGCGCACAAGGTATTGAGGCATTTCTTCGTTTCGAAAATTAGAGGAAAGGAAAGCGAGCTTTAAAAATGCAAAACTATTTTTATGGCTTCACGATTCTGTTTCTCAGCACACCAATCCCCTCGATTTCAAGTTCAACGACGTCTCCGGGATTTAGGAATTTGCCCAAGTGCAATCCACAACCCTTTCCTGGTGTGCCAGAAAGTAAGAATGTGCCTGGGTAAATGGTTTGATCCTTTGAAAGATGTGAAATCAAATCCGGAATCTTCCAACGCATGTCCTTCGTGTTCGCCTCCGACCATGTTTCACCGTTGACCCTTGCAGACATCTTAAGGTTGTGCGGATCCTTGATCTCATCCTTTGTCACGATCCACGGTCCCATCGGCGTTGCAGTGTCGAAGTCTTTGCTCTTTAAAGGTCCCAAGGGCATGGCTCTGAGCTCGATGAACTCCGTGTCTCTTGCACTTACATCGTTTGCAATCGTGTAACCAAAAACGTAATCCATAGCATTCTCCTTTGGAACATTCTTAGCCTTCTTCCCTATGCAAATCGCAAATTCGAGCTCGTAGTCTAAGATTTGAGAGTAACTTGGCCAAATAACGTCTTCTTCGTGTCCTATTACGGAAAAGGGATTCATTTTGTAGCCGACTGGCATCTGATACCACTCTTCCGGAATCTTAAGTCCAAGCTTCTCGAAGGACATCTTCACGTGCTCTTCAAAAGTTGAAAAGTCGACCATAAACCTTGGAACTGGGATTGGAGCCTTTAACTTCACTTTGCTGAGTTCATAGACAACTCTCTTTCCCGAGACGCTGAACTCTTTTCCCTTCTCTATTTTCTCGACTGCAAAGTCGTAGGCTTTTTTGGCTTCGTTCATCGCCTTCTCGCCCTTATCAAGTAGGTCAAGCATGTTCGGGGGAATTATGGCTTTCGCAGTCCTCAGGGCTCTTGACTCGCCTTTGACCTCTTTTAGGTAAGAGGCATAAGCTAAGGTCAAATCGATGATCTTTCCACCCTCGATGAAGCCTATTCTATTCTCGTTTCCGATTTCGAACGTTGCGAGCTTCATCTTCGACCCCTCATAAGTCTCACAACTTCAAAGAGATCTATTTCATATTTGCCCAACTCCGCATAAGCTCTTGCCAAGTTCGCCACGATTCTCTCTTTTTCGTTCCAGTTTTTGAATTTTCCAAGGTCGACGTCTTCAATTGCTTCGTAGAAGCTCATACCTTTCTCGATTCTCTGCTTCGCTTCGTTGTAAACGAATTCCAAGTACTCTATCGCTTCCCCTATTTCATTTTTGGTTGCGATCTCTCCATGTCCCGGGACGTAGATTTTAGCCTCAAGGCTTAAGATTTCTTTGAGTGCTCTAATGCTTCCATTTATGCTCCCCATCAAGACGAAGGGAGTGCAAGGCTTTGCGAAAAGTAGATCTCCGCAGAAAACTATTTTTCTCTCTGGAACGTATACATACGCATCTCCACTGGTGTGCGCAATTTCCGGGTGAATCAATCGGATTTCTAAGTCTCCAGCGTAGATTTTCGCTTCTTTTGAAAAGGTTATATCTTGAGGTGTAACCCTTGCACCGTTAAAGTCGAACTCTGGGAAAATGGCTTTGAAGATTTCGGGATTTGCCATAATCGTATCTTTTCTGCAGTTCTCGTGACACATCGAAGTTGCGTTGAAAAGGTGATTTGTCCAAACGTGATCTCCATGTCCGTGGGTGTTCACGAGAATCTTGATCCGCGATTCAAGAACTTCTTTAAAGTTTGAGAGCATAGTCTTCGCCCTCTCTTCATTTGCAACGCTGTCGATTGCAATCGAGAATTCTGGAGTTGATATTAGCCCAGTGTTGTTCACAAACCACTCCCCTCTTCCTTGGATGTAGGCGAAAATACCATCTGAAATTTCTTCGAGTTTCGAGTTCATGTTTCGAATCCAATCAAAAATATTTTAAAATTTTGCCTACAGTTAGAGAGCTCAGTAGGGGAAGAACTCGAAGTAATCTGTTTCGAAATCCTCGATCCTACCAAGTTCGCTCAGCTGTAGCAGTTCGATGTCGATGGGGATTTGAGTTATGAACTCAAGCCTGTATTTTCGATAGAGCATCTCTGATCTCCCTTTGCCAAATATAAAGCTTTTTTCACCGCATTTAGGACAAACGAAATAGCTCATATTTTCAACTATTCCAAGAACTGCGGATTTTAGCTCTTCCGCCATCCTTATCGATTTCTCCACGATCGCGGTTGCAAGCTCTTGGGGGGTTGTTACAACTACTATCCCATTTGGCTTCACGTCTTGAAGAATGGTCAAAGGCGCATCTCCTGTGCCAGGTGGAAGGTCTATGATCAAGTAATCGAGTTCATCCCAGTTCGTTCTGCCGATCAACTCTCTTATCATCCCCGCTATCAAAGGACCGCGCCAGATCACCGGAACTTCTGGCGATGGAAGAAGGCTTTGGATTGAAACGATCTTTATGTTGTACTTGGCACTTAAATTCGGTTCAAGTTTTCCACCGACTACACTCAACCTGTCTTTTTCTAAGGAAAAGAGCTTTGGAATGCTTGGTCCAAGGAAATCTGCATCGAAGATCCCGACTTTTTTACCAGTCTTTGCATAGTGAACCGCGAGCAAGGCTGAGATTGTTGATTTCCCCACCCCGCCCTTTCCACTCATTACCGCGATTTTGAACTTTACCTTCTCCAAGTTCTTTGCAAGCTCCTCGTCGCTTATCCTCTGCATACGTCCAGTTTACGTTCGGTAGTTAATCTTTGTCTTTTAAAGCTCGAGCTTATCCAAGAGATCCTCGAACTTATCATCATCATGAGGATTGCTCATACTCCAGCGAAAATCTCGGTATTATATAACCCTTTCTTTTTTCTCTCGTGCTATGCGAAAGAAAAGCAAATTCTGGTTCGTTGTTGGCGAAAGGTTAAAAAATTCTTTAAGGACGTGGGTTAAAAATGGAAAGGTTAAATCTTTGAAACACTAATCACGATATGAAGCTTTACGAGTTTCAAGCGAAAGAGATCTTTGCTCGCTATGGTATTAAGGTTCCGAAAGGCGAAGTTGCGGAAAAGGTCGAGGAAGTGGCTAGAATAGTAGAGAAACTCAATGGAAAAGCGGTTTTGAAGGCTCAAGTCCTCGTTGGAGGAAGAGGGAAGGCTGGAGGGATAAAAAAAGTCGAAAGTGTTGCTCAAGCCGTTGAAGTTGCGAGGGAGATGTTCGGAAGAAGCCTTAAGGGAGAAAGAATCGAGAAGATCTACGTAGAAGAGCTTGGTGAGATAAAAAAGGAGCTTTATCTAAGCATAACACTCGATAGAGTTGAAAAATGCTTTTCTTTGATCTACAGTCCAGAAGGAGGAGTAGATATCGAAGAAATCGCAATTAAGTTTCCAGAGAAGATTTTCAAAGTAAAAATAGACCCCAGATGGGGGCTTTGGGATTACCAGATAAGGAGACTGCTGAGCGAAGCAAAGGTTCCACAGGAGCTTTGGAGAGAGTTTACCGCAATTGTAAAGGCGATCTACAAAATATTCGTTGAAAAAGAAGCTGAGCTTGTGGAGATAAATCCTCTTGCAATCACCCCTCAAGGACTAATGGCGCTGGATGCAAAGATCATTATCGACGACAACGCCATTTTCCGACACAAAGACATTGAGGCGATGAGGACTTTTTCATCTGGCATCGAAGGTATCGCGGAAAGAGAAGGGCTGAATTACGTAAAGCTCGATGGAAACATCGGAGTAATTGCAAACGGCGCAGGAATGGCAATGGCTACCATGGACCTCGTTTACCTCGAAGGAGGAAAGCCAGCGAACTTTCTTGACATCGGCGGAGGTGCGGGAGCTGAGCTTACAAAAAAGGCGTTTGAGATCTTGCTCAAAGACGAGGATGTGAAAGTCATATTTATGAACATCTTCGGTGGCATTACAAGGTGCGACGAGGTTGCCAAGGGGATTGTGAAGGCTTTTGAAGAACTCAAAATCAACATCCCAATTATTCTGAGACTTTCCGGAACGAACGAGGAGGAGGGTAGAAGAATCATTGCAGAAAACCTGAAGATGGTTGAAATCGTTGAGACAATGGAAGAAGGCGCGAAAAGAGCTGTGGAGGTGGCAAGATGTCTATAATTGTGGATGAGAAAACGAAGGCAGTGGTTCAAGGGATCACTGGAAACCAAGGCAGGTTTCACACGGAAAGGATGCTTAGGTATGGGACAAAAATCGTTTGTGGGGTTACACCTGGCAAAGGGGGAATTGAAATCCTTGGGGTTCCGGTTTTTGACACGGTAAGCGATGCGATCAAGCTCGGAGCTAATGCGAGCGTGATATTCGTTCCATCAGCATTCGCCGCGGATGCGATAATCGAAGCAGTTGACGCTGGGATAAAAGTGGTGGTTTGCATAACCGAGGGAATTCCTGTGCACGATGAGATTAAGGCTTATCTGAAGGCTAAGGAAGCGGGGGCTTTGTTAATTGGTCCAAACTGCCCAGGAATAATATCTCCGGGAAAGTGTCATCTCGGGATAATGCCTACGCACGTTTTCGCAGAAGGAAACGTTGGAATAGTTTCGAGGAGTGGAACTTTGACTTATCAGATAGCGCAAAACTTGACAAAACTTGGAATAGGCCAATCTACGGTTTTAGGAATCGGTGGGGATAGAATAGTAGGGTTGAGCTTTGTTGAAGTTTTGGAGATGTTTGAAAGCGATAGAGAAACCGACGTCGTTGTCCTAATCGGGGAAATCGGTGGGAGAGATGAAGAAAGAGCTGCAGATTTCATAAGGAGTGAGATGAGTAAGCCAGTCGTTGCTTACATCGCTGGGATAACCGCTCCGCCTGGGAAGAGAATGGGACACGCGGGGGCGATCATAGAAGGTGGAGTTGGCAGTGCGGAGAGCAAGATAAATGCCTTAAGGGATGCAGGGGCAAGAGTTGGAAAAACACCAAGAGAGGTTGCGGAAATAGTTGCGAAAATTTGCAAGAGATGAGATTAGACGTTTTGCTTGTGAAAAAGGGCTACTTCAAATCCCGCAATAGGGCAAAGATTGCAATAACCCGGGGACTCGTCATCGTTAATGGGGAAATCGCGAAAAAGCCTTCGATGGAAGTAAATCCTGAAGCGGAGATCTTGGTCATCGACGACAAGCCTGCTGGCTATTGGAAACTCAAAGATCTCGATGATAAGTTCAAAATTTTTAGTGGTAACGAAGTAGTGCTCGATCTTGGAAGCTCCGCAGGCGGATTTTTGCTATACGCAAGTGAAAAAGCAAAGTTCGTTTACGGAATAGAGTTCAGTAGGGAGTTTGAGGGCGTTCTCAGAGAAATCGAAAAAGAGAAGAGGAACGTGAAGGTTTTCATAGACAACGTTTTCAGCTTTGACATCGAGAAAATAGAAGCCGTGGACTTGATCTTGAACGATTTAACTCTCGACTTCGCATCTTCCATGCTGGCTTTGAGTAGATTCCTTCCAAAACTTAAAAAAGGAGGTAGGGTTTTGTTTGTGTGCAAGGATTGCAGGGCAGAGTTTCAGAATTTCGAGATCCTCGGCTTTGAAATTGCGAAGAGGAAAAAGGAGAGCTACTACCTATTAAGACCAAAATGAGAAAGTTTATTTAGCATCTCCACAACTGGTATCGGGTGAAATCATGAAAAAGATCGCAGTTCTTGGCGCGGGAACGATGGGACATGGCATTGCACAGGTTTGTGCGACCGCTGGCTACGAAGTTGCGGTGAGAGACATAAAGCAAGAGTTTCTCGACAAAGCAAAGGATGCGATAGCGAAAAACCTCGCTAAGGCTGTTTCGAAGGGAAAGATGAGCGAAGATAAGGCAAAGGAGATACTTGGGAGAATAAATTTCACACTTTCAGTTGAAGAAGCGGTAAAGGATGCGGATCTCGTAATCGAGGCGGTTCCGGAGATAATGGATCTGAAGAAGCAAGTCTTCGCAGAGGTGCAAAAGTTCGCAAAAAGCGATTGCATTTTTGCGAGCAACACGTCTGGCTTAAGCATAACCGAGCTTGGAAACTCTACCGACAGACCTGAGAAATTCGTGGGTTTGCACTTCTTCAACCCACCAGTGGTTATGCAACTCGTTGAAGTGATCAAAGGCGAAAAGACGAGCGATGAAATTATTGCAAAGGCTGTTGACTTCGTAAAGAAGATCGGAAAAGTTCCGGTAGTCGTGAAGAAGGACGTTGCGGGCTTCATCGTGAATAGAATTCTCGTTCCATATCTCACGCTTGCAATCGACGACGTTGACAAAGGTGTTGCGAAACCTGAGCAGATAGACAGCGTGTTCGTTGCGAAATACGCATTCCCGATGGGTCCGATCGAGCTCTCTGACTTCGTTGGACTCGACATCCTATACTTCGCTGGACAGCAGTGGGGTCTCGTTCCAGTCTCTGAGACTTTGAAGAAGAAATTTGAAGCGAAGGAGCTCGGAATGAAGACCGGAAAAGGTTTCTACGACTGGAGCGCTGGAAGACCGAAAATTCCAAGGGCTGAAGGATACGATGAGCTTCGCTTGATTGCGCCGATGGTGAACATATCCGCAGAGCTCATCGAGCTTGGAGTTGCGGATGCGAAGGAGATCGACACCGCGATGAAGCTTGGAACCAACATGCCAAAGGGAGTTTGCGAACTTGGGGATGAGATAGGCTTAGACGTGATTCTCGCAAAGCTCGAGCAACTTTACAAGGAAAAGGGTTACGAGATTTTGAAGCCAAGGGAATTGCTTAAGAGAATGGTTTCAGAGGGTAAGCTTGGTGTAAAGACGGGTAAGGGTTTCTACGACTACGCCAAGGCAGTTTATAAAAACATAGAGGTGCAGAAGGAAGGTTACATAGCAAAGCTGATACTGAACAGACCACAAAAGTTGAACGCATTGGACTTTGCAACTCTCGAGGAAATCTCTAACGCCTTAAAAGAGCTTGAAAAAGATGAAGAAGTTCGAGTTCTTGTTATAACCGGTGCAGGAGATAGAGCTTTCTCCGCAGGTTTTGATCTGCAGACTGCAACTGAATTAACAGCTGCAAAGGCTGTTGAGATCTCGATGAAGGGCAATGAAGTTTTCTCGCAATTGGAGAGATTTCCAAAGCCAGTAATCGCAGCGATCAACGGTTATGCGTTCGGCGGTGGTTGTGAGCTTGCCTTGGCTTGTGACTTCAGAATAATGAAAAGAGGTGCAAAAATTGGGCTGACAGAGCTTAGCTTGGCTTTGATTCCAGGATGGGGTGGAACTCAGAGATTGCCGAAGATCGTAGGCATCGCGAAGGCTAAGGAAATGATAATGCTTGCAAAGCGCATCGATGCGGATGAAGCGGAGAAGATAGGGCTCGCTAAAGCAGTTGATGCGGACAAGTTTGAAAGCGAAGTCATGGGTCTTGCGAGACAATTGGCTGAGATGCCACCGATAAGCCTGAAGGCTGCGAAGTTTGCGATAAACTTTGGTTACGAGCTACCAACGGACGTCGGCAAAGTTCTTGAAGCACTCGCATTTGGGCTTGCAACTTCAACGCAAGACGTGATTGAGGGAATTTCTGCGTTTTTCCAGCGCAGAAAGCCTGAGTTTAAGGGTAAGTAAATCTAATTTTTTATATATTATATCATGATAAAACTTTTAAACGTTCACAAGGTATACAAAACACAGTTCTACGAAGTTCATGCGCTCAATGGAGTTACGATGGAAATTAAAAGGGGAGAGTTCGTAGCAATCATGGGTCCATCTGGAAGTGGAAAGAGCACGTTGCTTCACTTGATCGGTTGCCTCGACAGGCCGAGTAAAGGGGAAGTTGTGATAAACGGTGTTGAAACTTCGAAACTCAACGACAACGAGCTTACAAGGCTGAGAAGGGATACCATAGGGTTCATATTTCAGCAATACAACCTCGTGCCAACCCTTACCGCACTTGAGAACGTTGAGTTACCAATGATCTTCAAGGGAATTTCGAAAGAAGAAAGGCAAAGGAAAGCTTTTGAGCTTCTAAAACAAGTGGGAATTGAGGAAATCGCAAGTAGAAAGCCAAACGAGATCAGCGGGGGGCAACAGCAAAGAGTTGCAATTGCAAGGGCGATGGCGAACGATCCAAAGATACTTCTTTGCGACGAACCAACGGGAAACTTGGACTCGAAGACTGGAAGACAGGTTATGGAGATAGTAAAGAGGATGAACAAGGAAAAAGATGTAACCGTGGTTCTCGTGACTCACGATTTATCTCTCGCAGATTACGCAGATAGAATAGTGCGTATAAGGGATGGTAGGATTGACTTGAGCACTTGAGCTCATCGATACTACATCGTCATAAAATTTTTAAAGGAATTAAATTGCAGAGTTCATGGACTTCGAGTTTTCGCAGGAGCACAGGATTTTTAGAAGCTCGCTAAGAGATCTTCTTGAAAAAGAGATCGCCCCTATTGTTGATGAGAAGGAAAAGCGGGGAGGGCTTACGAAGGAAGAGGCGTTGGATCTTTACGCTAAGCTTAGGAAAGTCGGGATAGGATACGATCCCGAGAGCATAGAGGTTTACTTTGAGGATCCATTTTACTATGGAATAGCCAGCGAAGAGATTAGCAGGGTTTGGGCGAGCTTAAACGTTGTTATTGGGATGTCCTTCCCGGTTGTTTTCGTAAATCTCGCATCCGACGAAACAAAGGATGCGCTTGGGAAGAGATTGGAGAAGAACCAAGTCATCGGTTGTTTAGCTGTCACCGAACCCGAGGCTGGGAGCGACACTTCAACGCTGAAAACAACTGCGGAGCTGGATGGAGATGAATACGTGTTAAATGGCACAAAAACTTGGATAAGCAACGCACCGATTGCGGATGTAGCACTTGTAGCTGCGAGAAACAAAGAGACTGGAGCGCAGGAAATGTTCCTTGTGGACAGAATAAACTCTCCCTTCGAGACAAGCGAACTGCACAAAATAGGCTGGCGATGCGCACCAACGGGCGAGATTTATTTTAAGAACTGCAGAGTTCCAAAAGAAAACGCGCTTAGCGCTATGGTGGCAAAATCTTTAAGTGGGGAAGCGAAAATTCCAATTCCAGAAGGTGTGACCAAGCTCTACGGTTACATGTCCCCTCTCAGCGCTATTTTCTGCATGGCGCGCGCAGGTATGGCTTTGATGGCAACTGGGATTTCTCAAGGTTGTCTTGATGCATCCGTAAGCTATGCAAAACAAAGAAAGCAGTTTGGAAGACCTATAGGGAGATTCCAGTTGATACAAGATATGCTCTACAAAATGCTTTCGATAACCGAGTCATCCAGGCTTCTCGCATACAAAGCCCTCGATCTCGTGACAAAAGGTGATCCGAAGGCAAGGCTCATGTCCTCGCTCGCAAAGGGCTACGCCTGCGAGGGATGCGTTAAAGTCGCTTACTACGCAATTCAGATCCACGGCGCTCTTGGATTGAGTGAAGAGTATCCATTGGAACGCTACTTCAGGGATGCAAGGATGATGACGATCCCAGACGGAACGACTGAAATTCAAAAGCTGATAGTTGGCAGAGAACTGCTTGGAAAGGGGTTCTCAGCTTATGTTTAATTGGTTTAAGAGCTACTCCGTTCTTGGCTTGAGGGAAACCATGGATTTTCCAGAGATACCTCTCTACACTTTCTTAGAGGGCTCTGCCAAGGAGTTCCCAGAGAGCATCGGTTGCTCTTTCCTCGATAGAGAGTTCAGATACTCTGAAATCCTCGAGTACACAAACAGGCTTGCGAACTACATTTCAAAGTTCGTTGAAAAAGGGGATAGGGTTCTCATAAATCTCTCAAACTGTCCAGAGTTCATAATCGCCGAGAACGCGGTTTTGAAATGCGGTGGGATAGCATCTATTACCAACCCCCTTCAGGGAAAAGCTGAGGCGAAACGTTGCGTCGAAAGCGTATCTCCTAAGCTTGTTATCTCTACCGAAGTTGTATGCGAAGAAGTCCCGCATATCGTGGTAGAGCACCGGGAAAAAGACGAGTTCTGGGAAATGATCAGGAATTCGGAAGCGAAGGAGATCAGAGTTCCTGTAAACCCAAAGGAAGACGTGGCGGTTATCCTTTTCACAGGCGGGGTAACGGGATTGCCGAAGGGAGTTATGCTTACGCACTACAACGTCACAACCAACGTGATGCAGGTGTTGCCTTGGATACTTGGTGGTGCATCCGATGCGTTCAAAACTAATCCTGTTTTGTTGGCACTTCCGATCTCTCA
>CALIUJ010000103.1 GCA_938048785.1 uncultured Archaeoglobaceae archaeon | reverse complement strand
ATGGTCGTGGACAGCAGTGAAGTCATAAACACACTTCGCGGTGGAGGAATTTCTTCGATTGGATACGCTACAAGCTTGGCTGAAACCGATAGAAAGGGATTTTCACTATTCAAGAAAAAAAAGGAAACTATGGAGACGATTGAAGGGGACAAAGCGATGAAAATCTCTTCGCTCGTTCGAAGAGCGGCGCTTGGTAGGTTGACGTTGCCTTGTAACATAAGCAGTGCTGAAAGAGCCCTGATCTTGGTCGCAGGTCCTCCGGAACATCTTGACAGAAAGGGTCTTGAAAAAGCAAAGATCTGGCTCGAGGAACAAATCGCAGGCGTTGAAGTTAGAGTAGGTGATTATCCAACCAGAAGAACGAAATACGTCGCAGCTTTAGTTTTATTGGCAAACGTAACAGATGCGCCAAGGGTCAAGGAATTGCAACAGCTTGCGCTCGAAGCAAAGGAAGGAATCGAGTCCGCGGAAAAAGTAAGGGTTGAGAAAACACTTCAACTGTTTGACGAGGACATAGAACCATTGGTATGAGATTCGTAGTTGCATTAACGGGAGCGAGTGGTCAAATAGTTGGCATCAGGCTGATAGAGAAGCTCGTGGAAAAAGGGCACGAGGTAATCGCGATTGCAACAAGAGCTGCGAAGATAACGATGAAACTCGAAACGAATTTTGACGAAGGCTATATTCGAGAGATCGCAACGAAGTTCTACGATGAAGACGAGATCTACGCCCCAATCGCGAGTGGAAGCTTCAAGCACGATGGCATGGCGATCGTGCCTTGTAGTATGAAAACCGCTTCGAGCATTGCCTATGGGATAGCTTCCAACCTCGTAACGAGATCCGCGGATGTAACCTTGAAAGAGAAGAGGAAGCTTTTGGTAGCTTTTCGCGAAGCTCCGCTTCACTTTGCACACCTTGAAGCACTTTTGAGACTTTCAAACCTTGGGGCAATCGTTTTTCCCCTTGTTCTATCCTTTTACTCGAAGCCGAAAACGATTGAGGACATCGTCGACTTCACG
Organism: uncultured Archaeoglobaceae archaeon; assembly: GCA_938048785.1. GTDB lineage: Archaea > Halobacteriota > Archaeoglobi > Archaeoglobales > Archaeoglobaceae > WYZ-LMO2. The sequence goes on along the minus strand of CALIUJ010000103.1, from coordinate 7,013 downwards.
GTTGCGAGGATAATGGAACAGCTTGGAATCGACGTGGATTACAAGAGATGGGAATGAAAGCCATAATGGTCGGTGGAACGACCAGTAGCGCTGGAAAGTCTTTGCTTGTGACAGCTCTTTGCAGAATTCTTGCAAAAAGAGGTTACGAAGTTGCCCCCTTTAAAGCTCAGAACATGAGTCTGAACTCTTTCGTGACAAAAAAGGGCAAGGAGATTGCGATAGCCCAAGCGATGCAGGCATTTGCTGCAGGAATAGAGCCAGACGAAAGGATGAATCCGATTTTGCTTAAGCCAAAGGGAAACTTTGTTTCACAGCTCATCGTCCTCGGTGAAGCCATTGGAGACATAGACTCGAGGGAGTATTACAAAATGGTCCCAAAGCTGAGAAAAGTCGTGGAAAAAGCTTACGAGGAGCTTGCAGAGGAATATGAAATAGTTGTGATCGAAGGCGCAGGCGGGATGGCTGAGATAAATCTCTACGATCGAGACCTCTCGAACATACACATCGCAAGGTATGCGAAGCCATCCATTTTAATAATTGGTGACATAGATCGCGGTGGCGTGTTTGCATCGCTCTACGGAACCTACAAGCTTCTTCCAGATGACATAAGAAATCTTGTGGTGGGCTTTGTGATAAATAGACTTCGCGGATACAAAGAGTTCCTCTACGATGGAGTAGAGAAGCTCGAAGCGCTTTGCAAAGTTCCGGTGCTTGGGATAATTCCTTTTTTGGATTCCGAACTTCCATCGGAGGACTCGCTCAACATCGAGGAATGGAAGGGCTCTGGGTTAATAGGAATCGTTCGACTTCCGAGGATTTCGAACTTCACCGACTTTGAGCCGTTGAGAAGGATTGCGAGATTCGTTGAGCTTAAGGAGAAACCAGATTGCGAGATACTCGTGATCCCTGGAAGTAAGGACACGATCGCAGATCTAAAGGTTTTGAAATCGATGCCGATCTATGAGCAAATAATGAGATTTGCTGGAAAAAAGCCCATAATTGGAATATGCGGTGGTTATCAGATGCTTGGCAAGGAGCTCGTCGACTTTGGTGTAGAGCATGGGGTTGAGAAGGTCAAGGGGCTTGGATTGCTCGAGGCTGAGACGAGGTTCGAGAAATACAAAAAGAGGACTGTGCAAGTCTCCAAAAAGGTCACGGGGGATGCGGAGATAATAAGGAGCATCAAGGGCGAAACTGTTTGGGGTTACGAGATCCACAAAGGCATAACGAGCTCGAAAAGACCTATTTTCGAGGACGATGGTTGCCAGAGCGAGGATGGAATGTGCTGGGGCACTTATCTCCATGGACTCTTCTGGAACGAGAACTTGATCAGAGCAGTTGAGAAATACCTTGGAGTTAGGCTTGAGTTCAAAAACCAGTTTGACTTCTTGGCTGAGGAGGTTGAGAAAAACTTAAAGTTAGACCTTCTGTTTTCTCAAATTCCCAGTGGATAAGGACTCGACCGATACAAAAATTACTTCAGCGAGTTTTATAAACCACAAAGTTTAAAAAACAATAAACAATTAATCTTTGGGAATCCCTATGAAGCACGGCGAAAGAGTTCTGGAGTTTGTAAACTACGTTTACAAAAACTTCGGCACGAGGCTCGCTGGAAGCGAAGGTGAAATGAGGACTGGGGAGTATATACACGAGATAATGAGCGAGTTTTGCGATGAAGTTGAGAAAGAGGTCTTTACCTCAAGACCGAGGGGATTCACGGATTACATATGGATCACCGCTCTGCTCTACGCTCTCGCTGTAATCTCTTATTTCATTGGATTCTGGTTCATGACTTTCGTTCTCATCTTGCTCGGTTTCGCCTTGTTCATCTTCCAACAATGCTTACACTACGAGGTCATCGACTTCCTCTTTCCAAAGGTTCAAGAGTTCCATGTGATTGGAAAGATCAAACCGAGGGAAAGGGTTGAGAAAACAATCTTGCTCTCGGCGCACTACGATTCGCCCTACGAGTTTCCCCTTCTTGGAAGGCTTAGGAGCAAATCGATCTTCGTAATCTTTCCCCTCATAGCGATCGTTTTTGCAACCGCTTTTTTGAGCTTGCTAAGGTATTACTACGACCTCGACTTCTTGCAAAAGCCTTTGCTCCTCGTAGGAGCTACTTGGTTGTTTTTAATCGCCTTCACGCTCAGGTCGAGCAAAGCTTCTTTTGGAGCCAACGACGACCTCGCTGGCGTTGGTGTTGTTCTCGAAGCTGGAAAGTTCTTGAGCGCCAACAGGTTAAAGAGCACCGAGGTTTGGATCGTTGCTTTTGCTGGAGAAGAGCACATGAGGGGATCGAAGAAATTCGTAGAAAGACATCGTGAAGAATTGAGGAATGCGATTCTCTTCAACTTCGAATGCCCTTCCGCGGATTACTTTTTGGTTGCAACCGAGGAAAAGATGTTCTTTGCAAAGCATTCAGCAAAAGCAGTTGAGATCGCAAAAAAGGCTTGTGAAAGGGCTAAAGCTGATTTCAAGGTCGATGCTTTAAAATTCGCAGGTAGCGATGCTGCAAACTTTTCCCGCAAAGGACTGCATGCGACCTCAATCTTTGGTTTAGCAAAAGACTCGGCTCCCTATCACTGGCACACTTTAAAAGATGTACCGGAAAATCTTAAAGCTGACTCGATAAACAAAGCGGTGGAAATTGCGATTGAGATCGCAAGAGTTGTTGATGAAGAGATCTTAAGTGAAAATTAAAGATTTCATTCTCTCTCCTTGAGGAAATTGTATGCTGAGAACGCTGCAATTGCGCCATCGCCACAAGCAGTGACTACTTGCTTCAGCGGATTGTTGCAACAATCGCCGGCTGCGAAAACTCCGGGAACGTTCGTTCTTTGTTCTCTATCTACTTTTATGTAGCCCATCGAATCTCTTTCCACGCCAAGCTCCGCAACCAAATCCGTTGCGGGTCTCATGCCTATTGCAACGAAAACCGCGTCGCAATCGATTGCGATCTCTTCCTTTTTATCTCGCAGGAAAACTATCGCCCTTTCAACCTTGTTTTTTCCCTCGACTCTTCTCAAATTCGCATTCATGATTATCTCGACTCTTCTCTTCGAAATCTCATCTATCATAGCCTTTTCAACTCTCAAAGGGGACCTTGAAATGAGCTTGACGTTGCAACCTATGTCGTGCAGGTATATCGCATCGCTCACCGCTTCCTTTCCACTTCCGTAAACTACCACATTTCTCCCTCGGTAAAGGGCTCCGTCGCAGGTTGCGCAGTAGCTTATTCCTTTTCCAAGGAAGAGGTCTTCGTTCTCGAAACCAGCGCTTCTGTGCTTTCCACCAGTTGCTATTATTACTGTCTTTGCCTCGTATTCATTTTCTCCAATTAGCAAGAAGTAGTCGCCTTTTTTTAGAACTTTTTCGATCTTTTCCATTTTTATCTCAGCGCCCGCCTTTAAAGCTTGCTCCTTCATCCTTTCGAGCAACTCAATTCCACTCCCTTCAAAACCCGGATAATTCTCGATCTTAGAAGCCATTGAAATCTGGGAAACTGGTTCAAAAGTTTCGAAGACAATCGTCTTTAATCCATACCTCGCAGAGTAGATCGCAGCCGTTAAACCAGCTGGACCGCCACCAACTATTGCTACATCGAACATATTCCGAGTTTCCTGAAAAATTAAAATCTTTCCCCTTCACTTCTCTCAAATGCGAAATTCGTCAACGTTGAGACGTCGTAAGTATTCAAAGAGACTTGAATCGAAATCTTAGCGGGCAATTTTTACAGTAATTTCAGAATTGGAAGCAAATCTTAAATAATAGGCTTCTTAAGAACAATTATGGGTAACAGAAAAGTCAGAGTGCTTGTTGTTGACGATGACGAAGTTTTAATCGAGATCTACAGAGTATTTCTCCGAGATTTCGACTTGTTGATCGCAACGAACGGTGAGGAGGCGGTGAGAGCGTACAAATTCTTCAAGCCGGAGATAGTTTTGATGGACATATCCATGCCGGTCATGGATGGTGTCGAGGCGACAAAGGAAATCCTCAAGGGAGATCCGAACGCAGTGATAATAGGAGTTACAGCCTTTGCCACTCAGCGTGGCAATGAGTTGTTGAACGCTGGCGCAAAAGAGGTGATTGGAAAGCCATTCAACAGAAAAACGATCCTCGAAGTGATATCGAGGCATTTGAACTTCAGGGAAGTTAAGAGTTAGGGAGAAATAGGCTTTGTTTTGTTTCGGAAGAATCTCTGTTTTGTCGCACACAACTCCTTGGAGATCGAACGCAAATCTTAAATCTATAATTCGGTAAGAGATACGCATGGAATTCAGGAAAGAATTAGAGGTATCCAAGATTTTGATAGGTGGTAAGGTCGAGGAGAGCGTCGTCGAGATTCGATACGATCCATTAACGCTTCAGACGAGCAGAGTTGTGAGGAAAGGCATTTCATTAAAAAGCGAAGGTTTTGAAGAGGAGATCGAGAGCACAAAAAGCTGGTGCCCGTTCTGTGAGGAGAGAATAGAGAGCATGGTCTCTCGGGATCCAGAGATTATGAAGGGGGAAATCTGGAGGAGAGGGGAATGTAGGGCGTTCTCAAATCTAATACCCTATTCGAGGTATTCTCTTGTTTTGAGATTGACTGAAAAGCATTTCCTAAGACCTTCTGAGTTCAAGGAAACGCACTTCTTTGATGCGTTCAAGCTCGTCCAAGATTACATTAATATGCTCCCAAACGATAAGTTCTTCATAACGGTTGGGATGAACTACCTAAAGCCAGCGGGTAGCAGCATAATGCACCCCCATATCCAGTTCTTGGTCTCCGAGAACTCTCCAGATTACTTTGCAAGACTGGATTGGAGTGCTTTGGAGTTCATGGAAAGCAATAGAAAAGATTTTTGGCTTGCGCTTTTGGATCGAGAAAAAGGGGGCGAGAGATACATAGGAAGAACGAAGAAAACAGAGTGGATCTCTGCTTTCGCTCCAAAGGGTCTTATGCATGTGATCGGAATACCAGAAGAGAGAGAGTTTGCAAAGATGAGCGACGATCAACTTTATGGGTTTTCAGAGGGAATCGTTAAGATTCTGAACTACTACGAAACCAAGGGTTTCAATTCGTTCAACTTCGCATTTTTCTGCGCAGACAAGCTCGGGGAGCATTTTAGAACGAATTTCCACATCGTTGCAAGAACTCCTTTTGGAAAATTCTATTGGTGCGACGTCTTCTTCCCCAAGATACTTCAAGATGAGAGCGTTGTCTTCTTCGCCCCAGAAGATTACGCAAAGGAGCTAAGGGAGATATGGTAATCGAATCCTACCTTTACGAGAAGCTAAACGGAGAAGTTCGCTGTAAGACTTGTTGGCACAACTGTAAGATAAAAAATGAGCGATGGGGAATTTGCAACGTGAGAAAGAACGAAAATGGAAAGCTGATGGTATACAACTATGGGCTCGCCTCTTCCATAGCCTTAGATCCGATTGAGAAGAAACCATTGCACAACTACAAGCCAGGAAGCAAGGTTTTGTCCTTTGGAAGCATAAGTTGCAACTTTAAATGCGATCACTGTCAAAACTTCGAGATCTCCTTCGCAGATCTTAGCTACCCATATCTCAGAGAACTTAGCCCTGAAGACGTCCTAAGGCTTTGTAGGGAAAGAAGGGCAGATGGAATTGCTTGGACTTACAACGAGCCATCGATTTGGCACGAATTCGCTTTAGACGCTTCGAAGCTCGTGAAAGATCGAGGCTTCTTCGTTGTTTACGTTACAAATGGATACATGACTCCAGAGGCGGTAGATCAATTTGACCAATTCAAGGCTTTGGACGCTGCAAACGTAGATGTTAAGGCGTTTGATCAGAGATTCTACAGCAAGATCTGCAAAGCTAAGCTCGAAAGTGTTTTGAGAACAGTCGAATACATGCACAAAAAGGGAATCTTTGTGGAAATAACCTATCTTGTTATCCCAGATGAGAACGATAGCAAGGAGGAGATATCGGAATTCGCGAAATGGGTTGTATCGGTTGACAAAAGCATTCCCGTGCATTTTTCACGCTTCCATCCAGATTTCAAGATGCTCGATAAACCAATGACGCCGGTGAAGAAAATAGAGGAAGCGATTGAGATAGCAAAAAACGAGGGATTGGAATACGTCTACGCTGGTAACGTGTGGGGGCACAAATACGAGAACACATACTGCCCGAACTGTGGCAAGTTGTTGATCGAGAGAGAGGGCTTTTACGTCAGAAAAATAAATTTAAACGACACAAGATGCCCCGAATGCGGTTACAAGCAGAGGATAGTCTTGTAGTGGTAAAAATCAGCGAATCTTGTGAAACTGTGGTAAAAGCTTTGCGCTTCGAAGGATCTAAGTGTCTTCAAACTTGAACGCAACCTTCATCGCTCCAGAACTTCTTTTGTTTATCGCACTCCACAGAGCTTTCTTGTAATCCTCGATGCTAAAGACGTGCGTTAAGAGCTCCGAGAAATCCTTAATCTTCAGAATTTCGATAGCCAAATCAAAAGTTCTCCTCTTTTCACTTCCGATTTTCTCTTCACCGCATCCAAAAGTTCCGAGAACTTCGAGTTCATTGGAAAAAATTGGCGCAAGGTCTAAGCGAGTCTCAGAAACAGTTCCAGCGATCACGACTTTTCCAAGAGGTCTTGCAATCCTTAAGGCGATGTCTACTGCTTCCGCTGTTCCCACGCATTCAAAGACAACATCGACTCCACCACCGACCAAGACCTTACCTCCTCTTGGAGGTTTGTAGACTCTACCATCGACGAGCTTCGAAATCTCCTCTATGGGATCACCAACGATGACTTCATCTGCTCCAAAGCGTTTTGCAATCTCGACTAGCTTCTCATTCTTCTCTATCCCTATGATCTCTCCCGAGAAGCCAAGTTGCCTTAGAGCGCATATCGTCATTAGTCCTATGATCCCACAACCAACCACCGCGACCTTTTGATGCTCGCTTGGGAAAGATCTCAAGGCAGAGTGAATTCCGATCGACAAAGGTTCTGCGAAGACTGCGTTCTCATCTCTAATGTTGTTTGGAAGCTTTAA
>CALIUJ010000102.1 GCA_938048785.1 uncultured Archaeoglobaceae archaeon | reverse complement strand
CTATCAAATACTTCTCTATAAAGCCCCTGTCCTTCCTGATGTTTATCACAAGCCCCCTCTCTAAAGCAGATATAACCATGTCCGCAAACCTCTTCCACTCCTCCATATCAAGCTCATAGCCCTTGCTTTTTGCCCACTCTGGAAAACCTGCAAAACGCACCCCCTCCTGCATGTAGTATTCATCCAGCAACTTCCTGAATTCCTCAGTGAGATTATTGAGATTGTTTTGCAAGTGATAAATTTTTACTTGTCTCATTTGAGACAAGTCAAGAGTTCCCTTAAGCCAGTGTGTAAAGACCTGCTTAGGAATACCAATTTCCTCTTCTATCTGGTCGTAGGATTTACCTTCTGAGAGTGCTTTTTGAATGAGAGGTAGAAGGATTTTTCTGTCTTGCTGGAGCATATCCTCAAGCCACCTGTATACGGTAGCTCTGCCTACTCCCAGCACCTGAGCTATTTCAGACAGCCTCTTTTCTCCAGCGGAATACAGTATCTTAGCCAGAGCCTGCTTCTCTTTAAGAGTGAGAGGAAGTCCGTGTCTGGCATTGTAAAGGATGGCTTTTTTCCTGAAATCCAGTTCATCTGTGCATTCTTCAAAAACTACAGGCACTTCCTCAATGCCAAGGCTCTTATAAGCGTGGAGTCTGTGATTGCCATCCACAAGCCACATGGACCCATCAGGTCTTTTCCAGAGCCTTATAGCTCCAAGGTCGTGTCCGTCAGAGATAAGCCTTGCATACTCCTGAACCTTCTCCTGACTTAGCCTTGTAAACACCCTTGGCAGAAAGTCCCAGGGAATAAAAACGTCAGACGCTCTCACCTTCATGAGAGTGCCTCCGCAAAGGTTTTGATTTTGGTGGAGCGGGGGCAATGCCCCCGCAGGGGAGGAACAGAATATGGGGAGTAAGACGCTTTTTTAAGTTTACCATAAAAGTGGACTTTTCTTAGCATCTTACTCCCCATACTTCTTATTATAGTCCTCAAAATGGTTTACAGGTTCCTGTAAAAACCTGATATAAATCATCCTACAACACTTGACAATTTCCCAGTATAGTGGTAAATTATTCTCTAACAACTCAAGGAGGTGGAAAAATGGTGGAGCAAAAACCACAGCAGGGACTTCTGCCAGTGCCAGTTTCTGCAATGCAAAACCTTATCACTCAGAGGAAAGACCTCATAGTGAAGATAGGGGATGCCTATGAGGTCTCAAGACCGTTGGCTCTTGAGCTATGGAAGATGCTTGTGGAGGAGATAGTGCGTGCAGGTGGGTCTATCAGGGAAACCTCCAGAGTGGAGTATGCCAGTGTGGAGATGGTGGTGGTGGTTTCTGAGGTGGAGATAAAGGTGGGGGAAAGCGTCATAATGCTCTCTGAGGTAGGAGAAGCCTATGCAAAGGAAAAGGGAAAAGAGTTTACCCTTGCAAGGACTGCTTATACCAGAGCTATGAAAAGACTTCTGGAAAGGATAGCGGGAGAGGACTTCATCAATCAGGTAATTCTGTCTCTTTTCCCTCAGAAGGTAAAGGAAGCCCCCGCATCTGAAAAGCAAAAGGAGTATATAAGAAAACTTGTAGGTGATGGAAAGCTCACAAAAGAGTATATAGACAGCCTCATAGCAGAGGGCAGGCTTCCAGAAGGCTTTGTGCTCAGGACAGCTCTTGAAAACGGGCTGACTTCCTCTCAGGCAAGTGCCATTATCTCAAAGGTGAAGGGAGACAGGTCATGAAGGTGCTGGAGTTTATCCTTGGCATGGTGGTGGGCACTCTCCTTGCCCACCTTTTCCTCTATGGCTTTTTATCTGAGGATGAACTGCAAAAGCAGGTATCCCAGAAAGCCTACTGCCAGACCATAGAGGAAATGTTTTCTCTTGCTCAAAATCCTGAAGAGAGACTGGAATTTCTCAAAAAGCATAAGAAAAGTTTAGCAAAATGCAGGGAGGCAGAGAAATGAGAGTTTATGACCTGCAGGTTAAGAGCTTTGACAAGGATGGGATGGTCTTTATGCATGTGAGGACAGATAGGGGTGGATTTTCTCTGTGGGGCAGGATAAAAGATGATGGCAGAGTGGTGGACGAAAGAGGAGCTGTGCTTTTCAGGATAAAGCCAGAGCAGGCAAAAAGGATAAGGGAAAGAGTGAAGGGAAAGCTCCAGTATACCTTTTCTGTCTCAAGGCAGGAGCTGGAAAGGAACCATGACAAAGAGTGAACTGCGAAGACTTTTGATGAAAGAGTTTTCACTTGATAGAAAGATTGCCCACGATTTTGTATCCGCCTTTTTTGATGCCATATTGGAGATAGTAAACAGGGATGGCAGGCTTGAGCTCAGGGGCTTTGGAGTTTTTAAAAAACACAGGCTCAGGGGCAGGTTTATAAGAAATCCAAAAACTGGCGTTGAGGTCTATGCTCCTGAGCGGTATACCGTGCGTTTCAAACCATCAAACCTTTTCAGGAGGTCTGAACATGTGGAAAGAGCTTGTAGACACAATAAGAGAAAAAAGCAAGGAGGGCAGAGAGCTAAGCTACGCTGAGGGTGCGGTAGGTATCACTGCTCTTCTGCACTGTCCTCTCAAGTGGGAACTGTCTAAGACCTACGATGTAGAACCCACTGCGGTGGAGATAGATGATGGCTTTGTATGGGAAAGGCAGGTAAAAAAGGCTCTGAAAGAGCTATACGGAGAGAGCTTTCAAGAGGAGAAAGACCTCATCTATGAGATAGATGGCACTCTCATACACGGACATCTTGACTGTTTTATAGAGCTTGA
>CALIUJ010000101.1 GCA_938048785.1 uncultured Archaeoglobaceae archaeon | reverse complement strand
ATGGGTCGTGAGTTCAAGGGTGAACTGCTGAAAAGCGATGAGGATGCGAACTTCGAAATCGTAAGCTTAGACGTCACCGGAATGGAACCACAAGTCGCGGTTCCGCACAGAGTTGACAACGTCGTGGGAGTTTCGAAGGTAAAAGGGGTGAAAGTTGACCAAGTTTTCATAGGCTCGTGCACAAATGGAAGATACGAAGATCTTAAAATTGCTGCTGAGCTCTTGAGAGGAGAAAAGGTTGCGAGGGGAGTTAGATTGATCGTTATTCCAGCGAGTAGAAGAGAATACATGAGAGCATTAAGGGATGGACTAATAGAGATCTTCATCGATGCGGGAGCAATTGTGGAATTTCCCTCTTGCGGTCCATGTATGGGCGGAAGCTTTGGTTTGATTGCAAGTAAAGAAGTGAGCGTTTCAACTTCAAACAGAAACTTCATCGGAAGGCAAGGTAGCCCAGAGGGTAAGATATACCTCGTCAACCCCGCAGTGGCAGCGGTTTCTGCGATTTACGGCGAGATAACCGATCCGAGAGAAGTATAAAAATTTTTGTGCTGAAATGCCGAGCTTTGGAATCATGGGAAAAAGTTAATATCTGCAAAACGATGTTTTATTATGGCGGAAAAGGTTAGGGATAGAGAACACCACGAGAAGTTGTTCAAAGCTTCTATGAGCCCGGTAAGAAGGGACATAGTTCGTGCAATAGGTGTCCAAGGAAAAACAGTAGAAGAGATAAAAAAGGAGTTGAATTTGACCGATTTTCAGCTAAAATTCAACTTGGATTGGCTTATAAAAGAGGGATTTGTAAAAGAAGAGGGTGGAAAGCTAAGGCTTACTGAGGAAGGGGTCGAGCTCTTGGATGTGTCTTAAGTAATTATCTCCTCGATTCTTCCAAGTTCTTCCGCTTTTTTTATTTCCATCATTGTCAAGTCGAGCGGGTCTTCGATTTTGATACCGTGTTTCAGCGTCAAATTCCTCATCTCTGGCGAAGTTGGTCCAATCGCCGGATCCCCGGGCACTCGGAAGGAAACATCAAAGACCACGAATTCGAGCTCATCGCTCGGCGAATAAGCCATCGCACCTTGCAAACCGAATAATCCGATAATTCCCGGAGGATACTCCTTTTCGCAAGCTCTTATCATTTTCTCCGCGTATTCGTATACGATTTCCTGCTTGCTTTCTCTCATCGTCACTCCAAAGTGTCCAATTTCTTCGTTTTTGATTGGGATGTCGATCTTAAGCTGTTCTCTGGCTGGTAGATTCAAGAAGCCTTGTAAGTTCACTTGCCTTCGATCGCTGAAACCAACGAAGTCGAAGTCGCCAAAAACATCTTTGAGGGCGTAGCTGTGGAAGTTCGCGTTAAACCTCGCTCCAAGAACGAATTCCTCGATCCTCGCAGTCCTAAGTGCCTCTTCCGTTATAACTCCTTCCTTGATCAACCTTTCCGCCTGTCTGTAATAGTCCTCTGGAGAAACTGCGTAGAAAAACGCTCTCTCCAAAGGGTTCTTCGCCTGCTGAACCTTTACAACGCAAAGTCTGTCGATATTTTCTGGGCTACTATAAGACTTTGGAAATCTTATTCCCGCTTTTTCGAGCAAGTAGTATTGGTTCTTTTCAACGTTCCTTTCCTCTGCTCTCAAGAGAAACCGGTTCCCATATATCGGGACCTTGAACTCCTTCTCAATCTTGTCGTATCCAACGTAAACCGCAAAGCTCCTGTTTGGAATGAAGATAGTTTCAAGTTCGAGCAACTTCTCCTGAACCTCCTTGTTCACGATTTCCCTAAAGGAGTCGAGAGCAATTACGTAATCGTATAAGTGCTTGTTGAACTTCGTGTATAACTTATCGCGACCTTTTTGGGCTACGAGCACAGTTTTAAAACCCCAGGCTTTTGCAGACATCCCGATCTCTTTCGCAGAGTGCGAGCCGAAGATTCCGATCGTGACCATGGTTTAAGTTGTCACGAATTAAATTACCTTTGCTATTCTCATGTGTAGTTCGTAGAGCTTAAAGGCGATGTCCCTCAGAAAGTCAACGTCCTTCAACTTCCCGAGAAACCTCTCTGCAACCCCATCTAAGCCTTTTATTGCTCCGCATATGGAAGCAATGGAATCCGCATCTCCACCTGCGTTGGCAGACTTTAGAACCGCCTTTTCAAATTCTTTCTCAGAGAACGTGCAGTAAAAAGCCATTGGAACCACGTCGAGCGCTGAAATCGTATTTCCGAGCTTTTCAACTGCGTAATCGAGATCTTTATCCCTTATCTCATACGCATACTCAATCTTGTCGGCAAGCAGAGTGTCGTAGTCTTCAACCCTTCTAAGCACTTCCTCCAACATTTCCTCATCGCTGAAATCTAACATCTTGCAAGCGATCGCTATCGCAACCGCAACCGCTGAAGCTATCGCCGCTTTTCCAGAATGCGTTATCCTCGAAGAGATCTCCGCGTACTTCTCCACGAGGTTGAAGTTGAAGTGGTAAACTAAGCCAATCGGTGCAACACGCATCGCTGCTCCACAAGTGTCGCTTTCGATCCCAGACTCATACCAATTGAACCCTCGCAGAAGTCTAAAAATTGCAGCTCTCGAAGTCGGACCGATTCTACGACCCGAGTAGAACCAGCTCTTCAGCTTTTCTGCAAAGTTCTCTGGATTAAAATAAGTTGTTTCGATAATCGATTCCGCAAGCAAAATGGTTTGCTCCGTATCGTCTGTCCACTCTCCCGCGTTTAAATCGCCATAGGGAGATGGGAGGAAGTCCTTTATTTCTCCGTAAAGTTTTTTCACTTTTTCTCTGCTAAGCCCTTCTACAGGCATTCCCAACGCATCGCCGATAGCAAGTCCTAAGATGCAACCTTCAAACTTCTCGAGCACAGTTGAAGTTGCGGAAATTCTTTAAAGATTTTGGTTTTAAAAAATTCTACCAGGCGGTAAACTTCGTAACCTCTACGACCTCTGCTTCGATCGCCTCAAGAATGTCGCCTGCCCTGATCTGAACTATCCTACCAATACCCTTGGGGTTTAGCCTAAGCCTAACCACAGCCATCTCGCTCTCCTCGATGTAATGCGGGGAAGAGTAGAAGAGAGATTGGTGAACAACTTCTTTACCGTTTACCTCCGCTATTATCCCGCTGACACCCCTTTCGAGATCGCTCATCTTCGAGTATGTCAAGAAGACGCAATCGCCAAGGTTTACACGCAACGCGGTTGCGACGTTGTGGGCGCTCCTAAGTTCTATGGTCCTTACGTTTCTTCTGACTATGTCCTCCAGAACTCCCTTTGCTATCCCGCTGAAGACGTAGCACTTCATGCTCATCACCTATACATTGGAAACTCCTCTTTCTTGACTTCTTGCACCGCCTGCTCGGCTAACTTTTGCATCTGCGCCTCTATGAACTCCGCTTCTTCTATCAACTTATCTACGCTGATCTTCCAACCAAAGATCTTGTTCATCGCCTCAATTAGATTTGCAGCAGCCCTTGGGTCTGGATTAAAACCAGAGGTTTCTCCAAGAAGCGCTATTCCCGGAAACTTGGTTGCAACGCATTCGTTCAAGATGCTTCCCGCAATTCCCGAGATAGTTCCAGTTTTGAAGATTTCCACGTGATCCTTTATCTCATTTATCAGCTCCTTCTGTGTTACCGCCCCAAAGACCCTTTTCTTGTCCTCGAACGTCGCTATCCCTGCGAGAGAGTAAACTCTTTTCGCCTTAACTTCCATCGCCCAACCTACAATTGCTTTGCTTATCCCATATGCGATCTGGGGAACTATCGGGACGTCTGAGTGTATCAACAACAGGTTAAGCTCCTCGGACTCGTAAATTCTTATCGGCGGTAAAACCAAACCTTCGTAAAGCGAAGCTATGGGTGGCAAGAGTTTCGAATCGAGAATGCCAATTGCGTCGAGTTTTAGTTCGTTGATGAAGTAAGCGCTCGCTATCGTGCCTACAAGTCCGATGCCTGGAAAACTTGTGACAAGAATCGCATTCTTAGCGGGCAACTTCTCCACGAGTATCTCCGCTTCTGGTTCCATGAAAATCGTT
>CALIUJ010000100.1 GCA_938048785.1 uncultured Archaeoglobaceae archaeon | reverse complement strand
GTGTGCAAAGCAACCTTCTTCATTCCAATATCTCGAACGAGCACAATACTTTTCGTTATTTTGAAACCAGCGTTCTCTAAGGTTTTTTTAGCACACTCAAATGGACAGCCGTCCACGGTTATTATCCTCTTCGCAACCTTTGTCTTTCCAAGGACAGGTTTTACATCTAAGAGTAAAGCAGTTAAACAACCAATCGAGACTTTTTCAATCCGAGCCCCTTAACAACTTTCAGGCAAGCTAAGGCGCTTGTTATGCCGGTGTTTGAGAAACCACCAAAACAAGAGAATATCACGTTCTCGTGCGTTTGCATCCCTCTTGCCATTCCTCTCCTACCATTCTCTCACCACTCAAAGCTTTTCCAACGCTCTTTATAAGCTTTGTTATTTTTGCAACTTCTCTATCAACAATAGTTTATTTTTTAAACTAAAAAGCAAAAAGAAAATCTATCGAATATCAAAGATCAAGTCTTTTGCAAGCATCGCTGAACCCTTTGCAACAGCATAGTCGTCTTTTATCACCTTGAACTCTGGTTTAAAAAGATCTGGAATCAGCTTAGAAATTTCCTCAGAGATCACATCCTCTTTTAACCTTCCACCAATTCTACCACCAAAGGTTACGATTTCAGGATTTAGAAGCATTATCGCGTTAGAAACTGCGATGCAAAAAAGCCTAAAACCCCTTGTTTCATAAATGGAGCTGTTTTTAATCTTCTCCTTTATATTCTTGATCGCCCAACCGCCAAAGTAACACTCCAAATGCCCATAGCCACCGCATTTACACTTCCTTCGTCCCCCAACGTAAGAATGCCCAAGTTCTCCAGCGAGTCCATCGCCATGGTAGATTTTGCCGTCAACAACGATTCCAGTGCCAATTCCCGTGCCAACCGTGAGAGATAAGACGTTCTTTTTTCCAGTAACCTTTGCGGAGTAATAGGCAAAGCAGTTCGCGTCGTTGTCTACAACCTTAGGCTTTTTTGTTTCGATGTTCGGAATTCTATCGAGATTTGGAGCCTTCACGATTTTTCCTTTTTTGAACCAAGTCGCAATTCCAATTCCAACTGCGTCGTATTCGAGGTCTATTTTGTTCAAATCAAAATCCTTTGTCTTGAAGCTTCCAAAAACTTCGAAGTTTCCATTTTTTAGCAGAACAACGTCTGTGTTCGTCCCACCTATGTCGATGCCGAGGATCATGTTGGAAGTCTTTTTTGAACTTAAAAATTCATTGGCATAAAAATACCTATTTCTTTAATACTAAGTAATACCAAAAGAAAGATTTATCAATAGGAACTCATCAAGGGTGTTATGCACATCCCAGATGGATACTTGGATTTGACGATCGCAACAACGTTCTTCGTATTGACAATCGCAGTATTGGGATATTCGTTGCTGAGGTTGAAAAAGGAGAAATTAACAGCTCTTTTTGGAATCGTCTCCGCCGCAATTTTCGCTGCACAGATGCTCAACTGGCCAATTCCCGGTGGAACTTCGGCGCACTTCGTAGGGGGTAGCTTAGCGGGAATACTTCTTGGCCCATTCGCGGGTTGCGTTTCCATGGCAATAGTTGTTACAATCCAAACTCTTGTTTTCAACGACGGCGGGATAACTGCCTGGGGTGCAAACGTTTGGAACATGGCTATAGTTAACGTATTCGTTGGCTACTACGTTTACAAAGCTTTACAGAAGTTCAACAAGTCATTTTCGGCGTTCTTAGCAGGCTGGATTGGGGTGACGGTTGCGGCGATCTTTGTTGGTATCGAAGTTGGACTTTCCACAAGCTTCGCCTACGGCTTAGGTGTTACGGTTCCAGTTATGGGCGTTTGGCATGCGATCCTTGGAATCGTCGAGGGAATAATAACCGCAGGAGTTGTTGGTTACATCGCAACTCGTCGCGCTGATTTGTTGGAGAAAAAAGAAGTCGGAAAGATTCCATACGCTTTGGTAGGGTTGATGATATTGCTTTCGCCAGCATTTGCATATCTTGCAGAAGAGGTCAACTACTCCGAACCGCTTGAAAACGTAGCAGAGATCCTTGGGCTTGAAGAAGAAACGATAAACTCGGGAATATTCCCGGATTACACAATCCCAGGGATTGATCCATACCTCGGGACACTTTTAAGCGGGTTGATTGGAGTATTGATAGTTCTTCTGCTATCCTTTGGAGTGAGATATGCACGTTCTCCTCGAAAGAACACTTAAAAACGCATCCTCTTACTTTCAAAATTTTTTTGTCCACGAGTACAGATCAAAAGGGGTTATATACGAAGTTGATGCACGAGTAAAGTTCATCTCAGCGATAATTTTCGTTTTGCTCGCTGTCTCGACTTTTGAACCGATCAAGCTATTTTTCCTATTTTTTTCTCTGCTTGTAATTATAAAAATACTTGGTCTAAGCCTTAAAAAGCTCTTGCAGAGGGTTTGGTTGTTTACGATTTTTTCCTTAATCGTCGTCTCACCTTTCCTACTTTCTGATCCAAAGTATCCTTTTATCTTCAGCCTTCGTGTTCTTATCTCTCTGATCGCGGTCCAAATGCTTGTGATGAGCACGAACTTTTACGATCTTTGCTCTGCTCTTCGATCTCTTCGAGTCCCGGAAACCTTCGTTCATGCGCTCTGGATTGCTTATCGCTATGTGATACTCTTGTTCCAAGATATAATCAACATAATGCTTGCAAGGGAAAGCAGGAGGGTTGCGAGAACAGGTCATGGGGAAATCTGGAAAAAAGGGGGAGAAGCGGTTGGACTCTTCTTTCTTCGAAGTATTGAAAGGTCGGAAAGACTACAGCTTGCGATGATTTCTCGAGGGGAAAAGATAGTCGCTCAAAAGGCGAAGCTCGGAATCCTTGAAATCTCTTATATAGCGATCACCGCATTCATAATTTTGTGGTGGATCTCGCTTTAGTCGCAAGGAACGTGAGTTATCGCTACCCAGATGGAAGCATAGGTGTTGAGAACGTCGATTTAGTCATATCGAAGGGAGAAAGAGTTGCGATAATTGGAGAGAACGGCAGTGGAAAGTCTACGCTGATCTTTCTTCTCTCAGGACTTTTGAAACCGAATAAAGGAGAGGTCAAGATCTTGGGATTCTCGAACAAGGAGATCGAGGAGATAAGGCGCAGAGTGGGCGTGGTTTTTCAAAACCCCGATGATTTCCTTTTCAACCCAACTGTTAGAGATGAACTCCTCTACGTTCCGAGACAGCTGGAGATGAGCAAAGAAGAAATGGAGAGAATAGTTCAGGAAATCTCCCAAATTTTCGGATTAAAAGACGTGCTTCATAAACCACCTTTTAGACTCAGCGGAGGAGAGAAAAAGAAAGTGGAAATTGCGAGTGTCCTTGTTTACAAGCCGGAGATCATTTTTCTCGATGAACCAACTGCAAACGTGGATGCTAAGACAAGAAGGATAATCAAGGAGATCATAAAAGGATACGATGGCACGGTGGTTGTGGCAACGCATGAAATCGACGTCGCAAAATTGTGCGAAAGAATTTTGGTGATGAAAAGAGGTAAAATCATCGCGGATTCAAGCTTGGAGTCGATCGACCAAGCGATTCTTTGGGAAGCAGGCATCATTTAGGAAGGTAGCGTATTAGATCGCCGACCTCTTTTCTGATCTCTCCCTTTAAGACCAAGTGCTCTAAATGGGCGATCGTTTCACCGACAGCAAACCACTTCTGCATAGTTGGCAAGTCTTCCCAATTCTCATAGAGTAGATCCCAGGTGATTTGTTGTGCAATCTCCCATGCACTCGTGGAGCCTTTTTTAACTGCGCTCAACGCTTCTTCAAGTCTTCTCTTGTGATGTTCTCTGAGCTCATCGATCCTTCTTCTATGACTACCGTAGAAATTCCTGTGACCAGGAAGCGTTTTTCTCACCTCGAGCTCGTAAATTTTTTCAAGACTCCGCAGGTAATCCCCAAGGGAATCGTCCATCGTTTCCCAGAACGTGATGTTTGGGGTTATGTCGAATAGAATGTGGTCTCCTGAGAAAAGAATTTTTCTATCAGAGTCGTATAGGCAAATGTGTCCCGGAGTGTGACCTGGAGTCGATATCACACTCAAAGAAAAGTCTCCATATTCAAGGATTTCGCCGTTACTGAGAAAAACGATCTCACCGCTGAACTCTGAAGTATACTTCACCGCAGGATGTATCTTTGTAACCTTCTTGGCTTCTTTTTCAGGAAAACCATTTTTAATGTAGAGTTCTGCAAGCTCTTTCCAATAATCTGGCTCGAGAACGCTTTTTACAGCAATTTCTGCATCGATTTTACTCATAAAAAAGTTCTTTGCAATTTTTCCAGCAAGTCCAAGGTGATCCGCGTGCAAATGCGTCGCCAAGACGTCGACTTTTTTAGGTTCAATTCCGAGCTCTTCCAATCCTCTGCGAAGTTGCGAGTAGCATTCTTCCATGTTGAAACCCGTGTCGATGACGAGCGATCTTTTCCCTACGAGCACGTAGGAGTTCAGAGATTTAAGTGGATTCCTCGGCAAGGGGACTTGAATCCTATAAAGTCCTTCTTCGATTTTTTCGATCATGTTCTCTTCTTCAAAGCGGTTTTAAACGTTGCAACGAGCACAGTTTCGTTTCTTTGATTCGAGGCGGTGACTTTGAAAGCAACGATTCCATAGTCCCCTTTATCTTCTTTTCCTTCGACTTCTAAAATCGCTTTTATCGTGTCTCCTATGAAAACTGGGTTCGTAAAGCGCAGTTTGTCGATACCGTAGAATGCTATTAGGCTATCTTCAGTTAGCCTTAACCTCGTCGTTAGACCACTTACAATTGTCAAGGTCAGCAAACCATGTGCAATTCTTTTCCCAAATCTCGTGTTCTTTGCAAATTCTTCATCGACGTGTATTCGATTCCAGTCCCCACTTATGCCCGCGAAGTTCACGATATCTGCTTCCGTCACAGTTCTTGCAGAGGTTTCAAATTTCATCCCGGGTAAAAAATCTTCAAAAAACATAGAGATCAGTCTTTAATGCCTACGAGATACTTTGCAATCTTCTTTTTCTCTTCAAAGTCGTAAGTGCGCCAGATTGCGATGTCCTCCATCACGGGCGAGCCACCACCGTGAACACCTGCGACAGCCATTACTCCACCGAGGGAACTGCAAAGGATGTTTGAAATTCCAAAGAGACATCGGTAAACGTTCTCCGATGAAACGTCGCTCCTCCTCTTTATGTATTTGTCTATCAACGGCTTTATCTCTGGGTTCATGTAGTCTTCGCCAAAGGGTAGACAAGCGGGCAAACCACCTGCTAATTCCGCCAAGATTTGAAGCTCGTGGTAGTAGTTAAGCCCCGCGTGTCTTCTACCAACGTTTGCATAGACCTCGTTTGGAATAAAAGTTCCAGCGGGCGTCTTGATACCCTTAACAGCAGAAGCAATTCCAGCTGCAAATACGAGCTCAGCAACGCTCGCAAGCTCTACGAGTTTCTCTCTTATGTTGTGCCTGTCGTATACGTTGTTGTATTCCGCTATCAACGCTCCAAAGCCCATTATCACGTCTGTACTCGCGGGTTTGCAACCGGTGTAGCTGTGCCTATGGAAAAGGGCGAAGAGGTAAGCGGAGAGCGTTGCGTATCTGCTTTCACCACAGATGAAAACGCGATCCCACGGAACGAAGACGTCGTCAAAGATTATCATATTCTCGTCGTCGCCAATTTCTCCTTGGGGCATCTCCAAGCCCTTTGGAGCTCTAAGCTGACTCGTTCTTGCTACGATCTTTACACCATCCGCATCAGCTGGAATAGCAAATGCTACACTGTAGTCCTTGTCTTTTTCCGTCATAGCCCTTGTTGGAACCACGATTATTTCATCTGCAACACTTGCCATTGTAATGCAGTTCTTTGCTCCCCTAACAACGATTCCATCGCTTCTCTTTTCGACAATCCGCACGTACATGTCTGGGTCATCTTGTTCATGTGGTCTTTTGCTTCTATCCCCCTTTACGTCGGTTTGTGCGCACGCAGCAACAAGGTCACGTTCTTGGAATTCTTTCAGATACTCCAAGAATCTTCTGTGATAATCCGTCCCATGCTCAGCATCTGCTGCGAAAGTTGCGACGCTAAGACCATTTATCGCATCGCAACCCATGCAACGCTGGATGCAACCACCGGTAACTCTACAAAGCTTTCTTGTCATCAATTGCTTTGCCATGAGGTCTTCAGCGGATTGGTTTATGTGCGTAAACCTGTTTATCTTCTTTCCCGTGATGTGTGAAGTTGTTACAAGCAGATCTTTGAACTCCGGGTCATCTACTAAATCGAAGGTCTTCGATATTACGTTTATTCCTCCCCTGAGCATTGGATCGTCTCTTCTCACTTTTCTACCCGCTAAGTAGACGTTGGGTTTCATTTTGAATAGATCTTGCCTGTATTCTTCGGAAGTTCGCATATCAGACCCTCTCTATTATGCACGCAGCTCCTTGTCCACCGCCAACGCAAGCGGTCGCCAATCCATAGTCTCCGCCCTTTTCATGCAAGATTCTTGAAAGCGTTCCAATCAGCCTTGCACCACTTGCAGCGAGTGGATGTCCGATTGCGATTGCTCCACCCTTGATATTTACTCTCTCTGCTTCAATTCCAAGCTCCTTTATTGCGTAAAGCGGAACAATTGCAAACGCTTCGTTTATCTCCCAGTAATCGATGTCGCTTACTTTCAAACCAGCTTTCTGCAAAGCCATCTTACTCGCTGGCACAGGACCTTTGCCCATCACATTCGGCGGGACTCCTGCGTAGCCAAATGACTTAAACCTTGCAATCGGCTCAATTCCGAGCTCTTTTGCTTTTTCCTTGCTCATCAACATCACAGCGCTTGCACCAGCGTTTAAAGGTGATGAGTTTCCAGCTGTTATAGCTCCATCCGGCTTGAAAGCTGGTGGAAGCTTCTCAATTACCTCGAGGGTTGTATCTCCCCTTATACTTTGGTCTCTGTCAACAACCACTTTTCTTCCATCTGCCTGCGGAGCTTCAATTGGGAGAATTTCTCCTTTGAAGTAACCCTCTTCCAAAGCCTTTGCTGCTAATTTGTGACTCCTTACACCCCATTCGTCCATGTCTCTTTTAGTCATTCCAAATCTCTCCTTCGCCTCCCCAAAAAGCTTTTCCGCCGTTAGACCCATCACAAAGCCGATACGCATGTCGTATTCCTTGTATTCTTCGCTGAGGAATTTCTCGTTTCTCGCGACGTATGGATTTTCTGCACCCATAGGAACGCGGGTCATGTGCTCGTAGCCACCTGCAATGATGACATCTGCAACTCCACTTGCAATCTCGAGATAGGCATACATCGTCGTGATTATCGAAGACGCGCATTGCATGTCCATAAGCGTCGTAGAAACCTCTACGGGATACTTTGCAAGCAAAACTGGTGACTTACCACCATAAGCCCAGTTTTCCCATACTGGAAAAGCACAGCCAACGAGAACTCTATTTACATCTTTCTTCTCGATCCCAACTTTTTTGGGCAATTCGTCGAGAACCATCGCCATTAGCTCGTCACCACGAATCTGGTGGAACACGTCCCTCTGCGGTTCTTTTGGACGACTCCTTGAAAAAGGAGTTCTGAGAAATCCAACCAAATACACTTCTCTCATCAAACCATCCCCTTCTAGTATGTTTTTTCAAAACTTTTAAACCTTTCGCTATTTGCGTATAAATTTCAAAAATCGAGTCCAAAAGAACCGATTTAAGCGCAAAGAATTTTCGTCAGATTGGAATTAGAAAAACCGCTTTGAAGAGTGGAATCGAAAGGTTTTTCCGTTCAAAAGCAACTTAAAAGCGTGATCGAGAGCTACGAGTTTGGGAAAATCGTGGTTAATGGAAAAACTTACACATCAGATATCTTGATTTTCAATGAAAAAGTTAGAGAGAACTGGTGGAGAAAAGAGGGGCATAAGCTAAGTCTTGAAGACTTGAAAGAAGTCTTGGAGTTTAAACCTGAGGTTTTAATCGTCGGCACGGGCTACAACGGAAGAATGGTCGTTCCCGAAGATTTAAAGAGTTTTCTTGAAGAGAGGGGGATTAGAACTATTGCACTCCCAACGCAAAAAGCTGTGAAGGTTTTCAACGAAACAAAGGCTAAGAAAGTTGGTGCGTTTCATCTGACATGTTGAGGTAGGAAAAGTTAAAATACAATGGCTGTGCAGTTCATCGGGGGTCGAAAATGGGTTGGAAGTCTCATGGCTTCAGGTTTAAGTCAGGCAGAAAGCTGAAGAAGAAGGTAAGGGAAAAGGGCTTAAAGCTTGGAAAATTCCTTCAGGAGTTCAGCGCAGGGCAGAGGGTTATTTTGGACATTGAACCAGCCTCGCAGAAGGGTATGCCACATCCAAGATATAACGGGAGAAGTGGGATCATAGTGGGGAAGAGGGGGAGAGCCTATCTTGTGCAGATAAGAGATGGAAGCAAATTAAAGACCCTAATTTCTCGCCCGGAGCACCTTAGGGCTGTTTAAGGTGGGGAAATGTTTAAAGAAGTGAAGAGTTTCGAGTATATCACTATTTCTGAAGCGAGAGAGATAATGGAGGAGATAGCAAAGAGAAGACAAGAAAAAGCGGAGTTACTGTTCGAAACGAGGAGAGCGCTGAGACATCTAAGAAATTTTTCAAAGCTAAGCGCTGAAAAAGCAAAAAAGCTCGTAGAAGATTTGATGAAGCTTCCACAGGTTGGAAGAAAAGATTTAGCTGTAAAAATAGCAGACATCATGCCCAAGGTTGCGGATGAAATAAGAACGATCTACGCAAAAGAAAGAACTTTGACGAACGAAGAGATAGAGCAAATCTTGGAAATCGTGGGAAGATACCGAGAGTAGGGAAAATTATTAATATTGGTAGATGCATTTTTGATGTGATCGGTCGGTATGGATAAAGCAAAGCAATTTGAAAAACAAAGCAAGACGGAGAAATACGAAGATTACGCATACGTCCTCGACTTTCTTCCTTATGGGCACGTAGACGACAAAAGACCGATCCACAAAAGAGAGCCGTTGGCTCAAGTAATCGGAGAAAAGTATTTCACTCTGCTCGAGTTGAGCGTGAAGAAGGACAAGAATCCGCTCGTGATGGACAGAGTTTACATAGGAAAAGGGGAGAGAGATGTTGTGAACAGGATAAAGAGAAAGTTGACCTACGAGGATCTCACACCAGCTTCGAAGAGGGAGCTTCCCTTTGTTGTTGAAAACATAGTTAAACTTAGGGAAGGCGAGTTCGTTGAGTTTTTTAACAAAGCGGAGCCGATAACGACGAAGATGCATCAACTCGAGCTACTTCCGGGAGTTGGAAAGAAGACGATGTGGGCAATCATTGAGGAGAGAAAAAGAGAGCCTTTTAAAAGCTTCGAAGACGTTGCAAAAAGGGTAAAGGGAATTCAACCTTTGAAGCTAATAGTAGGTAGAATAATCTACGAGCTCCAGAATCCCGAGGCGAAGTACAAGGTTTTTGTTGAATCTTAGCTTTCAAGGAGTTTTTTGAGTTCTAAGAGCAACCTCTTTTCATCATCATCCAGCGACCTCTTTTCGTGCTTTTTGATCAACTTCTCGATCTCTTCTCTCAACCCAAGCTTTTCTTCGCTCATAACTGCGCTGAGAATACTTGCTGTGAAAAGAGAAACAATAGAGACGCCGAGTAGAACTATTATCATCGATATGATTTTCCCAAGTGGCGTCATGGGAACTATATCCCCATATCCGACGGTCGTTATCGTTACGACTGCCCAATAAATGCAATCGAAGAAGTTTAGACTTCTCGCTTCACCCTCTGCGATGTAGAAACTTGTGGATCCGAGCAGAATCGTGATAAAGAGCATTAGCATCGCATAGCTGAGCAGTTTTGCGGCTCGCGCTCTCATTTCTTTCATAAGCTTAATCCCAAAGGCGATGATCCTCAGAATTCTTAAACCTCTGAAAATCACAGCTAAATGGGGCGGAACAAAGTAAAAGAGCACGATAGCTGGGATATATGCAAAGATTTCGTAGAAATTCATCAATAGATATCTTTTGCCCCCTTCTCGAGAACGCAAAACGAAATCCAAGATCAGAACTAACGTGAAGACAAAGTCAAGAGACACGAGGACGAATTGCATTTCACCGCTCGTAAACTCTACAGCTATTATCGTCAAGATCGAGGCAATCGTCAACAATATTGCGATGGTTTCGTTGAGCCTCATATCCAAGTTTTGTCAGAAATAAAAATCTTGGGTTTGCAATCGCTTGATCAACCACGATGGGAGTTAGTTTATCATTGGAATTTTGAATCCAAAGCTTTTTAATTTTAGCGTTGAAAGCCTTGCATGTTCGAAAAAGTAAGACCACCATCTGAGGGGGAGAAAATCGAGTACAGAGACGGAAAGCTCATAGTTCCGAGAAATCCAGTGATACCGTATTTTGAAGGTGATGGGATTGGTAAAGACGTTGTTCCGGCTGCGATAAGAGTTTTGGACGCAGTAGCAGACAAAGTGGGCAAAGAAATAGTATGGTTCAAAGTCTATGCTGGGGAAGATGCTTACAAGATCTATGGTAGCTACTTGCCAGAGGATACGCTGAACGCGATAAGGTATTACAGGGTTGCTCTCAAAGGTCCACTCACGACACCAGTTGGTGGCGGTTACAGAAGCCTTAACGTGACAATAAGGCAAGTTCTCGATCTATACGCGAACGTTCGTCCAGTCTACTACTTAAAAGGTGTTCCGAGCCCCATAAGGCATCCAGAAAAGGTTAACTTCGTAATATTCAGGGAAAATACCGAAGACGTTTACGCTGGAATAGAGTGGCAAAGGGGGAGTAGAGAAGCGATTAAGCTGATTGAAATTCTAAAAAGAGATTTTGGGGTTCAGATCAGAGAAGATTCGGGTATTGGAATTAAGCCGATAAGCGAGTTCGCAACGAAGAGACTCGTGAGGATGGCGATAAGGTATGCGATCGAAAACAATAGGAAGAGCGTTACCTTGGTGCACAAGGGAAACATTATGAAGTTCACAGAAGGTGCCTTCAGAGACTGGGGCTATGAAGTTGCAAAGCAAGAGTTTGCGGAGTTTTGCATAACTGAAGACGAATTAAACAGAGATTATGGAGGAAAGCAACCTGAGGGGAAGATAGTTGTTAAAGATAGAATTGCGGACAACATGTTCCAGCAGATAATAACGAGGAGCGACGAATACGACGTAATAGCTTTACCAAATCTCAACGGAGATTATCTAAGCGACGCTGCTGCTGCGCTCGTGGGTGGACTGGGAATTGCACCAGGCAGTAATATAGGCGATGGAATTGCGGTCTTTGAACCGATACATGGCTCAGCTCCAAAATACGCTGGGCAGAACAAGGTAAATCCAACTGCACAAATCTTAACCGGAGCTTTGATGCTCGAGTTCCTCGGGTGGAAAGAAGCGAGCGAAATGGTGAAGAAGGCGGTTGCAATGACAATAGAAAAAGGTATTGTGACCTACGACCTCCACAGACAAGTTGGCGGAAAACTCGTTGGAACGAAGGAGTTCGCAGATGCGGTGATCGAGAATTTAAGCACGCTATGATTCAGATCTACGGCGCAGGAATTGCTGGAACTTTTTTATACAATCTTCTTTTAAAAAATGGTTACAGAGCTTCGATATTCGAAGTCCGGAAGTCTCCAGACTGTAGATGTGGTTGGGGGATAGCTTACAGAGAAGCAAAGGAGCTATACTCTGAAATTGATATCGAAATCGACGACTTCATCCTAACAAAGCCTGAAAAAGTTTTAGTCAATGGTCTCGAGCTGAGAAACAAGGGAATAGCGATTTTCGACAAGTTAAGACTTTTGGAGGAGTTATGGAGAAACATTGAGTTCAAAAAGAGCGATGCAGAAGTAATCGTGGACGCAACTGGGACGAAGAGAGCGTTCTTACCAAAGATCGCAAAAGACAGGCTTGTTCCAACGTTACAGTTCATGGAGAGGCATGAGAAGGATGAGAACATCTACATATACTTTGAGAGACACGGTTACGCATGGGCTTTTCCCTTAGGCGAATACTGGCACATAGGAGCGGGAAGCATTTTTGAAAACAAGATACCAGAGTTGATCGAGAAACTAAGAGTTAAATTTGGTTTTGAGAAAAAAGAGAGTGCTTGCAGTTGTTCTGCAAGAATCAGAATGCTCCCCCTATCGAAGTGCAGACCATTTGTTCACAACAACGTTGTAGGTGTTGGAGAAGCAATAGGTTGCGTCAGCGGAGCTGGTGAAGGTAACGCTCCATCGCTGAAGTGTGCGAAGATTCTCTACGATTGCATTGAGAATTTAGGTATTTACGAGAATAGAGTTCTGAAAGAGCTGAATTGGGTAGAAAGAGAACAGAGATTTCTCGATAGCGTGTTTCGCGGGATTCCTGCGTTTCATCTTCTTTTCAAAATAATACCTAATGAAAGAAAAAGACTTGTGGAGCACTCCATCTTAGACTTTCTCCGGGTGTTCATATGAGCTATAGGAGGTTTAAATTCGCTTATAAGGAAACGATTGCAACGATCCTTGCAGAAAACGAAGATTTTTATGAGATTGCTGTAAAGGCAATACTCGAAGCGAGGAGTGAGATCGAAAGATACGCTATGCTGAATCCAATGTTTTTGATTAGCTACGAGCCGATCGATTGCGAAGTCGAAGGCATCGTGAAAAGAATGTGCGACGCTGCAAAGTTGGCGAAAGTTGGACCAATGGCAGCGGTTGCGGGAGCGATTGCGGATTATGCGGTTGAAAAAATGGTCGAGGGTGGTGCGAAATTTGCAGTTGTCGACAACGGCGGTGACATCGCGATTTGCACAGATAGGGAGATAAGAGTAGGAATTTATCCGACAAATTTGGCATTTGTTATTCCATCTGGAGAAAAAATCGGGATTTGCACGTCAAGTGGAAAAATTGGACCGTCTGTAAGCTTTGGATTTGCAGATTGCGCGACTGTGATCGCAAAAAATGCTTGCATTGCAGATGCCTTCGCCACTGCGCTCGGAAACAAGATAAAAGAGGATTGCAACATTGAAGAAAGCGTTCGTGAATTCTATGAGGAAAACCATGAGCACTTAATTGGTTTGCTCGTTGTAAAAAACGAGGTAATTGCGTTTGCAGGAGAGATTCCAAAGATTGAGGAGTCCAAAGTAAATCCAGATCTTATAACAAGGCTCTGAGTCAAGAATCCGGTAGAAAAGCTTATTAATATCGAAACTATTTTTGACTATGAACACGCTAAAGGTGGGAAACGTTGAGATAACGTATCTGAAACATGCGGGATTTAAGATAAAGGGCTCAAAGGTCCTATACATCGATCCATACGAAATTCCCGAGGGACTTGAAAAGGCGGATTTGATCCTCGTGACGCACGACCACTTTGACCATCTCGACGTGAAGTCGATAAAAAGACTATCAAAGTCTGACACAACTCTTGTTACTCCAAAGGGTTGCTTTGTCGAAGGCTACGACAGCTGTGCTCTCGACGAAGGAGAAGAGAGAGTTGTCAAGGATGTGAGGATAAAAACTGTTCCCGCTTACAACGTAAATAAGCCGTTTCACAAAAAAGGAGTCGTTGGCTACATCTTTGAAATCGACGGGGTTCGAATTTACCACGCTGGAGACACGGACAGAATTCCAGAGATGAAAAATATAGAAGTCGATGTAGCGCTGTTGCCAATAGGTGGAACGTATACGATGAACTTGAACGAAGCAGTTGAAGCCGCGTGGGACATAAAGGCGAAGGTATACATTCCCATGCACTTTGGAGCGATTCCAAACACTGAAGCGGATCCAGAGGAGTTTAGGATTAGGGTTCCAAAGGCTGTAGTGCTGAAACCTCTACTGCGCTAAATTTTTTTGCTCTCTCATTAGCTCCGCGACCACGAAGTTGTAGCCAAGGATGCATTTCTCTGGCGAATCTCCTATGACTTTTGCAACCGTCACCGCTTCACCATCTTTCAGCTCGATTGGATGGCAGAGATTATACATTCCGCACTCGTAGTGGTTGCACTCTCTCTCCTTGTATTTGAACTTCGCACCCTCTGTAAGCGCAGATTCCACGAGGGCAATTACCGGGAGCTCTATCACTTCAACCGCAACAACTCCATCTTCGTGCAGAGAACACTCTTGAACTGTCCCATCTCTAAGCGCGACTATCTTATACTTTGCACCCTCTCTGAGCTTTAAGCAAGTCTTTTTTATCTTGCAGTTTTCGCATTCTGGCTTACCCCCGAGGAACATGAATTCGACACCAATCTTAGCCCAGCTCTTTCCACATAACGTGATTATTCTGTTAACTTCACCGTTCATAGAGCATCACAGTTTTAAAAGCGCAGTCAAAATATTTCAAGCTTTGCATCTAAGGCGCTTTTTGCGCATTTGATTTATACAGAAAAAAAACTTAAATTTAAAAAGGTGATATACAAATTTATGCACAAAAGATTTAAATATTTGCTCGAAATACGTATATCGCTAATATCGGAGGTGGTATATACGAACGAAGTTTGTAAACTACACATGAAATATGGAGGAAAGATCGAAGTTCTCCCGAAGTGTCCCGTGAGATCTCTCGACGACTTTAGCTACTGGTATACCCCTGGCGTCGCGGAACCGAGCAAGGAGATCGCAAAAAATCCGGAGAAAGTTTACGATTATACCAACAAGTGGAACTCAGTAGCTGTTGTGACGGATGGCTCAAGGGTTCTTGGGCTTGGGAACGTCGGAACACTCGCGTCTTTACCAGTCATGGAAGGAAAAGCCATGATCTTCAAGCTTCTCGGTGGTGTGGATGCGTTTCCGTTGCCAATAAATGAGCAAGATCCAGATGAGTTCGTTGAAATCGTTAAAAAGGTCACCCCAAGCTTTGGCGGGATAAATCTCGAGGACATAGCAACGCCAAAGTGCTTCTACATACTAAAGAGGCTTCAAGAGGAACTCGAGATTCCAGTTTGGCATGACGATCAACTCGGAACTGCAACCGCAACTCTTGCTGGACTCATAAATGCTCTAAAAATCGTTGGGAAGAAGATGAACGAGGTTGATATTGCAGTTATCGGTGCTGGAGCGGCGAACATTGCGACGGTTCGTCTGATTGCAAAGGCTGGAGCGGACTTGAGGAAGATGTTCGTCGTGGACAGCAAGGGAATTCTGAACATGCATAGAAGTGACTTAGAGAAACTGAAAAATGAGAATCCAGATAAATTCTGGATTTGCCAAGTGACGAACGCAGAGCAGAGGAGCGGAGGAATTGCGGAGGCTATGAAAGGTGCAGACGTTGTGATCGCAGCAAGCACTGCGGGGGTGATCAAGAAAGAGTTCGTTAAATCGATGGCGGACGATGCGATCGTTTTTGCATTGGCAAACCCGATTCCCGAAATATATCCCCACGAAGCAAAGGAAGCGGGAGCGAGGGTAGTTGCAACAGGAAGAAGTGATTTTCCCAATCAAGTAAACAACTCTCTCGTATTTCCCGCGGTCTTTAGGGGTATTTTAAGCGTTAGAGCTCAAAAGATAACAGAAGACATGTGCTTATCCGCAGCCTTTGCCTTGGCGAGATTTGCAGAGAATAGATTGAGTGAAGACTACATAATACCGAAGATGACGGAGATCCACGTTTTCCCAGAGGTTGCGACCGAAGTTGGTCTTAAAGCAATTGAACTTGGATTTGCAAGAAAGACGTTTACACCCAGGGAATTATACGAGCACGTAAGCAGAATGATCCTTGGAGTGCATGAAAAGCTTAAAAAGCTGATGGAACTCGGGTTCATAGTATGAAGGTCGCAGTTCTTGGCGGAACTGGAAACCTGGGCATTGGTTTATCACTCAGACTTGCGATCTTGGGTTACGAAGTCATTGTTGGTTCAAGGAGCGAAGAAAAAGCAAAGGCAAAGGCAGAAGAATACCTGAAAATTCTTTCTGAACATGGTTACACGGGAAAGATAGTTGGAGCGGTAAATGCAGAGGCTTCAAAGCAATGCGATTTAGCTGTGATTACTGTGCCATACGAACAAGCTTTTGCGCTCGCGGAAAGTCTTAAAAACGAGCTTGCGGGCAAGATCGTTGTCTCGCCCCTTGTTCCCATGAAAAAAGAGGGGAAGCTCTTTCGTTACGTAGAGCTCCCAGAGGGATCTGCGGGGGAGAAAATAGCCGGGATACTGAAGGACAGCAGAGTTGTCTCTGCTTACCACAACATTCCCGCAGATAGATTCGCAGATCTGAAATCAAGCTTTGATTGGGATGTTTTGGTTTGCAGTGATGACTCTGAAGCAAAAAAGGCTATCATTGAGATCACGAACGAGATCAAAGGGCTAAGAGCACTCGACTGTGGAGATCTGAAGAACTCAAAGATGGTTGAAAGCCTCACGGTTCTAATCTTGAACGTAATGATTTCAAACAAGCTAAAAGAGCTCGGGGTCAAGTTTTGCTGAACTTTTTTTCCTCCGATCTTTTCTCCCTTTTCTTTGGCGAAAGACTTAAATAACTTCAAGTGGAAGGAAAGAAAATCAAATAAGAGGTGTTAAAATTGAAGGAATTTGGATTTGGAAAACCGCCAGTAAAAGTTGGGGATGTAAGAGATGTTAAAATCGAAGCGGTAGGTAGTGAAGGGGACGGAATAGCGAAAATAGACGGTTTTGTTGTGTTTGTTCCTGGCGCAAAGCTGAACGACACCGTGAAGGTAAGGATAACGAAAGTCCTCAAAAAATATGGGTTTGCAGAAATAGTCGATTAAAGACTTTTGACCATTTCTTCAATTTGCGCCATTATCCCTTTAATTTTTTCGAGTTCTACTTTTAGGTTCTCTATTTTTCCATAGCCCTCATCTTTGACCATCGCCCCGTATTGCGTTGGCGCTATGATGCCGGATTGCTCCAAGATTCTCAGCGAATACCTCACCCTATGCTTAGGCATCTTGAGTATATCTGAGAGCTTGAAGATACCTATGGGCTGTTTTTCCATCACAGCTTTGAGCACCTGCAGATGCCTAAGCACTATTTCGGTTTCCATCAGCAGTTTGCTAAACACCATACTATTATTAGTAGTATACTGAAGTATTTAAGACTTATGATAACGTAAAAATAAGTCTATGTGTTAGCAAGTATATAAGATCAATCGATCTCTGTCACCTCCAAAACCTCAAGTGGAATGTTTGGCATTCTTTTCCCAAGCTCACCTTTAGCAATCCTCGTTGCGTGTTCTTTGTTTTGAGCGTTGAAAACTTTCATTTCAAAAACAAGCCCTACAAGCGCAGTTCTCGAAACCAATAGCGCAGATTTGAACTGCTCCCCACACTTTGGGCATTCAACACCTCCAACGTTGATTCGAACGAAACTCAAGTCTGGGGCAAGTTTCTTTCCTGCTTCAGCTATTGCGATGTTTATCGCATCCTCCACACTATCAACTCTCTTCACAATCCATCCAGCTTGAAGAACGACGAGAAAGTTTGGCATAGATTCGTTTCACCTCCGGTAATTATACTTTTCAAGTCTTGTGGTATTTCTCAAAGAGCTTCTTCCAATCGATCTTGATCACGACAATCGAGAAAACCAAGGTTAAGGAGAAGAAGATCAAAAGGCTGATTATGTTGTTGCCCAGCAATTCCTTCATAGCTTCGCTCGTTATTTTTCCAGCAAAGAGAACGTAGCTTGTTATCACAACTTTTCCAAAAAAGACCGCGAGGAAATAATGCGAGATACGATACTTTGCGATGCCCAATGGTATGTAGAGAACATCATCCGGCAGTGGCGAAG
>CALIUJ010000099.1 GCA_938048785.1 uncultured Archaeoglobaceae archaeon | reverse complement strand
GGTTTTTGCAAACGAGGAAGGTTGCTTCGTCGCGGATGCGAGGATTCTAAAGGGAAAAAGGAAAGAGTTTCCGACAGTTGCAAGGGATATAGGTTTCTTCTTCAACCCGAAAAGCGTTGCTGTGATCGGTGCCTCGAGGAGCGTTGGTAAACCTGGGAACACGATACTTTGGAATCTTAAAAGATTTGGGTTTTCAGGAAAAATATACGCGATAAACCCGAACGCAGATGAGATCCACGGCGTTAAGTGCTATCCCTCGGTTAAAGACGTTCCCGATGAAGTAGAGGTTGCGATAATAGCGGTTCCAGCGAAGATAGTTCCAGGGGTTATGAAAGACTGTGCGGAAAAAGGGGTTAAAGGCGTTGTTATCGTTAGCTCAGGATTCAGCGAAGAAGGTGAATTAGGGGCGGAGATAGAGAAAAAAGTCGTTGATATCGCAAGGAAACACAGCATTGCGATATTTGGTCCCAACACCACCGGGGTAATGAACACCACGACAGGGTTCATCACAAGTTTCGCACCTCTTAGAAACATTAGAAAAGGAGATATCAGCATCGTGGCACAGACAGGTCTTTTCTTAGGCATATTGATGGAATCTATAGCTCAGAACAATCCTGGAATAGGTTTTGCAAACCTCGTAGGGATGGGGAACAAGATCGACGTTCAAGACCACGAAGTTCTTGAGTTCCTTCTTAGGGATGAGAGAACGAAGGTGATTGGGATGTATGTCGAGGGCTTTAGAAATGGCAGAGCATTCTTCGAAGTTGCAAAGAGATCCGATAAACCAATAATCGTTTTCAAGAGCGGTAGGAGTGAATTTGGTCAAAAGGCTGCGATGAGTCATACAGCGTCGATTGGTGGAAGCGATGAGGTATTTGACGCGGTATGCAGGCAGTTAAATCTTATAAGGGTTTTCAGCTTCGATGAGCTCATAAACGTTGCAAAGGCTCTATCGATGCAACCATTGCCAAAAGGCAATAGAGTTGGCATAATCCACTACACCGGCTCTGGTTGCGTTCAGTCCGCAGATGCGGCGTATTTCGCTCAACTTAAGCTGGCGGAAATTGGTGATGAGACGAAGAATAAAATAAGAGAAGTAACCCCCGAATGGCACAACGTCAACAATCCACTCGACATATGGCCTATGGTCGAATACTACGGAATGGAAAAGCCATACGAAGTTGCTATAGAAGCGATGCTGAAAGATGAAAACGTCGATTCTTTGGTTGTATCTGTTTGGGCGAGCGAGTTCATGAGTGGTTTTATCCCAGACTACGGGAGGCTTAGGAATTATGGAAAACCAGTGTATTTTGTTATCGAAGGGGTTAGAGAAAGGGTTTTTGAGCTAAAGAATGAGTATGAAACAAATCGCTTCCCAGTTTATCCAAACGCAATCGTTGCAATCGAAGTCCTTGGAAAGGTTACACGATTCGCGGATAACTATGTTCGAAGAAGAGGCTGAATACGGTTTGGGAATAAAGGCAATATTAGCTCTGCCGATCGCAGTCATCTTTTCTTTATTTTTGCTCGCTTTTCAAGAGGGAGAGAAAAATGCGGTGATGGTTCTCCTTCTAACTACCTTCATGATGACTGCGATTTATTGGCTGGTTTTGCCAAGGAGATTTAGGGTTCTTGACGATTCTCTCGAGATCGTTTTGGGAATCACTTATCGAATCCCGTTTGAAGAGATCAAGGAAGTCAAGAAAGGCAGTGGAAAGGAACTCGTATTTTTCAAAGGCTTTAAATTTGCAACTTCGAGTAACGTAATTGTTGTGGTCAAGAAAAAGGGATTTAGTGTTACAATCTCACCAAAGAATGCGGACTTCTTCCTGGAAAGGCTAAGAAGTTCTCTCGAAGCCTTTAGGAAGGGGAAGGGTTGAACTCAACAAAAAATTTTTATTAACTTTTTATCAAGATCAAATGTATGAGGCGAACGATTCCCGAGAAGGGTTTGAGTAGAGAAGAAATCCTTCAAAGGTTGAGAGATTACACAGCGGACGACTTGGATCCGTACAGCGGAAGGCTTTTTACCATCGCATTCGAGCCGGGAGTTGAAGAGCTGAGAGAAGTTGCATTCGAAGCCATGAAGATGTTTGCGTTCAAGAACATGCTTGACTTCACGGAATTTCCGAGTGCGATCAGAATGGAGAAGGACATAGTTGACTACGCAGTGTCTTTGATGCATGGTGACGAGCAAACCGCTGGAACATTTACCTTTGGTGGCACGGAAAGTGTTTTCTTAGCTGTAAAAGCTGCAAGAGATTCGTTCATTCTTAACAGAGGCATCGTTACTATACCGGAAATCGTAATGCCAATCACAGGGCATCCATGCTACGACAAGGCTGCAGAATACTTGGGTTTGAGGGTGAAGAGAGTAAAAGTAGACGAGGAAAAATTTACAGCGAACGTAGATGCAATAAATGAAGCGATAACCGAGAATACGGCGATGATCGTTGGCTCAGCCCCAAACTGGCCTTTTGGCACGGTGGATCCAATTAAAGATCTTGCAGAGATCGCCTTGGACAAAGGTATATGGCTCCACGTCGATGCTTGCGTTGGAGGCTTTGTTTTGCCATTCATGAAGAATCTTGGTGATAAGATTCCAGATTTCGATTTTAGAATCGATGGTGTGAGCTCGATTTCACTTGATCCGCACAAATATGCGTACACACCAATTGGCGCTTCAGTTGTTCTCTTCAAAAAGAAGTTCTACAAGATGTTCTCGCAGTTCTCCAACATTAGATGGCCTGGGTATCCAATTGTGAATCCTGCAGTTCTCTCTTCACGTTCGGAAGCGCTTTTAGCTTCTGCTTGGGCTACGATTCACTTCCTTGGTCAAGAAGGGTATACGGAGCTTGCAAAGAAGATAATTTCAGCAAGGGAGAAGATAGTTAAGGGCTTTAAAGGGCTCGGCTATGAGCTCATGGGCGAACCAACGGTCATAGCAGCTTTTACGGCAGATTTGAACGTCTTCAAGCTCTTTGATGAAATGGCAAAACGTGGCTGGATCTTTTTGCCACAGAAAGGTATTGAAGCGATGGGGATACCGCCAAGTTTACACCTAACGGTGACGCCGATACACGATAAGTTGGCGGATCAGATGATCTCTGATCTTAAGGATTGCACCGAGGCTGTGAAAAGGATTCCACCGAGTGAAGCTGAGAGTCTGCTTGGGATCTTTGGCGTAGCCTTATCGCTTCTTTCCCCGGGTGAGATGGACATTGCAACACTTTCAAAGATTTTCAAAGAGGCGGAGAAGTTGCTGGAAGCTCAGGGGGATAAGATAATTCAGTCTCTCGGACTCGAAAAGGGATTTCCGAAGGAAATGGGTTCGATATTCCAGCTTTTAGCTTCAATCCCACCCGAAATGGCAGAACTCCTTGCGAGTTACGTTGTTATCGAAATGTATCACCGGGGGTTGATTGAGAAAATTTAATAACCCCACCACCCTTATTTTTTTAAGCCGCCGTGGCTCAGCTGGCAGAGCGGGTGACTCGTAATCACCAGGTCGCGGGTTCAAACCCCGCCGGCGGCTTTGCATTGCTCAGCGATTTTTTCAGAGTATTTGAAAAGAGATTAAGTTCAAAACCCCTTGACGTTGAAATATTGTTGTGGACGTTTACGTCTTGCGCCTTGGGCATAGGATCGGTAGAGATCAGAGGATATCGACCCATGTAGCACTCACCGCAAGGGCTTTTGGAGCAAAGGGCGTTTACTTCGACAAATACGATGAAAGACTTTTTTCGAGTGTCAAAAAGGTCGTCGAAACCTGGGGAGGAGATTTTTTCATTCAAAACGTGGAATGGAGAAAGCTTCTTCGGAGCTTCGATGGTATTAAGGTTCATCTTACGATGTATGGTGTACCTTTTGTTGAGAAGATCGAAGAAATTAGGAAATCAGAGAGAATATTGGTCGTCGTTGGTGCAGAAAAAGTCCCAAGAGAAGTTTACGAGATCTGCGACTTCAACGTGTCAATTGGGCTTCAACCCCACAGTGAAGTGTCCGCCTTAGCTGTTTTTCTCGATCGATTGCTTGAAGGTGTTGTTTTTAGCCTTGAATTCAAAAACGCGAAGCTAAAAATAATCCCCTCCGAGAGGGGTAAAAAGGTTTTAAGTTTAAGGGTGACGAAGAACGATGATACATCCGATCGAGTATAGATACGGAACAAAGGAGATGAAGAGGATTTGGAGCGAAGAGAGCAAGATAAAGAGGATGATTCGAGTAGAGATTGCTTTGTTAAAGGCTCTCGCCAAAAAAGGATATCTGAGCGATGAAGAAGCGGAGAAAGTTCGCAGAAACACACTAAAAGTTAAGGCTGAGAGGGTGAAGGAGATCGAAGCAGAGATTCGACACGACATAATGGCGTTGGTTAAAGCTATAGACGAGGTTGCGGAGTGCAATTGGATTCACTTCGGTGCAACTTCCAACGATATAATCGACACCGCAACCGCAACGCAACTGAGGGACAGCGTTCTTATACTCGAGGAGAAGATAAAGAAGCTCGGAAAACTGCTTGCACAAAAAGCCTTGGAGTTTCGCGACGTTGTTTGCCTTGGAAGAACGCATGGACAAGCTGCACTTCCCACGACCTATGGATTCAGGTTTGCACTCTGGGCTTCCGAAATCGCTCGACATTACGTGAGATTGCAACAGATGAAAGAAAGACTTCTCGTTGGGAAAATGAGTGGAGCGGTTGGAACACAAGCTGGATTTGGAAAAGATGGCTTTGAAATAGAGAGCGAAGTTATGAGACTTTTGAACTTAAAACCCGCCATTATATCTTCACAGGTGATTCCAAGAGACATTTACTGCGAGTACATCGAATTTCTCGCAAATCTCGCAACTACGCTTGAGAAAATGGCGTTAAACTTCAGAATTCTACAGAGGGCAGAGGTTGGGGAGATAATGGAAAAGTTCGAAGCGAAGCAAGTTGGTAGCTCGACGATGCCACATAAGAGAAATCCAATAGACAGCGAAAACGTTTGTGGGCTTGCAAGGGTGATTCGAGGGTTTGTTGAACCACAGCATCAATCTGCGATCCTTTGGGAAGAAAGAGATCTGACGAACTCTTCTGCGGAAAGAATAACGCTCGTCGAGGCGACGATTCTTGCGGACCACATTCTAACGAGGATGATAGGCATAGTCTCGAAGATCGCAATAGATTTGGAGAACGTTCATAAGAACCTGGAGACACAAAGAGGGCTCAACATGAGCGAAGCTGTAATGCTTGCGCTTACGAAAAAAGGGCTCAACAGACAAACCGCGCACGAGATTCTGAGAAATGTTTCCCTCAGGGCTTACGCAAACAAAACATCGCTTTACGAAGAGTTGGTGAAAGAAGAGATCGTGATGAAATTTTTTACCAGAGAAGAGCTTATCGAACTGCTCAAACCAGAGAACTACCTCGGAACAGCCAAGGAAAGAGTTGAAAAGGTTGTGGAATGGGTTAACAGCGTTCTGAAATGAGGGCTGAGGAGAGGATAATTTCCCAACTTGAGCTTGCGAAAGAAAGCGGTGTTTTGCAGAGCGAAATAGCAAGGATTCTGAACATCTCAAAGTCCACGGTTTCAGAAATACTCTCAAAGCTGGAGGAGGAAAAGGTCGTTGTAAGGGAAGAGATATCGCAAAAGTCCTACAAGGTTTGGCTTACGAAGTATTACCCGGGAGCGATAGAAGGCGTGGTGAGGATAGGTATTCTTAAGGCAAGCGAGTACGTAAAAGTGGTCCACGCTGGGGAAAGAGTTGGAGCCATTTTCAGAGTTTACAGAAACGCAATAGAGGCGACGAAAGATCTCGTTCATGGTATCGCCGACATTGTTGCGACGCCTTTCATAACTCAAGCATTTTTTGGAGTTTTGATGAAAAACATAAGGATCTTCAGAGTGGTGGCAATGAACGGCAGTGGAGTGGTTTTTTCAAACGGAAAGAGGTTTGGTTGCTCGGAGTTTTCCACAATGGAGAGAATTCTGAGGAAGTATCTAAGGGTTAAAAACATCAAAGAAGACATTGAGTTCTTCAAAAGCCCTGAAGAGATGATTTCCCAACTCAGAAGCCTTCGAGGAATTGCGATATGGGAGCCGTATCTCTCGAGCTTCGAGAACTTCGAAAGATTCGATGATGTGCTCGGCGATTTCCTTTGCTGTTCCCTTGCTGTAAACGAGGGTTTTCTTGAAAAAAATCAGAGTATTTTTGAGGAATTTCTAAAAGAATACGATCGATCGAAACCAAGCTGGGGAGTTGAGAAGTTGGCAGGAATTATCGAAATGCCAGAAAATCTCGTTAGGAAATCTTTAGAAAGCTACCGATTCGACGTTGGTATCGAGGAACTTGAAAAAGAAGCGATGGAGTTAAGCTTCGGGAGAATTCAGGAAATCCTTAGCTCTTACTAACTCGCTAAGCTTGATCAAGCTTTCAAACTTAAGATTGGATTCCTCTCTATCCACAACCGCTACTATTGCCACCACTTCTCCTCCTCTCTCCTTTACCCTTTCCGCAACTGAGCTCGCGGATTTTCCGGTTGTAATCACGTCCTCGACGATCACAACCCTATCCCCTTTTTTTATCTCCCCTATTGCATCTCCACCGAGTCCATAAGCTTTTTTCTCCTTTCTGAATATCACCAAA
The DNA here is from genome assembly GCA_938048785.1 of uncultured Archaeoglobaceae archaeon. Taxonomy (GTDB): domain Archaea; phylum Halobacteriota; class Archaeoglobi; order Archaeoglobales; family Archaeoglobaceae; genus WYZ-LMO2. The sequence continues at coordinate 212 of CALIUJ010000099.1, read as the reverse complement.
GGTTTCTTGGTTTTCAGCGACACCGCCACTGCGATTGGAACTCCACCGAGCTCTATGCACGCGATCTTGTCGAAATCGTATCGTTTCATTTTTTCAGCCATTTCTTCCGCGATTTTTTCAAGGATCTCTGGATAAGTTACCGCGATCTTTATATCCACGTATACGTTGCTTTTTTTGCCAGAAGAAAGCGTAAAATCTCCAAATTTTAGGGC
>CALIUJ010000098.1 GCA_938048785.1 uncultured Archaeoglobaceae archaeon | reverse complement strand
GCGGTGAATGGATTCCTCAGCGTATGACTTTCGTCTGCCATGCCCACGAGAAGAACTAATTCATCAAAGCTCTTCAAAGCCCACTTTATAACTTCCAAGTGCCCGAGGTGAAATGGTTGAAACCTGCCAAAGATCAACGCTCTTTGCATGGAAAAAGTTGGTGGGAATTTAAAAATTATTTCTTTCTTTCGACAAAAAAGTCCGTCAGCGATTCGAGAACTCTCCTACTCTCGCTATCCCCAAGGACTTTTAGATTTCTCTTCGCAACCTCTACAAACTCCCTCGCCCTCTTTATTGCATAATCTATCGCGCCACACTCCCTTAGCTTTTCAACGTCCCTCTTTATATCTTCAATTTTTGCCTTTTCCTTGCCAAAAGTTTCAAGCTTCACGCCCCTCTCAAAGGACTTGATCACGACAAGCGTTTTCTTTCCCTTTACTATGTCGCTCCCCCAGTCTTTGCCGATTTCTTCACTTGTTAGATCGAGAACGTCGTCGTAGATCTGGAATCCTATTCCCGCAAAGATTCCGTAATCCCAAAGTGATTGGAAAAGATCGCTTCTCCCAAACAAAACCGCTGGCAACGATGCGGATGCCGCGATCAAGGCTCCTGTCTTAAGCTTCACCATCTCGATGTATTCTTCTTCGCTCACCATTCTGCCTTCAAAGCTGATGTCCATGAACTGACCTTCGCAGATCTTAACACACACGTCCGCAAGGATTTCAACAGCTTTATTAATGTTAAAAGCCTCTACGTCGCACTTCGCAAGCAAGCTGAAAGCCTCAGCAAAAAGCGTATCCCCAGCGAGGATTGCGGTTGCTTCACCAAAAACCTTGTGAACTGTTTTCACATTCCTCCGCATCTCATCTCTGTCCATTATGTCGTCGTGGATGAGGGTGAAGTTGTGTATCGCTTCGATCGCAACTATCGCAGGCATTATCTTTCTATAATCCTCCCCCATCGCCTCGCAGACGAGCATCGCAATTACGGGGCGTATTCTTTTACCGCCAGCCTTTATTAAATGCCTCGCAGCTTTGTAGAGACCAAGCTCTTTCTCAGGCAAAAGTTCTGCGATCGCTTCATCGACTATTTTAGCCCTCTTCTGAATTTCAATCATCTTCTCCCCCTACAGAACTCGTGGATATCAATCTTTCTAAACCTCATCCATTCGAGGAGTTTTCCGGTGATGAAGATCTGCTTTCTCCTCAAATCTTCAACCTTCTTCGCCCCGGTTAAGAACATTGCAACCCTTAAGCCAAGTCTAAATCTTTCTATTAATCTTTCTACTGCACTCGCTGAGATCTTCGCCTGCGATAAAAACGGTAACGCCGAACTCGCAGCCAACGCTCCCAAAGCCAGGGATTTCGCCACTTGCAATCCATTTCTTACACCACCGGTCGCTATGACTGGAAGAATTTCATAGCAGTCGACGATGCAGAACGCGGTTGGAATACCCCAATCAAAGAAGTCGAATCCAACCGCTTTTAGAACTTCGTCTTTACTCCTATAAGCTTCTACTGCGCTGAAAGAAGTCCCGCCTTTTCCACCAACGTCAATTGCGGAAAACCCTACTTCTTTTAATTTAATCGCAACTTCCCTACTTATTCCCGCTCCCGTCTCTTTGGCTATAACTGGAACCTTTGTGCTCTTGCATACATCGCCAAGGGTTTCGAGGTTTCCTGAAATCGCCTCACCTTCTCCCATGACCGCTTCTTGCAAAGCGTTGAAATGAATCGCAATTGCATCCGCTTCGATCATCTCGATCGCTTTGTCCACGACCTCTGGATCTTTCATCACCTGGGCTAATCCAATGTTCGCATATATAAAGGCTTTTGGAGCCTTCTCTCTAACTATAGAGAACGTATCCTCGAGCTCTTTTTTCTCGATTCCAGCCCTCTGACTACCAACTCCCATTCCAATTCTCGTCCTCTCCACCGCAATCGCGAGGTTTTCGTTTATTTCCTTCGCGACCTCGTGTCCACCGGTCATCGAAGCTATTAAGAACGGGAAAGAAAGCTTTTTGTTAAAAAAACTAATCTCGGTGTCGATTTCGTTGAATTCAAACTCTGGAATTGCGTTGTGGATCAGCATCACGTCCTCTAAACCGTTGTATCCACTCTCGACTTCCTCGCTGAGGCAGATCTTTATATGGTCGAGTTTTCTGTCCGAAGTCTTCACACGATCACCTCGGTTCCCACATCGTCGTTTTGCAGAAATCTCTTAACCTTTTCCCCATCTCCTTTAAAAATGAAAACTCTACACTTCGCCTTCAAGGAGAAAATCTTCTCGAGCTTTCCACGCATTTTTCCAGTTGCATCTTCTTCTCCAATAGAGTCAGGGGTCATGTCTCTACTGAATTTCTCGACGATTCTCCCCTTCACAAAGACACCATCGACGTTTGTTGCAAAGCCTAAGCGAGTTGCATTGAAAAGATTTGAAAGAAAAACTGCGATTTCGTCACCCGAAACTATCCTAAAGTCTGAATTTACATCACCATGTAGCACTGGGAGGAGACTTTTTTCGAGCATTCTTGGAATAAGCTCGTAAGAACAGCTCATTGGATGCAAACCAACTGCGGGAACTCCGTGGTCTATTAGCTTCCTGCAGAAAAACTCGTTTAGTCGAACACATGCGTTGTGGATTTTTGCGATCGCAATTGGACTATTCAAACCAAACCTCTTTACCTGTGGATGCCCAAAGGAACCTGCGCCGTGGATCAAGATCAAGTTACGATGATTTTCAGCAATTGCATAGCAGATTTCCTCGATTGCTCGCTCATTTACCTCCTCGTAACCCTCTTTTCTCGTTATCACCGATCCACCGATCTTAAGAATCCTCAATCCTGACTCCTTCAGCATTTGTTCTCACCAAAAAGCTGTTTTCTGGTTTTTTACCTTTAAACAATCCAAAAACACAGCCTCCTCCACCAGCACCAGTTATCTTCACAAAAAAACCTTCTTTTTCCAACTTTGCAACTAAATCGTCGATTTTTGCTGAGCTCACACCTATTGCCCTGAGCAACGATTGATTCAGATAAATGAGTTCTTCCATTTGTAGCCCAGGCTCAACTGCTCTGAGCGTTATCGCATCTATTGCATCGAATATCTTATCCACGATCTCCGGATATCTTTGCCTTAGGTTCGCAACCTTCTCGACCATAACCTTCGTCGCCCTCTCCCAGAGTTTTATCACAAAGAGTTCAAGGGAGAGATCCACTTTTTTCTTGTCCGGAAAAATCCAAGAGCCACCGAAGGTCGAGATGAACGGATCTATTCCGCTCCCTCTACCTTGAACGTCGAGTTCAACTTTCCTTGCAATTTCAAAGATCTCTTGATCGCTGAGATTTACGTTGAACTCTTCGCTCAAAGCCTTTAAGGTCGCAACTGTCACCGCAGAAGAGCTACCAAGCCCAGATGCGATTGGAATCTCGGATTCTATCGAAATTTCCGCCCCTTTCAAACTCTGAATCTCCTGAAACCTCCTTATTGCATAGCTGACGTAAGGATGAACTTTAAAGTCGAGATTTGTTGTTCCCAAAGGTGAGTTTATCCGAAAGTCCACGCTTTTTCTCACTTCAACCTTGCAACGTAGATCTATCGCAGAAACCAGCGCTCTTCTACCGTAAACGACCGCATGCTCACCAAAGAGTATTATCTTCCCGGGAGCGGAAGCGATCATCGGACTCGATGATCGAGGAACTTTTTAAGCTTTTTGTTCTCTTCAACAACTCGAAGACATTCTTTATCCGAAAGAAAGAAATACCTCCTCAGAGAAAATTTTCCGATGCGAAGCGCTGTTGGAAGAATCGCTGGAACCGCATCAGCATTCGAGTTCGAATTCGTAGTCACGAATGCGAAAGCGGTGAAAAGAGGAGATTACGTAAAGGTTTGGAACGAAAAGGATGGATGGATATTGGCACAGGTTTCTGAGATCGTTGCAACAGAGAGTGCCAAGTCTGCAGAAAAGGGAATGGTTGGAAAGGCGAGGGTCATCGGAAAAAGGGAGGGCGGGAAAATGATAACCCCCTCAACCCCCTTCATCCCGGGAGAAAACGTTTACCTCGCAGAAGATTCTATGATCGCTGAAACGTTTAACTTTGAGAAGGATGGGGTTTATCTTGGTCTTCTTGGTGACTCGAGCGTTCGAGTCACGATAAATCCAAACTTCCTCGTTCAAAAGCACGTTTGCATCTTGGCAAAGACCGGTAGCGGTAAAAGCTACACAGCGGGCGTGATCATCGAAGAGCTCCTCGACAGAAACGTTCCTCTTCTCATAATCGACCCGCACGGCGAATATGTGTCGTTGAAAAGACCAAACAAAATGGCTGAAAACGATTTTGGGGTTAAACCCAAGAGCTATGCGGATAAAGTTGTCGTTTACGCTCCCCCAACTTCGCCTTTTCTAAGTGAGGCGGACAAGGAACTATCGCTGGAGAACAGAAACCTATCTCCAGAAGAGTTGATAGAGCTCAGCAATCTTCGTAGCCCAAGTGCCCAGGCTTTGCTGTATCAGGCGCTGAGAAGACTGGAGAACTACACGATCTCGGACATAATAAGGGAGGTCGAAAAGATTAAGCACAGCGGTAAGTGGACTTTGATAGGTGCGCTTTCAAAGATAGAAAGTTCGGGACTTTTCAAGGACAAGCCCACCGATGTTAGAGAGTTGATGCGAAGGGGAAGGGCGAGCATAATCGATCTACGTGGTGTAGAGCCGACTTATCAGACCCTAATAGTTTCGAGGATAGTTTCGAAGCTTTTCGAACTTAGAAAACGTGGAGAAGTTGAGCCGGGAATGATAGTTGTTGAGGAGGCACACAACTTCGTTCCGGAAAGAGAAAAAGTGGTATCTACGAACGCACTAAGAGCGGTGGCAAGCGAGGGCAGAAAGTTTGGACTTGGACTGATGGTGATCAGCCAAAGACCTGCGAGGATCGACAAGAACGTGATAAGCCAGTGCAACACGCAGATCATAATGAGGGTAACGAATCCCAACGACTTGAACGCGATAAAGAAGGGGATAGAGGGTATAACTTCCGAGATGATGGAGGAGATCAAAAGGCTACCGCCAGGGTATGCGATTGTCGTAAGCCCGGAGATAGAGATCCCGATCGTGGTTAGAATTAGGGTCAGGAAGAGTGCACACGTCGAAGCCACTAAGGTCGTTGAATCGGAGGAGGTTGAGGAAAGAGTAGAAAAAATAGGTGAGCTCGACTCTGAGAGAAAGAAGGGGTTCCTCAGCAAGATATTCAAGAGGAGATGAGCTAAAAATATTTGAAGCCGATTGATTTAAAAAATTCAGTTTTGCCTTCTTCTCCCAAGCAGGAGCATCGCATATACCATCCATAATTCCCAATGCTTGTGTTCCAGCGATTGAAACCAGCTCTCAAGGTATTGGTTTCTCGTGTTGTTGAAGAAGTTATACTGCAACGTTGGCTCGAAGTCATCGTGTTGCTGATCTCGCTATCTCTTGCGTGCTAAAATAGTTCCTCTTCAACGCGACGTTGCCAACTTATCTTTCCTTCCCACAAAGTCTTTTCAAAAAGAGAAAAAAATTGAGAAAAATTTTAGGATTCGAGCCACTTCAGTATCACGTTTATCAGGTCCGAATCGCTTATCTTGCCATCAAGCCAGTCCATTATTGCGTTGATGAGCTCATTGTCGTCGATTTTCTTATTGTCGTTTTCATCGTATCTCTGCCATGGCTCTGCTGCTTGAACCGTAACATCCTTAGTCATGGTGTTGTTTTCTTCATTGCTCTCCTCTACCTCCTTGTCTGAATCTGCAACCGCCTTTAGCGTGTAGTTTCCTGGTTGTGGAGGAGTCCAGGTGAAACTGACAACCTTACCCTTTATTGCAGGTTATTTCGGTTTCGAAGCCACCGCTGTAGAAATTAATCCTTTCCTCGCTTGGCTCAGTCGTGTGAAAACACTTCGCTACCCCGAAAGCGTCCTGACCCAAACCCTGAATATGGCTCGGAGTATAGTGCAGCGAAGGAGCGAACTGTGTACAGCTCCTGTCGAGCTGCCACCTATTCACTCTATTGAGCGATGGTGGGATGAGGATGCGCTCCACTGGTTAGCATCTCTGAAAGCGACGATGCTTCAGGGGTGTCCAGATGACGACCTCTCTACCTACCTCATCAAGGTTGCGTTTGCGCGGTGCGTGATCCAGCTCTCTAAAGCGGCTTATCATCACCCTTCCGTCTCCTTCCGCGATACTCATCAGCTGAACCTAAATCTGATGAGCTATGACGCCTTGTTTCTTCAAGAAGTAGAATGGGTTGCTCAGAGCGCACGCGAGAACCCCATTTGCGAGCCGCGCATTCTCTGTCAGGACGCGCGCGAATTAGAGCGCCTGAACGAGAAGTTTGACCTTGTGATTACTTCGCCGCCTTA
>CALIUJ010000097.1 GCA_938048785.1 uncultured Archaeoglobaceae archaeon | reverse complement strand
AGCTTCATAGCAAACCTTTACAGCGATTTCGCTTGCATAGAGCTTTGCAGCAGAACTTATCGCTGGATTCGGATTCCCTTTATCGATGAGCCACGCAGCTTTGTAAACGAGAAGCTTCGCAGATTCTATTGCGGTGAACATATCCGCGAGTTTGAAAGCTATCGCCTGATGCTCGATCAAAGGCTTTCCAAACGCTTTTCTCTGCTTCGCATACTCCAAAGCTCTCTCGTAGGCTCCGATTGCTATTCCAAGCTGGGCAGAAGCGACTGCAACTCTGCTCTCGTTGAAAAAGCGCATCAACTGGTAGAAACCCATGTTTTCTGCACCTACGAGATTTTTCTCTGGAACAAAGACGTTCTTTAAAAATATCTCTGCAGTATCGTGGCAATGCAAGCCCATTTTTTTAATTCGTCTCGCCTCAAATCCCTCAAAACTCCTTTCCACGATAAAAGCGCTTATACCACGGTATCCCATCTCTGGGCTCGTTTTTGCCAAGACCACGACCCAATCAGAGATACTTCCGTTCGTTATGAATGTCTTGGTTCCGTTTATTATCCATCCTCCCTCCACCTTCTCCGCCTTAGTTTTAATCGCCGAAACGTCGCTTCCAGCGTCTGGTTCTGTTATTGCGATCGCTGAAGGTGTTTTTCCACTTGTAACCATCGGCAAATACTTCTCCTTCTGTTCCTCGGTGCCAAAATACTTCACCATAGGGCATCCAAGACCAGCAGTCGCGACTGCGGAGCCAACGCTACTATCCGCCCTGCAAAACTCCTCTGCTATGATCACGCAACTAAGAACGTCGAGATTTGCTCCCCCGTATTCCTCAGGAATATCCGGAGCAACGTAGCCGAGTTTTGCAGCCTTTCTAAAAATCTCCCATGGATATTCTCCTTTTTCCTCATACATTTTCGCATTTGGAATTATCTCCTTCTCCGCAAATTCCCTAACAGCGCTCTGAAGGAGCTTTCGGTCTTCATCGAGCTCGAAGTTCATGGAGCGAGTTTCCAAATAAATAAAAAAAATTTCGCTTTTTGGGTTTCATCGACAAGCTTCCACCTTGAAAAACTTCTTAGCCCTTCTCTTCCCAGAGATGTGAACGCCGCGATCGAATACCTGTAGAAAAATGCCCTTTTCAATTCTCAATCTTTTCCGAAAAAACGAGTTTGCAAAGGTTTAAAAACAGATGTGAAAACGATTCCTAAGCTCCGGTGGTGTAGCCCGGTCAAACATAGGGGACTCTCGATTCCCTGCCCCGGGTTCAAATCCCGGCCGGAGCATTAAACCAAAGGTATAAATCCCTTTTTTGTCCAGTATTATCTACGCGAGGCAAACATGACATATATGGGCATGAGCATTTGCTTAGACGCGCTGAGATGAGTCTCCATAACCCGCTTTCAAAAAGGAACGTTGAGCTCATAAGGCAGTTTGAAAGGGCTTTGTTTTCTGAAGGTTTAAGCGCTGCTAGAGTTTAGAAGTACCTTGACCCTAAGGAAGGCTGGAGAGTGGCTTGGCAAGAACCTTGATGAGGCTGAGAGGGAAGACATTGAGGGGCTTGTCTATAAAATTGAGAGGGGCGATTACTTGTCGTAGACTAAGCATGATTATAGGGTTGTTTTGAAACGTTTTTATCGTTGGTTGAGGAAAAGCGAAGATTACCCTGAAGAGGTTAAATGGATAAGGACCACGTTGAAAGTGAAGGATGAACTTTTGCCAGAGGACCTCCTCACAGAGGAAGAAGTGATGAAGCTGGTTGAGGCTTGCAGCAACCCAAAGGGATAAAGCCTTCATTATAACGCTTTACGAGAGCGGAGCCAGAATATGTGCTCCAGAATGGTTGTAGTTGCGCCAGCCTCCCCTACCTCCAAACATGGCTTCAAAACCACCCCGCTGAAAAACTCGTCAAATGTTACACTACGGGTAAATCTTGGAACCGTAAACAGGTTTGAAGCCATGAACTACTGCACTGGCGAAAATCCTAAGGGCTGCAACTGAAAGATGCCCAGCACATACGTACACCTTTCAGGAAGAGATGTAGACACCATACTCGGCGTCTATGGCGGGGGCTATGAAGTTGAAGTGCCTACTTTCTGTTACCCATCTATGGCAAGAGAGATTACATCACTCTCATAAGGAAAACTCCACACAAAATACCTGTGATTGTTAGAAAAATCTTAACGCCCAAACTGCATAAATTGTCTGAAATTAATTGGGGGGTCACCTATGGTTGAAAAAACGTTAATTCTTATTCCCTGCTGCAATTCAAAAAATCCTGGCGGAGTTCTCGTTTACGATAGAGCCGATTGTATCATCAACCATCTGAGTCAAAGTGCTGGGAGAAGGCTTATGGAATTAAGGAAGCGTGTCGCTGTTGCACTTAAGGAAAGGTTAGGGCCTGACGTGGGAGTGGATACAATCGAGACTCAAATCGAGTTCATGAGGGCCTACGATAGGTATTCTGGGAATCTTTACAGCAAAATATCGAAAAGCTCCTGGGAAAAGCTGAATCGCTCTCAAAATTTAAGTTTGGTGATAGTTTCCGCCTTCTATGGGATACTTAAACATAATGAGCCTATTAGGAACTACAATAGGGCGATGGATCGGGATATAGTAGAAGGGGTGTTGCTGAAAACTTGGTGGAAGAGACAAGGGCTACATGAAATTTTACTTGATTACATAGCAGAGAACGAGATCAAAGTGGTTCATGATTTTCTCTCCAAAAACTACTCGGAAGCCATATGGTCGCTTCAAAATAAGGCGAAGGAGCTTGGAGTAGAATACGTAAGGCATGATTACTTTGGATTTGGAAGTGGAAGCAACTACCGCAGAGGAGAAGACGTTGAAAAGTTGATCAAGACTTTTAATAATGTATAAGGAGTTGTGGTAGAGATGTCTATGCTTTGCACGAGCAGATAGAAAAGCTTAATAATGTATAAGGACCTGGTAGAGATGTCTATGCTCTGTCAATGGTTGCACGAGCAGATAGAAAAGCTTCCCTTAGTAAAATTTCCCTTTAAATTAGAATCCCTACCAGAAAACGGAATATACTTTTTCTACGAAGATGGGGAGTTTTGGGGGCACGGTGGAGAAAAACCGAGGATAGTTAGAGTAGGCACTCACAA
>CALIUJ010000096.1 GCA_938048785.1 uncultured Archaeoglobaceae archaeon | reverse complement strand
CGTGTCAATCGCAACTCCGCACTTCCCAACTTCGCCATCAGCCAATGGGTCATCGCTGTCAAGTCCCATCAGCGTTGGAAAGTCAAAAGCTGTGCTCAAACCAGTTTCTCCTTCCTCAAGAAGCATTTTCCACCTTTTATTGGTATCTTCAGCGGTGCCAAAGCCAGAGAATAGACGCATTGTCCAAAGTCTACCACGGTACATCGTTGGATACACACCACGGGTGAATGGAAATTCTCCCGGGTAACCTATGTCCCTTAAGAAGTCGAGGTGTTCAACGTCAAGTGGATCGTAAACGTTGGCGAGCTCAATTCCAGAGAGAGTTTCGAACTTTTCGACTTCCCTTTCGCTTTTTGACAACCAAGGTTCGAGACATTCTTGTTCCCATTCTTTCCTTTTTTCTCTTATCTTTTCGGTTAACTCTCCCATATTTGTATTTTCAAGCAGGAAAGTTAAAAACTTTTTTGTATTTATCTTTCTAAATTTCGAAAAGCTTAAAAGTCACGAAAAGTAAAGTAAATAGATAAATAGTAAATGAATCTACAAGCAAAAAGGTGTACAACATGAGACTCGCGGAGGTATATAAGGAATTCATAAATCTGGTGCAAATGCCTGACGACGAAAGAAAAGCGAAGGCAATGGAGGAGTTTTTCAGAAAACTCAACACAATGCAACTGCCAGAATACTTCAACTGGGCTGAGGAAGTATTTGAGGGAATAAACGTAAAGGAAAGAGGTGATCAAACCGCATTACTCTGGGCGAATTTAGACACCGGGGAAAAGAAGAAGTTCAGCTACGATGAGTTTGCGAAAGAAGGTAACAAGCTCGTCAACGCTCTACGTGGCGCGGGATTGCAAAAGGGAGACAACTTGTACATGATGATTCCGCTTTTCCCAGAGATCTGGTTTGCCACATTTGCGACTGTCAAAGGGGGCTTTATCGGAGTTCCGACTGCAACCATCATGACAGTTCGCGACCTCGAGTTTAGGTTCAAGACTTATCCACCAAACGCAGTGATAGCCGATGAGAACTCCGCAAAGGTGATCGATGAAGCAATAAAGAACACAGGAGTTGAGCCGAAAGTCAAAATTGTCGTAGGCGAGAAGAGCGGATGGAATAGCTACGATGAAGTAAAGAAAGAAAAAAGTGAAGCTGAACCCGCAAAAACAAGATCAGATGACGTTGTATTCTGCTTCTTCACATCCGGAACAACTGGATTGCCAAAAAGAGTTGTTCACACCGCGACGAGCTATCCATTGGGGCATTTGATTACTACGATGATACTCAACGTGAAACCGGGAGACGTTCACAACAACCTAAGCGCTCCAGGATGGGCAAAATACGCTTGGAGCAGTTTCTTCCCACCGCTCACAGTTGGTGCCACCACCACAGGCTTTTACCATGCGGGAAGATTGAATGGGGATCAATACTTGCAGGCGGTTCAGGACTTTAAGGTTACAACTTTCTGCGCTCCACCAACTGCGTGGAGACTCTTCATGCTCTCAAAGATTTCACAGTTTGACTTCAAGCTTCGTGACGTCGGGAGCGCAGGCGAGCCTTTGAATCCCGAGATCTACGACAGGTGGCTCAAAGACACTGAAACCGAGATTCGAGACTTTTACGGACAAACCGAGAGCACTTGCATGATTGGCAACCCGCCATGGTATAAGGGAGGAAAAGTCATCCCCGGATCTTTCGGAAGACCGACGTTCCTCTACGATATAACCCTTGTGGATGACGATGGCAATGAGATAACGAAGCCGAACGAGGTTGGGCACATCGTGGTCAGACTCGACAGATGGCGCCCAATAGGGCTCTTCAAGGAATACATGGGTGATCCACAGAAAACCGCAAAGGTCTTCGTTGGAAAATACTACTACACGGGCGATAAAGCCTTCTTCGACGAAAAAGGCTATTGGTTCTTCGTTGGTAGAGCTGACGACGTTATCAAGACCTCTGACTATAGAGTCGGACCCTTCGAAGTAGAGAGCGCTTTGCTCGAGCACCCAGCGGTTGCAGAATCTGCAGTCGTTGGCAGTCCACACCCGATAAGATACCAGCTCGTTAAGGCTTTTGTCTTATTAAAGCCTGGCTATCAGCCTTCCAAAGAGCTTGCGCTCGAGCTATTCAAGCACTGCAGAACTGTGCTCGCAAGGTATAAGATCCCAAGGATCATAGAGTTCGTTCCAGAGCTACCAAAGACCATAAGCGGTAAGATTAGGAGAATCGAACTAAGAGCGATTGAAGAAGAAAAGAAGAAGAAAGGAGAACGTGGAGAACACGAATACTTCTACGACGACTTCCCCGAGCTCAAGAGCGCTGGCTAATTTCCAAATTTTTTTTATGGTTACTGGAGTTTTTTACCATGAGAGCTTCAGCAAGAGGAGCTATTTAACCCTCGGAAATAGACTCAAAGATTTTCCAAAGGCTTTCGAGCTTCTAAAGGGCAGAAATTTTGCACTTTTTGAGTCGCAACCAGTTGCTTTTAACCTTCTAAAAAGAGTTCACACAGAAAAAATGATAGAAGCAGTTCTAAGCGAGAATCTTTGTTCTACCGCGCTAAGATCTGCTGGTGGTGTTGTCAACGCTACGGAATTAGTTTTTAAAGGTGATTTGAAAAATGCGTTCTGCTACATAGGTTCTGGAGGACATCATGCGGGAAGAGACTACTTTTGGGGCTACTGCTGTTTCAACGACGTCGCGCTTGCGATCGAAAACTTATACGAAAAATTCGGAGAAAAGAGGGTGGCGATAATCGACACCGACGCGCATCATGGTGATGGAACAAGAGAACTTGTGAAGGAGCGCAACGTTCTTCACTTCTGCATCTGCGATCGTGATTATGAATCGAGGGATTCGCTAAAGATCGATCGAAGCTATTTTCTAAACGATTACTTTGATCTCGTTGCTGAATTCATAGAGAAATGCGAGAAATTTTTGCCTTCGCTCATCTTTTGGTATTTCGGACACGATACTCACGTAGGCGACTACGCGGACATTGGTATGAGCATCGAAGACTACGTGAAGATCGCGAAGATCTTGAGAGATTGTGCCGAGGATATATGCGACGGCAAACTCGTTGTTGTGCTAGGTGGCGGTAGCTTATCAGACGTGGCAAGGGATTCGACGATTGCGATAATAAAGGAGCTTACCGAGTGATACCAAAGAACTCTCTTGGCTTGAACTTCTTCTTTTGCAAGAACTCGTCGCATCTCTCTCTAAACTCCTTCGAGAGCCAAACCATGGCTGTAAGGTCTCTCGCAACTTCATAGTTCGACATAGCAAACTGAGTCCAAGAGTTAAGTCCTGATTTAATGACCCTAAAAGCCTGTGGGCTACAGTTCTCGATTATTTCCTTTGCAAGCTCCTTAGCTGTTTTTTCGACTTCAGAATCTTCCACAACCCTATTAACGAGCCCAATTCTGTAAGCTTCCTCTGCATCTATGATTCTCCCTGTTAACAAAAGCTCTCTCGCTCTTTTTTCGCCAACAAGCAAAGGCAAGATTTGAACCCCCAAGCCCATGGCTGTGGAACCAACTCTCACCTCCGGTTGCCCAAACTTTGCATTCTTAGATGCAACCACGAGATCGCAAGCCATTGCAATCTCGTTTCCACCTGCGACGCAATAACCACGGACTGCTGCGATCGTTGGCTTGCCAATACTGCGAAGAAGTCTAACAACGTCGAGATACGTCTCGAACCATTTTATAGCTTCTTCAAAGCTTAAAGCTTCGATTTCGCGCAAATTTGCGCCAGCGCAGAAGTTCTTGGTTTTTGTTGCGAGTATCATCGCAAAAGCTTTCTTATCCGCTTCGACGAGTGCATTGTAGATCTCTTTCAAAAATCTATGGTTTAAAACGTTCATTTCGGAATCGCAAAGAAAAATCCAAGCTATTTTGTCTTCGATTTGCAACTCAACACCTGCCATAAAAAAATTCAGCGAGATTTGTTTATATCTTTTCTGTGTAGTCATCCTCTCGAGCTCTTGGTAATGATGAACCTCAAGAGTGTCTTAAAACTAAAAATTAAATATTTTGGTAGATCCTGACAATCTCCTCACAATCCCACTTAATCGATGGGTTCACGGGATCTGGACAAGCCTGGGGCTTAAGAATCTTGAACCTAACACTCCAAGCCCCGCTTTCAATCGGACATTTTACTTTGAACGGCTGTTTTTCACTCAAAATTTCACAGTTTTTAACTTTCCAACCAATCTCTTGACAACTCCATAGTCTTCCCGTGACCTCGCACGGAGATATCTTAGCTTCAATCAGCCTTGCATTTGACGGCAAATTCAGGTTGCTCAGCGTTGCTGTCCCGTCTTTTGCAATACTACACTTTGCGTTCTCCACGTCTGCTTTGCAGGTGCTTTCTTCAGCACAAAAGCTAAGAAAAACCGCTAAAGCTACAGCGATCAGAAGAGAGAGCTTAACTTCCATCTCCGATCACCGAAACTTCTTAAAACAAAATTATATAAACTTTTTGTAGCATACAAGGAGTTTATATTCCGAAATTAACTGAGCTTCAAACCCGGACAAGCTACTTATACATCCCCCAAGAAGGGGGTGCATGGTTCAATCGACAAAGGATTTTAAAGATCAACTCCTGAGATTCGCAAAAGCAGTTGAGAGGTTCAACAACTACCGTTCTCCAGAAGCAAACGCAGAAATACTGGAAGTAAAAGGAAGCAGGGTTCTCGTAAAAATGACCGGGGTCTTCTGCGTAAGCTGTGGGGTGTTTGACTACTTCGAAGACATCGCGGTTGAAGCAGACGCAAAGGTCTTAAACTACGAGGAGATCGAAGAAGGTTTTTTAGTGGAGTATGAGCTAAAAATAAGTTAAAAATAAAAGCCTGTTAGACACTTGCTAAGCTCATATAGCCTCAAATATGAGTATCATTCATGCTCCCATATCGCAAAGAATTTATACCACATCTGCAACTAAAAAACATGCTCCAAGTTGATGTTTTTTGGGTATACGGCATTGGAGCGATGTTTGCCACTCGCAAAGAGCAACGTGGCTATAACGCTCTATGCGATGGCTTTTCCTACGATCATACCGCTGTTAGTCGGCGGGTATTTATCTCTGAGGAGTGACAACAAACTCACTGGACTCAACGATAGGCAAGCATCGAACAAAGCTCTTAAGGGCTTAGTAGCGTATCTCGTATCATGGGGATTCATTTCCAGTGATTCAGCGATAGCGATGAAGCGGTAGAACCAAAAAGCGCTGGGGGTGGGATTTGAACCCACGCGGGCAAAGCCCAACAGCTTAGCAGGCTGTCGCCTTACCACTCGGCAACCCCAGCTTAAAGATTTTTACATTAAACGGTTAATAAGACTTTCCGAAAGTATGACTATTTAGGTCTCAAATCTTCTGCTACAAGCTCCGCGACTTTCCTTCCACTCCTTAGCATTCCACCGAATATCGGACCCATTCTCGGCAAGTTATACACTGCTGCCACCGCCATGCCTGTGGCGTAGAGTCCTTCAATCACTTTGCCAGTTTTTTCGACGACAAGCTTTTCTGATTTCTCTGCAAACGCAGATCTCTCTCCCGGAACCGTGATCTCAAGCGGGACTTTTCTCGATGCAATTGCAACCACTTCTGCATCATGTCCAGTTGCATCGATCACCGCTTTGCTTTCCACGAAGATTGGGTCCACGTGTAATCCGCTCATCTCGACAGCGCTCCACTGAGCACAGACCCCAGTGATCCTAAGCGGGTTTTCACGAAAGATTACATCGTCGACTGTTACGCCAAAGATTATCTTTGCTCCCGCATCAATGCACTTAACTGCGAGCTTTGCCATTAGCTCAGAGGTGTCGCAAATTAGTAGGGCGTTTTTTTCAACAGCCCTTATCCCAAAATCATCGAGAATTTCTTTTACGTCACTTTCAAGAGCAACCTTGTGGAAAAGTATCGCTCCTCCACCGATGCCACCGCCAAAGCTTAGTCTTCGCTCGAAAATAAGAGTCTTGATCCCCTTTTCTGCGAGATACTTTCCCGCTGTCAGCCCAGAGGGACTGCGCCTACGATTAAAACATCGCATTCCGCAAAGTCCAACCAATCCTTTAAAGCTTCCTCAACTATCGCCCTCGTTATCTTCGCTTCCATTGCACTCAGGAAGTCACCAGATTAATAAGTCTTATGTTCAAAGCATCTTTCTCTTCTCCTTTGCAGATATGAACTCGAAGATCAGCCTTGCTGCAAGCGTCTGAGTTATCTTGTTCTCATCAGGAACTACTTCAACTATGTCCATCGCCAAAATTCTGTCTGCGATTTCCGAGAAAATCGGAAGAAGAATTGAGGGACTTAAACCAAATGGCTCCGGAGTCGAAACCCCGGGAGCAAAACACGGATCAAAAGCATCCATATCGATGGAAAGGTATATCCTCTTATTTCCCAAAAGATCAAGGATATCTTCGAAGCTCTTTATCTCCCACGAAAATCTGTACTCTATCCCATGCCTATCTGCGAATTCTCTTTCCTCTTTGCATCCACTTCTAACGCCAACGATAACAGCCTCGAGACCGCTTTCAAAGATTCGCCTCGTTGTGCAAGCATGGTTAAACTTGTTGCCGTCGAACTCGTCCCTCAAATCGAAGTGCGCATCGAAGACGAGAAAGCAAGATCCCTTAAAATTCCTTGTGGTTAAAACGCTGATGCTGTGCTCCCCGCCAATAGCTATTGGGGTTCCTTTTACCTTTTTTAGAAGTTGATCTACTCTTTCCCCTATCTCCTCAAACGTGCCATCGCAAAAAACATTTCCAGCATCGCAAACCTTTGCATAGGATAGATCGAATGAAGAGAACTGAGAATACGACTCCAAGTTCCAGCTCGCTTCCCTTATCGCGTTCGGAGCAAAACGTGAGCCTGGTTTGAAAGATTGCGTTGCGTCGTATGGAATTCCATAAACTACGTAATCCGCTTCCTCAAGCTTGGAATTTGAAATCGAAAGAAAGGAATCTACGTGCATTACGCCATCCTTTCTATTTTTCTCTTACCCAACGATTCGAGGTATATCACTTCCTTCCCCGCCTCGAGCTTCCCCTTTAACTCCTCTGGAATTGAGAGGTCAAAGGTTTCGAAAGTGCTGAGATCCATGAGCTGTGCCGTTTCTTTGGAGACACTTAGCACTTGTGCACGCTTTCGCTCGACTATCGGAACGTAGACCTTTGCAGTCACTGGTTCCACTATGCTCCTTTTCTGTGAATCAAAGATCCCTATCGCATCAATTCTCGCCTTTGCAGCTCCATGTTTCCCTGGTTTGCTTACGGAAATGCTCAAAATCTCACATGGCTCGTCATCGATAACCACGTATCCCCCTTCCCTTAGCTGTCGAACTTCAACCTGTTCTTTCATGCTATCCGCAAAATAGGAAGAAAATTTAAGGCTTTTGTATTTCTTAACTTGTGGATCTGAAGGATGACGAGGGTGTCGAAATCTTTGGAGTCAAGGTTCGTTGTGACTACATAGCCTATATAAGCGGAAGAGCTGTTGGAGCCATCGAGAAGGCTACAAAAGGCAACGAGGTCTCGAGTTTGGAGTTTGCAAAAGCCTATGCGAGATTTCGTGGCTTTAGATATGCTGGTGTAATTTCGGAAAAGCTCAAGCTCTACGACTTGAAGAAGAACGAGTTCGTGGATGAAGTCGAGTTGGACTTTATCGAGCCAAACGAAAGATTCGGAAAACTGGTTCTTCTGTTCTTTGAGTGCACAAGCTGTAAGAAGTGTGAATGATTTTAATCTCGTTCATCTTTTTGTCTGATTTGCTTTTTCATTCAATCGAGACCTCTCTGGTTAAACATCTAACAACTGTCCC
>CALIUJ010000095.1 GCA_938048785.1 uncultured Archaeoglobaceae archaeon | reverse complement strand
CGCGAATGAGGAAAAGATCATGAGACTCTACAACTATCCAGAGATATCTTCCCACATAAGAGAGCACGAAAAACTGGCAGAAAAATCCAAATCTCTTTACGATAGTTATAAGAGCGGTTCTATCAGCGCTATCGAGCTTTTGGACTACCTAAAGAGCTGGTTCTTCGACCACATCTTGGTTTCAGATAAGAAGATCGGAGAATTCGTTCGCAGTGCTACTTAAGGAGGTGATCGACGATGAGGTGGAACGAAAGTTTCAGCGTAGGTGTTGCGGAGATAGATGAACAGCACAAGAGGCTCGTGGAAATGCTTGGGAACTTGCTCGAGGAGATGAAGAGAGGGCGAGGAAAGGATGTGATGGCAAATACGATCAACGATATGTTTAACTACGCCAAAATGCACTTCGCCACCGAGGAGAAGTATATGGCTCTCTACAAGTATCCAGAGAGTGCTTTGCACAGAAGAGAGCACGAGAAATTTGTAGAGACCGCTAAATCTTTTTATGAGGGTTACATGAACGGTTCTCTGAGTGCCATTGATCTAATGAACTTCTTGAAGAATTGGCTCGTAGAGCACATCTTGGGGTCGGACAAAAAACTTGGAAAATTCGTCAGCGGGGCGAGTTTATGCAAGCGATGAAGGGTGAGACTGTTCAAGTAATCGTTTTTAGGCTCGGAGAAGAACGCTATGGCGTCGACATATCTCAAGTTAGGGAGATAATTAGACCGACGCAGATAACAAGGATTCCAAACGCTCCAGATTTCGTTGAAGGTGTCATAAATCTCCGTGGACAGATAACGACGATCGTAAACCTTAGAAAACGCTTTGGAATGCCACCAACGCAGATAGACAATGACACACGCATAATAGTGGTGGAATACAACAACGCGGTCATCGGTATGATGGTTGACACCGTCAACGAGGTCAAGTATCTTTCACAAAAAGACATCGAGCCCTTACCAAGCATCATTACCTCGAGAGAAGAGGCGAAGTTCCTAAAGGGTGTTGGAAAACTACCAGATGGACTTCTGATCTTGATCGATTTGAACAAAGTTCTAAACGAAGGAGAAGTTGAAAGGCTAAGGTAACATGGCGGAAACGAAGCTAATTGCGGAAGTCTTTGCGGATGGGTGGAAAAAGGTGGAGGTTTTGATCACCGAAAGTAATTTGCTCCTGGGCAAGGAGAAAATCGAGTTCAAGAGCATAACAGACATCGAAGTTGTTCAGCACGCTGGCAAAGAGTGCATTCGCATCAAAAGCGATAGAGAATACCTTTTATTTTTTGGAGAAAGGCAGAAGCAAGTCTTCAAGTTTTTAGCTTTCAACATGAAGTCAGACAAATTCGCGGTCTACTTTTTATCCCCCGCCTTGCGTGGAGGGGTTCTCGTTGCAACTTCGAAGTGGGAGAAGGGGTATTTTAGTGTCACGGATAGTGCAGTTTGGTTTTTGTCTCCGGAGAAGCAGATAAGAGTCCCCTTCAACGCGCTCGGCTCTGTTAGCAAGGACAAGAGAACGGTTGGAGACAAACAGAGGGTCGTGTTGTCTATAACACACATGGAGGGAAGAGATGTCATAACAAGCTTCATCCTGTGCCCTGAGACTACGCTCGAGCTTCTCATGGATTACTTGAGGAGGATCTTAGAACAGCAGAAACCAAAGGAGAAGCTCAGCGATATCGAGGAGCAGATTCTGACGATGGTCTACACGGGCTTAGACTCTTCGAACATCGAATCCATCCTTGGGATTTCAACCGATGAGTTGAACAAGATCTACGACAAATTCGTTGGTTTAGGTCTTGCGAGGGTCGTGAAGGTTAGGAAAGAAATCGAGCTAACTCCAAAGGGAGTTGTGCTCGTTAGCGAGTCTGCGAAGAAATTAGGAGGTGGTAAGGGTGGTTAAAGTTCTGATTGTTGACGACACAGCTTTCATGCGGAAGTTGTTAAAAAACATCCTATTTTCCGCAGGATTCGACATAGCGGGAGAAGCGGAAAACGGTAAACAAGCAGTGGAGCTCTATAAGCAGCTTAAACCCGATGTCGTAACAATGGACATTGTTATGCCGGAGATGAACGGGATAGAAGCGCTTAAGGAGATAAAGAAGATAGATCCGAACGCAAAAGTTGTGATGTGCACCGCAGTCGGGCAAGAGCAGATGGTTAAGACTGCGATAAAACTTGGGGCAAAGGGATACATAGTCAAGCCTTTCCAAGCTCCAAAGGTTGTGGAAGAGCTTAAGAAGGTTGCAAAAGTATGATTGCTCTCGTAGTTGACGATTCCGCTCTTGTAAGACTCAAAGTTTCTGAAATACTTCGCGACGCAGGATTCGAAGTTGTCACAGCGAGAGATGGCTTTGAAATGCTCGAAAAAGTGCAGAAGTTCGATCCAGACGTGATAACCTTGGACGTTAACATGCCCAAACTGGACGGCTTGAGCGCACTCGAAAGGCTGATGAAAATTAAACCAAAACCCGTTGTTATGCTGAGTTCTTTGACATACGAAGGTGCGAAGGAAACGATCGAAGCCCTTCGACTTGGTGCAGTAGACTTCATCGCGAAGCCGAGTTCTGGGATAGATGAGATAGCAGAGGAACTCGTTAGAAAAGTTAGAATGGCTGCAACAATCAATCCCAACGTGATAAGACTCCAAAATCTAAGAAAAATACGTGGAGGAGTCTTAAAGAGGAGTTGGAAGGTCAGCAAGGAGATATGTGTTCTCATAGGCTCCTCTACAGGAGGTCCATCTGCGTTGGAGCACGTTATTCCAAGATTACCATCTGATTTTCCAGCGCCAGTCTTTGTTGTCCAGCACATGCCACCAAACTTCACAAAACAGCTCGCAGACAGATTGAACGAGATTTCGGAGATGGAGGTAAAGGAGGCAGAGGACAACGAGAAAGTTTCGAAGGGAGTCGTATACATAGCTCCGGGGGGAAAACACATGAAGTTAAGGAAAGTATTCGACGTAGTGCGAATAAAAGTAGTCGATGGTGAGCCCGTGAACAACGTGAAACCCTCGGTAGACGTTACCGCGGATTCGATTGCACAAGTCTATGGCGGAAACGTCGTTGGAGTCATGCTTACGGGAATGGGCGAAGATGGTGCAAGGGGTATGAAGAAGATACACGAACTCGGTGGAAAAATAATCGCCTGTAGTGAAGACACATGCATCGTTTTTGGGATGCCGAAAGCTGTGATCGAAATTGGTGCTGCGGATTCTGTGAAACCATTGTTTGAAATCGCGGAAGAGATTGCAAGGTTCGTGGAGGTGATAGGTTGACAGACTATAAGTCTGAGTTTCTACAGGAGGCAAGAGAATTCGTTGAGTTAATGAATCAGAGCTTTTTAAAACTTGAGAAAGGTGAAAAGAGTGCAATAGATGAGATCTTTAGAGCCGTGCACACGATAAAGGGAATGGCTGGGTTCATGGAGTTCAAAAATCTTGAAAAATTCTGCCACAAACTCGAAAGCACTCTTGGACAGCTCCGAGGGAAAGAT
Organism: uncultured Archaeoglobaceae archaeon; assembly: GCA_938048785.1. Classification (GTDB taxonomy): domain Archaea; phylum Halobacteriota; class Archaeoglobi; order Archaeoglobales; family Archaeoglobaceae; genus WYZ-LMO2. The sequence continues at coordinate 8,323 of CALIUJ010000095.1, read as the reverse complement.
GTGAGTGAAGAAGTCGTGGATATTTTGCTTTCCAGCGTCGACGTGATCTCGGAGATGCTAAACAAAATCGAATCTGAAAACAACGACGATGTTGATTTTGAGCAAATTCTGGAAAAAATCTCAAGCATCGAAATCTGCAAGGAAGAAAGCGATACGAAAAAGCTCGATCTAGAGTTAAAAGACTTTGAGGATGCTAATTTGAAGATAACGATCAAGCTAACAGAAGATTGCCAGATGAAAGGAGTTCGCGGTCTTTTGATCCTTGAAACGCTGAAAAGCGTTTGCGAAATCAGGGCTACGGAACCAGAGGAAACGAAGATCGAAGGAGGATGCGACTTCTTCATAGTCTACGCCAAAGGTGATGCAAATGCGATTGAAGAAGCTTTAAGCGCAGTTTCGGAGATAGAAAAGTTTTCAATAAGTGAAATCGTAAAGCCAAGTGCTCAAAAAACCGTTGAAGTTGAACCAAAGGCGGAGAAGAAAGTGGAAAGCGAAGAATGTGAGTTAAAGGTCGAGAAAAGGGAGGTTAAGAAGTCTGAGAGCATTCGCGTTGACATCCAAGTTCTCGACACGATAATGAACTTGATCGGCGAACTCGTCATAATAAGGGGAAGATTGTTGCAGATCTCCTCAAAATACAGCATTTCAGAGCTCAGCGAGGCGATAAACATCATGGATAAATCTGTTACGAGGCTTCAAGACGAGGTGATGAAGCTCCGCATGGTGAAGGTTGAGAGGGTTTTCAACAAGTTCCCAAGGATGGTTCGAGACCTCGCGAGAAAACTTGGAAAGAAAGTCGAGTTTACGATGGAGGGACTCGACACAGAGCTTGATAGGAGTGTTCTCGACGAAATGAGCGATCCCATAATGCATTTGATCCGAAACGCAGTCGATCACGGAATAGAAAGTCCAGAAGAAAGAATTATGGCTGGAAAAAGCGAAGTTGGTAAAATAAAGCTCTCAGCCAAAAGGGAGAAGAGCAACGTCGTGATAGAAATAGAAGACGACGGTAAAGGGTTGGATTTGGAGAAGATAAGGAAAAAAGCTTTAGAAAAAGGCTTAATTGCGGAAAACAGCAATTTGAGTGACGAAGAGATAAAAGCATTGATCTTTTTGCCCGGATTCTCGACGAAAGATGCTCCCACGGAGATCTCTGGGCGTGGTGTTGGAATGGATGTTGTGAAGACGACAGTTGAAAGGCTTGGCGGTAGTTTAAAGCTGATCTCGGAGAAGGGAAAGGGAACGAAGATAAGGATAATACTTCCCCCCACGGTTGCGATAATAAAGTCCCTCTTGGTTTCGGTTGGTGGACAGATCTACGCAATTCCACTGTCAAACGTAGTTGAAGCTGTTTACGTAGACGAGAAGAATTGGAAGAAGATACACGGGAATCCGTTTTTATTGGTTCGGGAAAAGCCAATCTTGGCTTTCACACTTTCGGAGATATTTGGTTGTAACGGTGGAAACGGCAGGAAGGTGGGGATAATTGTTGAGAGAGAGAATGAGAAATTCGCTTTGATTGTGGACTCGATTATCGATCAGCAGGAAATAGTTGTGAAACCACTTACAGGCTTAATTTCAAAAGTCAGAGGTTTTAGCGGGGTTACTATTCTTGGTGATGGCACTGTTGTGCCAATAGTAGATGTTTCGAGTCTATTGGGAGGTGATAGATTTGGATAAAACCGGTTTTGGATCTCTCAGTCCCGAGGAGATGGATGCACTCAAGGAGCTTGGTAACATAGGGGTAGCGCATGCCGCAACATCGCTTTCGACGATGCTTGGAAAAGTCGTGGAGATGAGTGTTCCAAACGTTTTCGTTGCAAGGATATCGGAAATCCACAACTACTTCAAGGACGAGCTCGTCAGTGGCGTCGTTACAGCGCTCGAGGATGTGGAGAATGGTAGAAGCGGATATCTATACATCTCTTTCCCCAACGCAGAAAAGGTTGCAAAACTCCTTATCGACGATGCAAGTCTCGTTGAATCGGCGATAATGGAAGTTGGAAACATCCTATCATCTTCTTTCTGCAACGCAATCGCAGACATGCTTGGAATAATGCTAATTCCATCGCCACCCAGCTTTTCTTATGAGATGAGCATCGCCATAGTTGAAGCTATCGTCGCACAAATCGCAGAAAAAAGCGATTACGTGATAATCTTTGAAACAGAGCTCAAGGAGAAAGACGACGCGATCGACATCTTGGTTACGCTCGTTCCCGACGAAAGGTTTTTAGGATACATAATGAAGATGTTCGGCATGCTGGGATAGCATGGACTTCGTCGTTGGAATAGGAGAGGCGAAGATCGCGAAATCTGGAGTTCTAAAGACGATTGGCCTTGGATCTTGTGTGGCGATTGCGATCTACGAAACCAAGCTCAAGGTCTCGGGGCTTGCGCATGCGATGCTACCGAAGTCCAATGGGTTAAAGAGCGCGAAGTTCGTGGATTCGGCGATCGAGATTATGCTCGACTCTCTTATTTCGATGGGTTGTGACAAGAAGAACATGGTTGCGAAGATCGCTGGAGGGGCACAGATTTTTAAGCATTTAACCCTTGAAAATCTCCAGATTGGCGAAAGGAACGTCGAAGCAGTTAGAACAGAGTTGAAGAGAAATGGAATAAGGATCGTATCTGAAGACGTGGGTGGAACCCTTGGGAGGACTGTTTACCTTTACGCAAGCGATGGTAGAATGCTCGTTCGCTACAGCAATGGCGAAGAGCTATGGATCTGATCTTCAAGGCGATTGTAAACCAAGTTTCAAAGAAGAGTGGATTGAAGCTCGAGATGTATAGGGAAAGCTATCTAAGGAGAAGGATCGAGCTCAGAATGCGCATCCTTGGGCTAAAAGATCTCTCTGAATACTACAGCTATCTGAAGAGCTGTGAAAAGGAAGTTGAGGAGCTGGTAAATGCGATAGCGATCAACGTAACAGAGTTCATGCGTGACAAAACGCCTTTCGAGTTTTTCATGAAAAAGATTCTGCCAAAGATCAGTTATAAGAAAATACTCAGATTCTGGAGCGCTGGCTGTGCTTACGGTGAAGAGGCTTACAGCATTGCCATCTGTGCGTTGGAGGCTACGGAATCTAATTTCACAGTATACGCAACTGACATCGATGAAGATTGTCTACAAAAGGCGACTCTTGGAGTATACGCAGAGTCCCAGCTGAGAAACCTCGACGAGGAGATCAAGAGGAAGTATTTCGAGAAAGTCGGTAATAGGTTCAAAGTCAAGGAGTTCGTGAAGAGACACGTCAGATTTAAGAGACACGATTTGACGTCACAAGAGCCAATAACAAAGTTTTTGGACACAATCTTCTGTAGGAACGTGATGATCTACTTTACAGAGGAACAAAAGGCGAAGGTGCTCAGAGATTTTCACGACGCCCTCGTGGATGGTGGTTATCTTATAATAGGCAAGAGTGAGTCTATTCCAAGGCAGGGATTCGATTGCGTAAGCCTTACGGAAAAGGTTTACAGAAAGGTATGATTTTTAAAGTCAGCGCAAACAGCCTCTGTGCTTGCAAGAACTGTGATGAAGAACGTAACATACAACAGCTCTTCGCTACTCGTCGCGAACCTCACGGGTTTACTCGTTGTAATATTTTTAGCAAGAGCCTTAAAGCCCGAGCTCTTCGGAATCTACTCTTTGTCTCTTTCGATCGTCTACATATTCGCGGTATTTACAGATCTCGGAATAAACAGTGCCACAACTCGCTACATCGCGGATGCGGTTGCTAAGAACGATTACAACCTTGCTGGTGGTTACTTTTACTTTCTTTTTAAATTCAAGTTCATTCTCACGCTCGCAATCTCTGCGATCGTTGCTATTTCAGCCACTTCTCTCTCTCAAATTTTTGAAAAGCCGATCGCGGAGCCCTTGCTGATACTTTCTCTCTTTCTCTTTTTATCTTCGATGAACTCTCTATTCCTCAGCATCGCAAATGCTATGAACGACTTCAAGCTAAATTTTCTAAACCAAACTCTCTCGGGAACCACGAAGCTCTTTTTCACATTGCTACTCGTTTTTCTCGGATTATCTCTCCTCGGCGCAATTCTCGCGATCGTGATCTCTGCAGTGATAACACTTACCTTCGCGGTTTACTACGTGCTGAGAAAGTATCGAAACCTTTTTGTCGTGAAGAAAAGCGTTGAAAAAAAGAGATTGCTTAGGTTCATCGCTTTCACTGCAGTTCTTAGCACAACTTGGGTTATCTTTGCCAACGTTGACATGGTGATGATCGGTTACTTCCTTGAAGCGAAGGAGGTTGCCTTTTACAGAGCTGGCTTCAGCATAATCACGGCAATTGCTGGCTTTATTTCAATTCCCGCAGTCTTATTGCCTGTCTTCGTTAAATTAGAGGGCGAAGATTTGAACAGAGCTTTTTTAAGGGCTTTCAAGTACTCCGTAGCCCTATGCATACCTTCAGCATTCGGAACGATAGCAATAGCTGAGAACTTGCTACTCTTTGCCTATGGCATCGATTACATCCCGGGATTGAACGCGATGAAAATCCTCGCTTTTCTCATGGTCTCTCCAGCCTTTGGTATCTACGGTGCGATTTTCAGCAGCAAGGAAAAGCCTGAGCTGAACTTCTATCCTCTGATGCTTTCCATGTCGCTGAACGTAGCGCTTAACTGGGCGTTGATACCGATCTATGGCATAGAAGGAGCTGCGATCGCCACTGTCATTTCAAACGTCGTTTTTTGGGCTCTATTGATGTTTATTTGTGCAAAAGAATTTGCGATATACCCAAGGGTTGAGTTCATCGCAAAGCCAATTTTCTGCTCAAGCCTAATGTTTCTCCTGGCGACAAAAGTTGACTCGACGCTTTTGACGATTCCAATCTCGATCTTCGTTTACTCCGCTCTCATGTTCCTCGTCAAGGGTGTGACAAAGGAAGACGTGGAGTTCATAAGGGCAATTGTGAAGGTTTGAGTTTTTTGGCAAAAGACCAAAATGGTAAAATAAGAAGAAGTGTAATGCGATGCATGGAGTTCGAATACATCTTCGAAGAGGTCAAGGTAAACCGGGGCAATGCTCCAAAGTTTAGGCTTAATGGAGAAGAGATAGACATTTGGAGCAAGGAATTTGCCGATTTTCACTCTAAGAGCATAACAGATTACGTTCGTGAGAATTTGATTCGTTATGAATATCTTAAGAAGGATCCGTTTCACGAGATAGTTGGAAAGTCGAAGGAGAAAGAGCTCGTCAAAACTGCGCTGATGAGCGGTTCCAACATTCTTTTCAAGGGTAAGAAAGGCTATGGAAAGACCACTTTCTCGAAGAGCATATTAAAGCTTCTTCCCGAGAAACTTCTCGCGATAAAGGGTTGCAAAATCCACGACGATCCAACGCAACCGGTCTGCTTCTCTTGCAAGAAGAAGGTGCTTGAAGAGAACGTTGTGGACCTCGTTTTCATTCCGAGAAAATGGATCCGCATCCCCGGGGATCCGATGATGACGACGAGACAGCTCATCGGCGGGATAAGCATTCAGAAGATTCGAGAAGGCTACGACTTAGATCATCCAGAAGTCTTTACCCCCGGAAGGGTTCTTAAAGCCCATAGGGGCATTGCTTATTTCGACGAGCTCGGTTCTATACCTTCCGCGCTTCAAACTCTTTTGCACGAGCTTTTTGAAGAGAAGCAAGTCACGACACCTGAAGGAGACATTGTCCCGATGAGGATCGATGCGTTGATCATCGCATCCACAAATCCAGCGAACTACAAAGGCGTCTCAGACATAAAGGAGCCTCTGCTTGATAGAATGGAGCAAATCGACATTGGAGCTCCGGAAACCATAGAGGAGGAGATAGAGATAGGGCTTAAGAACATGAGCCTTAAGGAAGGGGCGAGAATTCCAGTATGGCATCTAAAAATACTTGCCAACGCAGTTAGATGCATGAGGAGCAAGAACTGCAGATTTGCAAATCGCATCGAAGTTGAGCCGAGTTGTAGGGCTACGATAAAGCTATTTGACCACATTCGTGCATCCGCTACGAGAAAAGGACATGAGGCTGTGATGCTCTCTGATTATGGCGAGAATTTTGAGATCGTTAAGCTCGCGTTGAGGAGTAGGTTCGAAATCGATTACGATGCGGAGATTTCGAAGGACGAAATAGTTGAAGGCGTAGTTAACGATTCGATAGACAACGTATGCAGTTCCATATACGCTTCAATACCAAGGGACGTGTTTGGTGAGCTAATAGAGAGAATTGCGGAGATTAAGGTTTTGAACGCCTATAAAGCCAATGGAATTTCGGAATTTGCAGCTTCGATTTGTAGCCATAGCTCTGAGATAAAATCTGCGATCGAGATAATTTTAGAATCGATTGCAAGATGCTCTGGACTTGTGGAGAGAATTGGGGATGGAATATATGCTTACAAGGCATACGATCGATAAACCAGAGTGTAAGCTTTGTAAAGAAGAAAATCCGATGCAGAACTTAGCCCAAGACATGCTTTACTCGCTGTTCAACCCTTACCACCGAGATAAGGGAAAGTTCGATTTGTCGGAGTTCCTTCGGGAATACCTAAAAGAAGAAGTTCCCTTGAGGAACTTTTCGAAACCCTTCTTCAGCAACTACTACTCGAGAGACTTTGAAAAGCTCCGTGAAGTGAGAAAAAAGGCTTGGGAGGATTTGAAGCGAAAGCTCGAAAGTGGAGAGCTTAGCGGAGATGACATAAGCATGAGCCAGCTCGTGGAAATCTTCTTCGAAGAAGTCGTGGAAGAGCTCGAGAAAATGGGTTACATCGAAACCTCAGAGGGTAGATTCCATCGCAAAACAATTCGCTACAAACCGATTGCGGAGAAAATAGTTGGAGACAAGATTCTTTCGATTGCACTCGAGAATCTCGATAAAAGAAAGCCTGGAGAAGAAGTGACTGAGATGGAGGGGATTTCGATCTTCACTGCGGAGAAAATTGTCGACTTCGACGAAACAATTCATAGCTTTGACAACATCGACATCGTCGAAAGCTTCGTTCAATCCCCACGAAGAGATCTTGAGAAGCTCGTCGCAAGGCAATCGAAGCATGCGGAAAAATGCTCCTACGTGATGCTCATCGACGTCAGCGACTCCATGAGGGGAAAGAAGATAATTGGCGCAATTGAAGCGGGAATAGCTTTGAAAAGAGCCATAAAGCGACACGACAGCGAGTTGGAGATAGTTGCGTTTAACCACAGGGTTTCAAGGGTAAAAGGTTCTGAAATCCTCAACCTCGAACCGAGGGGTAGAACTGACATAGGCTTGGCGCTCAGATTTGCGAGGAAGATCTTGGCAGAAAAAAGCGGAAATAGGATCGTTTTTCTGATCTCAGATGGCGAGCCAACTTCGAGCTACAATCCGCAACTCACACCATGGCACTTCGCTTTGAAAGAGGCAAGAATGCTTCGAAATATCGATGCGAAACTCCAAATAGTCATGTTTGGGAACGAGAAGAGATTCGTAGATCTCTGCACCTCAATGGCTAAGCTCTGCGGTAAATCGAGTGTGTTTCACTTCTCCGATCCGCTGAACCTCAAGAAGTATATCCTTCACAGGTTTTAGAGTAGCTCCTCCTTTGAATACACGACTATTCCGTGGTTTGTTATCTCGAACGGATGTGTCTTCTTACTGTGGTTTGTGCCACGCATCTTGAAGATCTCTATGCTCCTAATCCTCGTGTTCTCAACTCTCGTGTAGTATAGCACGATCGTCCCCTCTACTACGAAGTTCTCAACTCCAAACCTGCTGATCTTGTCCGGTCCATTCTCTATGACTTCGCAAGTCAAAAGAGAGGTTAAACCCAGGATTTCCATTGTCGTGGAAATCTTCAGCAACTCAACTCTAAACCTCGCGGGCTCGCCGATGGTGAAACCTATCGAAGTTGTGGAGTCAACTGCAGCTCTCTTAGCCCTTATCTCATCTTGGATCGTTATTATCTGGTCTAAAAGGCTTCTCGTGTCAAATGGGCGAACGTCGATGTATTTTTCATCGCTCGGCAAACCAATCTTCGTCGAAGTGGCGTCGACGATTGCAAGCATGTTCTCGTCTTCGAACTTTTCGAGATCCCACCCAAAGGTTAGAAAGTGCTCTCTCAAATGCTGAGGTCTCTCCTCTGTTGCAACGAAGATTCCCGGCTCGTTGAACTTTTCCACGCCGTTTACCAAGAACTGCATCGCAAAAACTGTTTTTCCCGACCCAGATGGACCAGAGACGAGGTAACTTCTGTCCCTCAACAACCCACCTTCGCAGAGCTCGTCGAAACCCGGAATACCGGTTGGAACACGCTCCAACATTATCATCACTGTCACATCTGAAACCTTAAAGTTTAAATTA
>CALIUJ010000094.1 GCA_938048785.1 uncultured Archaeoglobaceae archaeon | reverse complement strand
TTATGGTTGTAGAAGTTGTCAAATGACGTGACTCAGCTTCAAAATGCTGTCCTTGCAGCTTTACGCATCGTTGTTCGAGCGCCTCTCCTCTTTCTTGGAGGAAGAATCATGGCCATCGTCATTGTCCCTCGATTTGCTCCCTTCATCTTTGTTGCCACCGCTCTTGAGGCTGGCATTTTCTTTGCTCTTTTTAAAAAGAGTGTCCCCCTTTTTGCCCGTGTTCAGGAGAAAATCGATCGACTCAACACTATCATTTGGGAAAATCTTGCAGGGATAAGAGTTATACGTGCTTTTACGCAATCAGCGCGGGGGAAAGAGCGTTTCTTTAAGGCTTCACAGGATCTTGCTGAAACCACCCTACAGGCATTCCTCCCTGTGGTTACCTTTTTTCCTCTAGTCATGCTTATCATGAACTTAAGTATTGTAGCCGTTCTTGAAGTTGGAGGAAGGTTGGTCATCGCAGAACGGATGAAAGTTGGGTCCATTATGGTCTTAACCAACTACGTGTTCCGGATTCTTTTTCCCCTTACAATGATTGGACACATTATCACCTTTGTGAGCCGAGCAGGTGCCTCAGGAAAGCGTGTCATTGCAATTCTCGAAAAAGAAATTACCATCGTAAATCCCGAACACCCTGACCTGACCCCAATAACCCGGGGTGAAGTGGTCTTCGATAACGTTTCCTTTTCCTACAATGGTGACCGGTACTCTCAGGCATCTCTTTTACAGCCTATCCTGGAGAAACCCTTGCCATTGTGGGAACAACAGGCGCAGGAAAGTCAACCCTGCTATACCTCATCCCCCGTTTTTATGATCCATCGTCTGGAACGATTTACATCGATGGTGTTGATATTCGAAAAAAAGACCTTAAGGTTTTGCGAGAGGCCATAAGTATTATTTTCCGGAAACCTCTTCTTTTCTCGGGAACCATAGAAGAAAATATTCGCCTGGGCAACGAAAAGGCGTCTTTTGAGGAAGTGGTTGAAGCAGCACGGATTGCTCAGATTCATGATTTCATCATGAGCCTTCCTGAGGGATACAAGACCCGTATTGGTCAGCGAGGCATCACCCCCTCAGGGGGACAGAAACAGCGTCTAACCCTTGCTCGAGCCCTTGTAAAAAGGCCAGCGATTCTCCTTCTTGATAGTTGTACAAGTGCTGTGGATGCCACCACAGAGCAACGTATATTTGAAGGACTTATGCAGTGGCAAAATCCTTGTACCAAGTTCATCGTCACCCAACGTATCCTGGCGGTAACACAGGTTCACCGCATCCTTGTCCTCGATAGAGGCAAGCTTGTTGCCTTTGGGAAACACGAAGAGCTTCTGGAAACTTCCCCGCTTTATCGAGAAATGTACCGCCTACAGGCAGGAAAAGGGGAGAAGAAAATCCATGTCTGAGGGGAAAACCAAAGATTTTTCGTTCTTGCCAAGACGAGGACCAGGGCATCTTCCCGTTTCGGTGGAGCAGCCGAAAGACCCCTGGAAAACCATAACAAAGCTCTGGCAGTATCTTAAAAACCAGAGGCTTAAGGTTCTCCTTGTTTGTGTAATTGTTTCTTCCCTGTGCTCTCTTTTGTTTCTCCATAGTCTACCTTTGTGCTTTTTCGACACCCACGAGCACGGAGATATTATGAGCCGTCTCACCAACGACATCGATACCATGAGTGGCACCTTAGCAACGGTTGCTACACAATGTATCTCAGGGCTTGTAACCCTTATGGGAACAGTAGTCTTTACGCTCTCCCTGCATCGAGAACTCACCCTTGTTGCCCTTGTGGTGATTCCTCTGACTCTCCTTGCTATCCGTTTGATCACCCGAAAAACGCGGGAAGCGTTCTTCACCCAGCAAACCATTCCTGGAAAACTCAACAGTATCCTTGAGGAGGATATTAGCGGGCTTAGGGCTATCAAGGCCTTTGTACAAGAAAAGCAGGAGTTCGCAAAATTCAGCGAGATTAATGAAAACCTTGCAGAGACCGGAATTAAAGCCCAAGTCTATGCAGGCATCATGGGACCCCTCATGAATGTGATTACCAATCTGAGCCTTGCTCTCCTTGCTGGATTTGGTGGATGGTTTGTACTCCGGGGAATAGCAAGCGTTGGAACCATTGCAAGCTTCATTGCCTATTCTCGACAATTTACTCGGCCCGTAAGCAAACTAGCCACACAGTTTAACATGCTCCAGTCAGCTCTGGCAAGCAGTGAACGGGTCTTTGCTCTCTTGAGAGAAACACCAGAACCTCCTGACCCACCCGATGCCTCGGAACTCAAAGAAGTCCATGGGTCTGTAGAATTTCGAAATGTTTCTTTCTCTTACCAGAAAGGTATTCCTGTTCTCAAAAACGTAAGTTTTTCTGTGAAACCTGGACAAATTGTGGCCCTCGTTGGTCCAACTGGTGTGGGGAAAACTACCATCGTCAACCTTCTTGCCCGCTTTTACGAACCAGAAGAAGGTACCATTCTCATTGACGGCATAGATGTACGTAAGATACGGCGGGAGTGTTTGCGCTCGCTCCTTGGTGTTGTTCTCAAAGATACCCATCTTTTTGCCACCACAGTTCTTGATAACCTTCGCTATGGAAAACCCATAGTATCAGCGGAAGAAGTTCAAAAAGCAGCACGCCTTCTTGGTGCTGAACACTTTATTTTGAGTCTTCCTCAAGGGTATGACACTGTTCTCTCTGATGGAGGAGAAAACCTCAGTCATGGGCAACGGCAACTCTTAGCCATTGTCCGCGCTTTCCTTATGAACCCTGCTATTCTCATCCTCGATGAAGCGACGAGTAATGTTGACACCCATACCGAGCACTTGGTACAGGAGGCCATGCTTCGCCTTATGAAGGGGCGAACAACCTTTATCATTGCCCACTGCCTCAGTACCATCCGCAACGCTGACTTTATCCTCGTTCTGCAGGATGGAAAAATCGTGGAACAAGGAACTCACAAAGAACTTTTGAAAAGCAAGGATTGTACTACCACCTGCACATGGGCCAGATGAGGGAAGTAACGACAGATATGCAGTAATTTTGTTACTCAAGAGTCTTTTTATGTCCACTTATTAACACAAAAACCTTCTAAAAATACGGCATAAAACGGGAAAAAACTCATAATAATGGCTAAAAGTCGTTGACATGCTCTACAGTAACTGATAATATTTTTACCAAAGATGTTACCTAATGTGAGGAGTAACACGACCTTGTGGTCTTTTCACAACATGTTCTACCAAGAGGTTTTCCAGAAGAAGCTGGGATATGAAACGAAATGAACGCCTTGACTACATAGGAAGACAGCTCACGCTGAGTGGTGTAGTAAGTATTAAAGAGCTTGCTGAAAAGCTGAATGTTTCCAGCATGACCATCCGTAGAGACCTACGAAGACTTGCTGAGGAAGGCGTCCTTAAACTCATCCCTGGAGGAGCGGTACTTCGAAGAGAACCCAATCCTATCGACGAGAAAGAATACGCCATAACAAGAGCACAACTTCAAATGACCAAAGAAAAAATAAAAATCTGCAAAAAAGCTGCATCTCTTATTCGACCAGGAGATACCATTATCATCGACACTGGCTCGACAACAGAGCACCTCCCGAGCTTCATCCCTCAGGATATGGACCTCACCATCATTTGTTACTGCCTGAACATCCTCCTTAACGTGTACAAGTATAACAAGGGCAGTAGAATCGTCTTTCCAGGAGGGCACTTCCACGAAAACACCCTCATGTTTGAGAGCCCCGAGGGAATCTCTCTAATCCGCAAAATGCGGGCCAATAAAGCTTTTGTGTCTGCAGCAGGAGTTGATGAAAAGCTTGGGATCACCTGTGCAAACTTTTATGAGGTTGACACGAAAAGAGCTATCATCGAATCGTCGAACCAGAAAATCCTCCTAGTAGACTCCACAAAGTTTGGAAAGGTTACTGCTGCATATTTTGCTGATCTCAAAGAGATTGATACCGTCATCACTGATACAGGTATCCCGGAAAAATACATAAAAATTCTTAAAGAAGCCGGGATTAAGGTATACATCGTATAACTTCATGACAGTTTAAACCGAGCAAGGTTTCTTTCAAGCGTTTGTGCCTGTCCCGCCATTGTAGCAATCATTTTTTCAATTTCCTGAAGCGCTGCACTTTGCTCCTCAGAAGAAGCAGCAACTTCTTGGGCAGCAGCAGCGTTTTCCTCAGAGATTGACGCTACATCCCCCAAGGCAACTGAAATCTCTTCCACCGCCTTGGCAATACGTCCAGTACGCAGCTTGTTACCCTCAGAAACCGCTACAATGTCTTGAATAAGGCGCGCAATAGACCGCGAGGATTGTTCCACCAAAAGAAAGGCATTCGCCATAGCCTCGGCTTGCTGAGCAACCGTAGTGTTTGCTTTGTAAATTTCCTCAAAGGAGTTTTGTGCTCGTTCAACCGCCTTATTTCCCTCCACAACCCGGCTTTGACTTTCCTCAACCGAGCGCAACGCTTCCTTAACTTCACGCTGGACATCCTGAATAAGAGCGGCAATCTTCTGCGCCGCCTGAGCCGACTCTTCGGCAAGTTTTCTGACTTCTTCAGCTACCACGGCAAAACCACGTCCTGCTTCTCCAGCTCTTGCTGCTTCAATCGCAGCATTGAGGGCAAGGAGGTTCGTCTCCTCAGCAATTCCAGTGATGAGATCCGTTATACTCCCAATTTCCTGGGAACTCTGACCAAGTTTTCCTGCGATGTCCCGCACAGCAAATACCGACTCCTCAATGGCCCGCATGGACATAACCACGTCTTTCAGAGTCTCTTGTCCCTCCTGAGTAGCGACGAAAGCGGATTGAGCAGCTTCTTGCACCTCCCCGAGATTCCTTCGTACAGAAACAATCTGCTCTTCGACTTTCTGCACTTCTTGCAAAGTTTCAGCGACCTTTTCAACCTGTGTAGCAAGTTCCTGATCAATTGCACGCACTTCCCGAGTAAGTTCCTCCACCCGATGGGAAATACGGGTGAGGCCTTGGCTTTGCTCTTCTGAACCACGGGCCACTTGACTCACAGCCTGAGCTACCTGATCTCCAAGACCCGCAATCTCTTGAGAGGTACGATGGAGATTCTCCGTTGCGGCGATGATTTCGTTTGCAGTGGTAGCTACCTCCCGAAGGAACTGACAAAGTGATGAGGAAGCCCGACTCAGCGAAGAAAGAAGGGTACCCACTTCGTCTTTACGAGTCACATCGATGGAGCCTGTAAGGTCTCCCCGTTCAAGCGTCTGAGCTAAAGCAACCCCCTGGCCAAGGGACAATACAATGCTTCGTGAGAGGGAAAGGCTCAGAATGATGGCAAAGGCTACGACCAGAAGAGTAACGAGTTGGAAAAGCTGAGCAAAGACTTTTTGGGTTCTATCAACCTGAGTCATTCCCGTGGTGAAAAGATCAAGAACCTCCTGATGTACCGCATCAACCGCCTGGGTCATACTTGTTCCAATACTCTGTATCCTTCCCACCGCACTGGCAAGTTCCGTTTCAAGGCGAGTAAGTTCTTCATCTGCTCGGAGTACTTCCTGCCAAGAAACCTCAAGGGGTTGGAAACTTTCTGCAGCAAAAGCCTGTACCGTCTGAGGAGCATAGAGATTAGGAAAATCGCTTTCGAAGAATCGCTTTACACTTCCTAGAATACTGTCAGCAAGAGTTTTCGCCCGTTCTTTATCCTCTCCGCTCAAGAGGAGGAAATTTTTCCGCTCCCGATCAAAAAGGGCTAACCGCTCAACCCATCGGTCGATGCGTAAACTCTGAAGAGCATTCTGCACATCCTGGTATACCAGGTTGAATTCAAGGAAAAGATCGCTTCTTTTAGAAGCATCAAGAGTGTTTAGCGCATCGAGAAAGGCCTCACATTTCTTTTGAAAATCGCCAACCTTAGCAAGAAGGGTTTCTTTTGCCCTCTCAGAGAACGCTGACTCCTGAATAACCCGGCGAAAATCGTCAAAGCGAGCGTCAACACTTTTACGAATCTGCCCATAAGGGTCCCCACAAAATGCTGCTTCAAAAAGACTCCGATATATTTCATTCAGTGGTGTGGTATAAGTTCCTATCTGTTCCCCCACACCCTTAACGAAGTCAAACACAGAAGCAGAAAGCTTATCTGTTGCTACGGCCTTCTCGTTACGGGTTTGGAGATAGCCAAGGCGTTCACGCCATAGGGCCCTCATAGTGTTCGCTTCCGTCTCATAGGCATTCTGCAAGCTTTCAAGCTCTACAATCTTCCCCTCAAGAGAAGCACCTGGAGGCAGAGGAGGAAGCGTATAAGGAAAGCCCTCCTTTTCCCAGAGTTCCCCATGTTTTGCCAGGAACCCTTGCGAGGAACTGCCCAGGCGAAAGGCATCAAGATACATCCTTGCCCGTTTATAGAGAGTGGTAAAAGAAACTTCGAGGTCGTTCAGCCGCTCAGGATTTTCCTCAAGAAGATACGAGGAGAGGAGTGCATTTCCCTGGGAAACAATGTCTTTCACTCGCGAAGTGGCAAGGAGAAAAGGAAAAGACGCTTCAACTTCTCCAAAAGATGTTCGCACCCTCTGAAGAGCCAGAAGGGACATAAAACCTACCACACCTGCAATGGCTGCAAGAACCAAAAAACCAAGGTATATCCTTGTCCGCACAAGCATGAGAAATCACTCTCCCTCGGGATTTTAAGACGCAGTCCCTTCAAGCCTCTATTGGCCGAAGGAGAAGAACAAGGGCCATAGCAATGAACGCCACAATCTCGGAACCTGCCGGCCAGAAACGACCAGTAATGGAGATAAGCATCCCCAGGAAGAAAGAGGCAAGAAACGTTCCCCGGAGGTTTCCCAAACCCCCAGTAAGTACAACAGCAAAACAGAGAAGAAGGATATGAGAGCCCATGTACGGATGGACTGCAGTGATCGGCGCATAGAGAACTCCTCCCAGGGCAGCCAGAGCGCTCCCCAAGACAAAAGCAATGGTGAAGTACTTCTCAACTCCTATACCCAGACAGCGAACTCCCTCCTTGTTATCAAGCGCAGCAACAATGATTTTTCCAACCATGGTTTTTCTTATAAAAAACTCAAGTCCAAAGAAAACAAGAATAGCAAGAACAATAACAAGAATACGGTATACAGGAAATACAAACCCAAAGAACTCTGCCGCCCGCCCTATAGGATCACTTATGGGTTTCGGGTACACACCCCATATCCATTTAATAATGTCTACACCGATAAGGAAAACTGCAAAAGTGGCAATAAAAGTATAGTCCAGTGATTCCCCATACAACCGACGAATAACAAACCGCTCAATGCAGTACCCGACAAGTGCAGCAACGCCAACTCCTACAACCCCTCCCCATAGAAAGGGAATTCCTACCTGTCGCAAAGAAGCAACGAGAAGGTACGCACCAATGGTATACGTTAAGGTATGCGCAAAGTTAATCACTCGCATAGTTCCGAAAGTGAGCGAAAATCCCACGGAAATGAGGTAGAGTATTGCCCCAACAGTTAAGCCGTACATGATTGCATAAATCATTGGGACACCCCTTTCTTTGAAGAGCTAGCATTGTATCGAAGAACAATACTCTTTCGAAGGGCTTCAAGACCACCCCAGATGCCTCCTCGAAACCGGAAAACGATAAGCAATAGCGCAACTCCAAGGACAAACTCCCAGCGCTGGAAGTATATGGGGAGGAGGTTCGTAATGAGCATGTAGAGAATACCTCCAAGGAGTGCTCCATATAGCCTCCCCGAACCTCCAATGAGGCAAGCAAAGACAACCCCGGCATTGGCATGAACATCAAGAGTATTTGGATTCACGTATCCATAGTTTAGTGCGGTTAAAGCTCCAGCAAAACCAGCTATGGAAGCAGCAACAACAAAAGTAATCCATTTGTAAAAGTACGTATTGTACCCCAGGAAACGTACTCGTCTCTCATCCTCTTTAATAGAGCGAAGAAGAACTCCATAAGGTGAAGCAGTCAGAACCCTAAGAAAAAGGAAAACGCCTAACAAGGCAACGAGAACAAACCAGAAACGAAAATTAGGATTCCGGAAGTTCACAAGCCAGAAACTCAGGTTTCGAATACTGAGGCCATTTTCACCTCCAGTGATTTCCTTAAGGGGCGACATAACCAGAAACCACCCAACTCGGTTAAAAGCAAGGTTTGACAGCGCAAAGGCTGCTCCTGATACTCGGACTGTGACAGCCCCAACAGCCATTCCAGCAAGGCTGGCAGCAACAACTCCAAGAACTATCGCAAGAAGAGGATTAGTGGTCACGTACCGAAGGGAAAGGCCAACGGTATATGCTCCCACGCCAAGGTACAGGAGGTGTCCAAAGGAGAGCCTCCCCATGTACCCATAGAGAAGGTCAAAAGACAAGGCAAAAATACAGAAAATGGCAAAATCCGTTACCCGATGCGCCCCAAGAAAGGGAACAAGAACAAGAAAGACAACGGCAATGAGGACAAGCTCCAAAACTCGTTGCCCACCCATTGCCTCAACAAAGGATTTTCTCGCGGTTACAGATACCCCAAGCATTGTTTCCTGCTTTTTCAGTACATCCCGCATATACCTGGACTCCTTTCTCATAAGGACTTTTCGAGGAGGTCAGTATTACAGATTTCGGAGGCTTCCCGCAGTGTAGCGATAACCTTTCCCTCTTTAAGGACAACAACCTTGTCAGCCAATTTAGTCACAAGAGGCAAGTTTTGCTCTACGATGATAGCGGAAAGTTGTCCCTTCAAGCGCTTGAGTATTTTGGCAATCTCGTTGATTACAACTGCTGCAAGACCCTGGGTGGGTTCGTCAATAAGAAGAAGACGCGGAGTACCAACCAGAGCCTGTCCAATGAGAAGAATCTGTCGTTGCCCACCACTGAGCTGGCCAGCTTTCAAGTTCAGAAAGTCCCTCATTTTAGGATAAATTTCAAGGACCTTATCCACGGCCCTGGACAGAGGTTCGCCACTTGAGTACGCCGCAATCTCAATGTTTTCCCGAACAGTAAGGCTTCCAAAGACTTTTTTGTCCTGAGCGACATAGCGAAAACCTCGATGGTAAAGTTCCTCCGGAGAAAGGCCGGCAATATCACCTCCGTCAAACTTAATCGATCCCTTTAAAGGGCGAAGAAGCCCCATAATAGTCCGAAGAAGGGTTGTCTTTCCCGCACCGTTACGTCCTACGATAAAGAGCATTTCTCCTTCCTCAAGCTCTAACGATACATCATGCAGCACTCGGGCATGACCATACGCAGCATCAATGCCAATGACCTGCAGCATGTCTCCACTCCTTCCTACAACGCCGAGGAACTCGGTGCTTCTTCAACAACTTCCTCTTTCCCCCAGTAACATTCGTTCACCAGGGGATCGGCAAGCACTTCCTGGGGCTTCCCCTCACAGATGATGCGCCCCTCGTTCATTACACAAAGACGATCCACAAAATCTACAATCATCGAGATTTTATGCTCAATAATACCGATAGTAGTTTTACCTTTCAGGCTTCGTAAAAGAGCAAGAACCTTCCCAATTTCTACATCACTCAGACCACTGAAGGGCTCATCAAGAAGGAGGAGCTTAGGTTGAAAAGCAAGCGCAAAGGCGATTTCAAGAAGCCGCTTGTCTCCGTAAGAAAGTTCTGCGGTCATAGAATCCGCGTAATCCTTAAGCCCAACAAGCTTCAGTGCTTCAATCGAATTATCTCGAACTTCTTCAACAGCAGTGGTCATGAATTTCCAGAGGGAGTGGTATATATCGCTATTCCAGACTATACAGGGAACAAGGCTTTCCCAGACTTTCAAAGAGTTAAAAACCGAAACAAGCTGAAAGGTTCGGACCATCCCCATCTTAACTCGTTCCTCAGGGGAAAGCCGGGTAACATCTTTCCCTCGAAAAACAACTCGACCCTTTGTGGGTGCAAAAAACCCAGAGAGCAAATTAAAGAGGGTTGTTTTCCCCGAACCATTCGGACCAATAATCCCTAGGGCTTCATTCTCTTTGATTCGGAGATTAACCTCGTTGACTGCCACAAGACCACCAAAACGCTTAGTGAGTCCTTCCGTAACCAGTAACTCCACTCTTTAGGCCTCCTCCCATCGTTACAAAGAAAGGCGGTTCCCTCTAGAGGGAACCGCCTCATTTTCCTACTTGTAACCCATTTCCTCAAGCGGCAGACAGAGAGCTTCGGTTTCGAAGAAATCAATAATTTCAGCAAAATCCCACTGATCGAGGCGCTCATCAGCTCCTTTTCCTATGCCAATAAAGTACGCATACTTATAGAAGGGTCTTCCATCGGGGCGCCACCAGGCGGGTCCTTTGAAGCTCATAAACTCTGGATTCTCCTGTAACGCTTGCCAGACTTTTTCTGGCTCCGTGGACTGGGCAAGTTCTATGCCCCGTAAGAGCTCTTTCATAGCGATATAAGCGTATGCTGCCATAACATCTGGCACATCGTTGTACTTCTCCATCCAGAGTTTGAGGATTCGCTGCGAATTCTCATAAGTTGCTGGATCTTTATCTTTGAGGTTCCGTAAATCGTGGTACAGCCACATTCCCATCGTAATATTGTCAAGAGCCTCAGGAGGAATACCAGCAGCAAGGCTCGCCACAATAGCATTGAAGAAAATCTTTGTGTGTTTACTCAACCCAAGCTCATAGGATTGCTTGAGGATTTCAATAGCATCGGTCCCCCACTGTCCCATTTGTACCACATCGGGCTTCGATTCGATAATCTTGAGGATGTAGGAAGTAAAATCAGGTGTTCCCACAGGAGTCCAAATAAATTCGAGTTTAATATCAGGGTGCTTTTCGTAAACCTGCCTCAACCCCACAGCAACTCCATGACCATAGGCGTAGTCTGGGAGACAAGCAATGACATACTTGGGATTGAAAGTCTTGATAACGTACTCAGCCGTCATTCGACCAATAGCGTCCACCGCGCCTTGGCTTGTAGCAAAGTAAGGAGCTTTATTCTCCTTGCGGAATACCTTTTCCTCTATGGAGTTTGAAGCAATAACCAGAGCGCTCCCATCAAGGGCCTGTTCGTTGATCGCAGTGGTCACATGAGCAAAAGTTCCAAGGACCATGAGCCTTATGCCTTCTTCGATAAATTCCCGATACCGCCGGACTGCTACATCTGGTTTCGTTTCGTCATCTCGGACAACTGCTTCGATCTTATAAACTTTATCTCCTATTTTGATACCTCCCGCAGCGTTCACCTCGTCAATGGCTAAAAGCGCCCCATCTCTTTGCTTAGTGCCCGTTGGTGCACCTACACCCGTCAAACTAAACATAACTCCGACTTTGATAACATCCTCAGCAAATGTAATACCCCACGCCAATACCACGAGGGCCACTACCCATACCCCAATTACTGACCGCCACTTCCTCATCGGTCCTTTATCCTCCTTTCGAGGTATCCTTAAAATTTTGTAAAAAATCTTGGGAAAGCCCCAAAGTCGTTTCCCCTACAACATCGCCTCCTTTCTTTAATGGAAAACAAATACCAAAATATGATATCTTTTTAACAAACTCTAGAGAGAATAATAACATCAAAGGCTCCAAACGTCAAGGGATGCACCGACTTTCACACCAGCTCAAAGAGGTAAAATAAAGAAACCCAAGCCTTACACACATTTGTGATGCTTCTTAGAATTTTTGTGATTTTGCTGTCACACTATCTTCCGAGAACTGTAATCTCTATCCCCACCATGGCACAGAACTCAGTAAGGCAGTCAACGTAATCCCCCGCTACCGTGTGGAGATGATTTGAACCAAGGGTCTCAACAAGAACTTGTGGAGGAATATTTAAACGGACAAAGGCTTGAGGCCACTCTAAAGTAGCTTCCTTGAGTTTTTCTTGGGGTTCTTCGATAAACTCTCCAGCGAAAACAACCATCCAATACTTTCCGTTTTTCCTCGCCAGGCGGGCAAAAGTTGCTTTGCCAGGAGCTGCCATGTACTGAACTGCTGCTCCCCCTCCAGGGTAGTAGAAGGAGATTTGCGGATACAGAGATACCCGCTTCAAATTCTCTTCGGGAACATTCGACCTTCCAGCATAGAAGGTAGCCATGGAACCACAATTACTGAAAACGTACACATCGTCCTTTGCGTCGTAGTGCCGGAGATCATAAAAGAGTACCGGTTGATTGGTCATAAGTTTCAGGATTTGCATAGTAAGGGCACCATCAAGGTCTGCTTCGCAGGCACAAACAAAGGGTTCTTTTAACCCATCCATATCATAAGGATCGTTGAGAAAGGCCTGGGAGAGGCACTGAGTCACAAAAGTATCGCTAAGTTCTGGTTGACACTTAATAGCTACAAAGTCGAGTTCCTTCTCTTTGATAATCTCTTGGGTGGCATAGTAAGCACGAACCTGGAGCTCAAGTTTCTCTTCGGTAAGGCTTGCACCATCCCAGTGTATTCTTCCTACCCCATCCTTGAGCCAGCTCAAAGCCCTCTTAACTTTCTCTTGAGGTATTTCCTTTGCCCGACGGACAATCTCAAGTTGATCGATGTGTTCAAGATCTACTCCAAAAAGCGACTGCCACTGAGGGGGATCAGCTGTTCCAACGTACATCCCCATGCTGCGTCCGCCAAAAAGGCCGCAAATCTGCCCTCGAAGGCGGTGTAAGGCCCGAGCTGCCCGACCAAACTGAAGGATTCGCGCCACACATTTCGGATCCAGAGGATCGCCCCACACACGACTATGTTTTATGCCAACTTGATCAAGTGATGCACCGCTTGCAATCATGCCAATAAGGCTCGGGTAACCCGGATTGAGACTGGCAATAAGAAGAATTGGGACCTGAGCGCGCCTTGCCGCTACTGTGGCCAGATTTGGGAAGCTCCACCCAGCAAAGTGAAAGAGAAAACCATCAACACCCATTGCCTCAAGCCTTGCAACCTCGGCCTCAGCTTGCTTCGGAGTCTGAATAATATTCTGTGCAGGAAGAACCTCTATTTCCTTTGTACTTTTAAGGGCTTCCTCGAGCTTCTTTTGAAACTCGAGATTCACAGAAAGCATGGCTTGATAGGCAGTGGGCCGGGTATCGGAAAAAGTGAGAAGGCCAAGTCGTGCCACTGAATCACCCCTCCTTTTAAAGGACTATCAATAGTTTAACATCTTTTGGTATAGACATCTACACAGGAAAAAAATATCCTTCGGGGCACCACACCCCGAAGGATACCCTCAGCTCATTTCTCCTTTCCTGTTGGCGCGTATTCAAAATCAATCATCTTCCATCCGGTGAGCTCAATCTTTTCAGTGACCTGAGGAGCAAAGTTGAACCAACGTACCAAGTACTCTGCACCCATGTGGTCCACTTTCCAAACTTTGAAGTTGTACCAGTTCTCGTAGAACATAATCTTGCGATAGTTCCTGGCCATGGTATCCATATCGAGGTTCACGTGCATATCGTATTGGATGCAGCCAGGCTCAGTGTGGGTGTAGGGAACAAGGGCAAGCATCTCTTTCCAAGCTCGGTCCTCATGTCCTTCTTTGACATCTACCAGGGCAAGGAGGGTGTACCTCTCCTTAGGATCTGGGAG
>CALIUJ010000093.1 GCA_938048785.1 uncultured Archaeoglobaceae archaeon | reverse complement strand
ATGATGTCCAGATCCCCGTTTAATTGACACGAACTGAGAAGAAAAACGAATCCAAGAAAAAGGTACAACCCTTGTCTCATAAAAACTTGGAAAAAGCCTGTTTTTTAGGAATTCTAAAGGGATGATAAAGGTGCTGTCAAGATAGACTACTTTTTTCTGTAATTTGAAAGTTGATAGCTCGGTTTCGTAAGATCCAATTCCTTTGCAGTGCTTGAAATGGGAAGGATGCCATTACATTATTTCTTTTTGGAACGAACAAGAAGATTAGGTCTCAAGCCCCTTTACCTGTTCTCAAGACTTTAGAGCCTATAGATCTCTTTTGGGTTCTCGCAAAGAAGTCGACGAGCAATCCAAAGTGTTTTCTTTTCAGATAGATAACACTCTTTGATCTTCTGGCTTAGAACTTTTGCCAAAGCGTTTCTTTATGAGGGAGTGGATGAAGGAGAGAGGAAATGAGTAGATAGTTCAAATGCAATGTCTCAGGACAGCCCCTTATTCTTTCTGCATGGTTGTGAACAAAAAATCCTGCTATAATATAAAAGGAAATATACTATACTACAATAAGGAGGGAGAGGCATGAGGAGGCTGCTTGTTTGTCTTCTGGTTTTCGGGGTACTTACACTCGTTTTGACAAGTGTTGCCTGTGCCCAAGGGAAAACCATAACCATTCTCGCCGGTGGAGGACCACACCTTTTATCTCCTCGAAGAGCTGCTGAGATCTACGAAAAAGAAAGCGGGAACAAGGTAGTCATCGTTGAATCCCCTCATAAAGACCTCTATGCCAAAGCATTGACGGATCTTATCGTTGGTGCTCGAAGTTATGATGCCTTCCAATTCCTTTACACCCAGTTATCGACTTTTGTGGCTGGGGGATTCATACAACCAATCGACGATTACATTAAAAAATACAACATTGAGCCACTCTTCGAAGACATTATCCCATCCATGCGGGAAATGTATACTCGCTGGGGTGGAAAGACTTACGCTTTTGTTTATGACGGTGACACACACTCCTACTATTACCGAAAGGATCTTTTTGAAGACCCTCAAATCCAAGCGGACTTCAAGGCTCGATTTGGCTACGATCTCAGGCCTGCTGAGACCTGGGAGGAGTATCTCGACATTTCCAAGTTCTTCTACGAGACTGACTATGTTCCCTATGGGGATTCTGAGCTTGCTCAAAGAGGAAGAATGTACCTTTGGTGGGCTAACCGATTCTTTGGTTACGGGGGAGAATGGTTTGACGGGGAAGGGAAACCAGCCATTAACAGTGAAGCAGGTGTAAAGGCACTGGAAAACTTCAAGGAGAGCATAAAGTATTGTCCCCCGGGGGTTCTTAACTTTGAGTTTTCAGAGCAGCAAGAAGCATGGCTCAGCGGATCTATTCCCCACTTTGTCCAATGGGGAGACGCATGGTTGGACGGGCAACTCTCCCCAGCTTCCAAGGTGAAGGGGAAGATTGGCATAAAATTGCCTCCCAATGATGTGGTATGTCTGGCCACCGGCTGGGCATACGCTATTCCAACCGACGCAAAGAATCCGGAAGAGGCCTTTCAGTATCTTAAGGTCATGACTTTTGGAGAGAATAGCATATGGGCAGTAACGCAGCCGGGTTCGGGAGTTCAGCCTTATTTGGCAGAGACGCACTTTGGAAACCCAGAGGTTATCAGCGCGCTTGGAGAAGAGTTCCTTAAAGGATACATGGAATGTATTGCCAAGGGGAAACCAGATCTTCGGCTTCCTTACGCTGCAGAGTTTGTAGACATACTCGACCTTTACCTTTCCAAAGCTCTGGCAGGAGAAATAGGGTCCAAAGAGGCTTTAGATGCTGTTGCTGAAAAATGGGTTGAACTCCTTGAGAGGTACTTTGGGAGCTCCACTCTTCCTGAGAAGTTTAGACCAATGCTTCGTTACGAGGCAGAGTGAAACTTTAAGGAACTCCGGATAGGAGGAGATCCAAGTCTCCTCCTATCCAGGGCTAATAGGGTGGTGCCATGCGTTTTTTCCCTTTAGTAGGTCGAAGAAGAGAAGGGATCTGGCTTCCGTGGTTTCTTTTAACCCCTGCTATTGTTCTCATTTCTGTCATAACCATCTACCCATTTGTTTACGGGGTTTATCTCAGTCTTTGTGACTTTACCCTTATGGGTGTTTCATTTCGTGGGTTTGAAAACTTTCTCAACCTCTTCCGGGATGAACGTTTCCTCAATTCCTTAAAAATCACCCTGATATTTGTTTTCTCTGTCGTATCTCTTGAGTTTTTGATAGGCTTGGGTGTTGCCATTCTGCTTAACCGTCCCTTTCGGGGAAAGACAGTGATTGCCCCTCTCATATACATCCCTATGATCATGGCCCCTATTGCCGTCGCGCTCATGTGGAGAATGCTATATAGCCCGGAGTTTGGACCCGTCAACTTTTTCCTGCTTTCATCAGGATTGATCTCTAGGCAAATAGCCTGGCTCTCCGAAAGCGGTTTTGCCCTTCTTAGCCTTGTCATAGTAGACACTTGGCAATGGTCTCCCTTCATGTTCTTGGTTCTCTACGCAGGTTTACAGTCAATCCCTACTGAACTTAGTGAAGTCGCTCAAATAGATGGAGCCTCTGGCTGGAAGATCTTGAGACACGTTACTTTGCCCCTATTGTCTCCTTTTGTTATACTTGCTTTCCTCTTCCGACTCATGGATGCTTTTAAAGTCTTTGACTCTATCTCGGTGTTGACGAAGGGAGGCCCAGGAACTTCTACTGAAGTAGTGAGCTGGTTGAGTTATTTGACAGGGTTCACCTACTTTCGCCTGGGTTACGCTGCGGCCATGGCAATTATTCTCTATATCTTCGTTATGATTATTTCCCAGGTTCTTCTTCGCTTTGTAAGTCTGGAGGTGTAAGCTTGTACTCTGGGAGACGGCTTAAAAATCCGGTCAAGGGCTTTCTCTTTTGGGTAGCTATAGGGGTTGTCCTATGTTGGTCGCTCTTCCCCTATTACTGGATGTTTAGTACTGCTTTCAAATCGCCTGACGAGTACTTTGCTTTCCCCCCAGTCTGGTTTCCTGCTCGTCCAACTCTCGAGAATTTTAGAGTAATCTTCTCTGGGGAAGCAATTCACGTTGCAGGAATCGGAGGAATTGCGGTTGACATCATCCCCCCTCTTATCAATTCCTTAGTAATTGCTTTAGGGTCTACCGCCATAGCTCTGCTCGTCGGTTCCTTTGCCGGATTTGCACTAAGCCGGTTCAAATTCAAGGGAAGGAAGAATATTGCTTTTTGGATATTTACGCTTCGTATGCTTCCGCCTATTGCCGTTATTATCCCCTACTTCATTATTATGAGAAGCTATCGGCTAATCGATACTTATGCTGGTCTTATCATTACTCACCTCATTTTCAACCTGCCGGTTGCTACGTGGCTTCTTATGAGATACTTTGCAGAAATACCCCCTGAGATAGAGGATGCTGCCCTTGTAGATGGATGCTCCAGGATACAGGCTTTTCAAAAGGTTCTGCTTCCTTTGGTACTCCCCGGACTTATCGCCACAATGCTATTCTGCATGATTTTCAGCTGGAATGAGTACTTGTTCGCCCTTGTTCTGACTCGAGATCGTACAGAAACATTGCCCATTCTTCTATCTACGTTCGTTGCTCACAAAGGTATTGCTTGGGGACCTTTGTCATCAAGTGGTTTAATTGCGACTTTTCCTATCCTTGTCATCGCCGTCGCCTTCCAAAAACACCTCGTCAGGATAATGACAATGGGAGTATTGAAGGGATGAAGAGCTGCCTATATAGTACGCCAGGGTCTTAGAGATTAACCTCATAGACACTTTTAAATCCTGCAATAGCCAGATGATTGTTCACCTTGTCAGGTATTTCTGCAAGGAAGATCTGCGATTTTCCCCACTAAGGTTTTAATACTCCATACCACCCTCCTAACTACCTCAGAAAGCGGTGTAAACTGGGTGAGGTCTCCAGTGACAGGAAGAACTTTTCGCCCAAATTTTTCTGCCTCCTGGGCAACA
>CALIUJ010000092.1 GCA_938048785.1 uncultured Archaeoglobaceae archaeon | reverse complement strand
CCCAGCGGTTGCGTAGCAGTGCTTGCATCTAAGATTGCAGGCATACGTTATATCCCAGACCACTTGAAAAGGAGCCCCTGGGACAAAGGGTTTCCGCACTCCAAACTCTGCAAGACCTTTTACGACATTTGCAAGTCCTTTTCGCCAATAAGGATCTTTAAACTTTACTTTGATCTCTTCAGGAGTTGCGTTAAAGGCGTCTGCACCTTTGAAAAGGATTGGTTCAATCACCTTCTCAGCAGTTCTGCATTTCCAGCAGGCATCTTTGCGATCACCGACGAATAACTCAAGTGCAACCTCAACTCTGTTCTTCTTACACTCTTCGCAGTAACCTGAGAACTGCTTCAAGGCAAGCCTAGTAACTGGGTTAACAAGATGAGAAAACATTGTAACCTTGTTGATCATATTAATTGTATTTTCGCAATGTTTAAATACCTTACGAACTTAAAAATTCACACATGTGAATTGAGCAGAGGTGATAAATGCTGTTAGAAGTGGCAGAAGTCTTGGAAAAGTTTAGGATAAAGCCCTCTGATGTGAAAATTTACAACCTTCTGAGGAATGGAGAGCTTGGAGTCAGGGAAATTGCGAAAGAACTAAACTTATCAACGAGGTTCGTGAGAGATAGGTTAAAGGAGTTGACGAATCGGGGAATTGTGAAAAGAAGGCTTGTGGAGCAAGGGTGGGTAGGATACAAATACACTGCAGAAGACCCCAAGGAAGTTCTGAAGAAGCTTAGGGCTCAGTTGCACGAGGAGTTTCTTAGAATCGAGAAGACACTCGCAAATATTTAAAGAAGAAGCAAATTTATGGAACGCATCTTTGCGCCTTGGAGAATTCGCTACATCTTAGCACCTAAGCCGAGAGATTGCGTTTTCTGCAACGCTTTGAAAATGGATGAAAGAGAAGTTCTTGTCGTTTACAAGGCGAAAAAAAGCTATGTGGTAATGAACAGAAATCCCTACAACCCTGGACACGTAATGGTTTGCCCAAATCGCCATGTGGCGAGCCTTGAAGATCTCAGTGAGGAAGAAATGCTCGAAATGATGCAGTTAACAAAACTGGCGATCAAAGCGATAAGGCACTGCATGAACCCAGATGGCTTCAACGTTGGTGTAAACATTGGGAAAGTTGCAGGAGCTGGAATTGCAGAACATTTGCACATTCACGTAGTTCCAAGGTGGAATGGAGACACATCTTTCATGCCAGTCCTTGCAGATGTGCAAGTAGTTCCAGAGGCTCTTGAGGAGACCTATGAAAAGTTAAGAGAGTCTTTTAATGTCATCAGCGATTGTTCTAAGCACGAGAGCTAAGACGCCTTGTCCGAAGTCACCTCTATTTATCTTTTCCAGCATTTCTCTCTCCACATCAACGTTGGCGTTGTAGTAATACCTGAGGATTAGTTTTTTGATCCCACCTGCGAGCTTGGATATATCCTCGTTCTCCATCGCTTTGTCGAGGCAGTGCATGTAGTTGACACTCTCGAATCCGCTTCTTATGGCGAGAAAACCCAAGCATCCCGCTTCGAAGAACTCTTTGCTCGCATCTTTCCCTTCCCTTTCCATCTTTTTTGCCTTCAAGTACTTGACCTTCGCAAGGATTTCGATCGGTAGATCGAGATTCTCGATCTCTTCAAAGCTTATCGCTCCAAGCGTGAGGAGATTTTGTATAATCGCAAAATCCTTCCCAAGCTTCAACGCATCTCTCAAAACTTTTTCAGCTTCTTGCTTCTTTCCTCGCCTCATCAGCGCGATTGCAAGATTGTTCATCACTTTTACATCGTTCCTCAACTCTAATGCCCTTCTTAGCAGTTCTTCTGCGATCTCGTAGTTTCCAAGCTTTATCTCAAGCACTCCGCTCGCGGAGTAAATTTGAGCCTTGAGATCAGAATCTTGCACAAACTCAATAACTGCGATCGCGTCTGAGTAACACTTCTTAGCATCCGAATACTTCTTCGACACCTGATAGAGGTTTCCGAGGTTGAAGAGACAACCCGCGACATCTCTCATCAGCTCCTCGTTCTCTTCTGCGAGTTTTATGTAGATTTCAAGCGCTTCGAGATAGCACTTTTCCGCCTTTTCAAACTCCCGAAGATCGTAATACAAGTTTCCAAGTGTTCCAAGAACTTTTCCACGGTCTTTTCCTTCAACAACCTCTAAAATTTTTTCTCCAACTTTGCAAAGCTCTTTTGGATCCATAGTTCTTTGATTTGCAAGCTCTACAAACTTTTCGATGTCCATCGATGTAACTGTGAACAAGCTTTTTTAACCTTATCCCGTCCTTGCAGTGTGAAAGTGTTGGTGCTCGACACAACCCTTAGAGACGGGGAACAAACACCAGGGGTATCTCTTACCGTGGAGCAAAAGGTAATGATAGCAGAGGCTCTCGACCTATTGGGAGTTCACGTGATCGAAGCGGGAACGGCGATTGCGTCAAAAGGAGACTTCGACGCTATAAAGGAAATATCGCAACGCGGTCTCAAGGCTGAGATCTGCAGTTTTGCAAGGATAAAAAAAGAAGACATAGACGCCGCAGCAGATGCGAACGCGGATTCGATATTCATGGTTGCCCCCTCCTCGGATTACCACATACAAGCGAAGTTTCCGGGAAAGAGAAAGGATTTTGTCATCGAGAAAAGCATTGAAGCCATTGATTACGCGAAGGAGAGAGGTTTAATTGTTGAGTTTGGCGCAGAAGATGCGTCTCGAGCGGATCTTGATTTTGTCATCTCCCTTTTGAAGGCGGGAGAAGAGGCTAAGGCAGATAGACTAACTTTTGCGGATACAGTTGGAGTTTTAACCCCAGAGAGAACTGCGGAGGTTATTAAGAGGCTCAAGATGGAACTTAAGAAGCCAGTTGCAATTCACTGCCACGATGACTTTGGGCTTGCAACTGCGAACACGGTTCAGGCGGTGATAAACGGGGCAAACGAGTTTCACGCGACGATCAACGGCATAGGAGAGAGGGCTGGAAATGCAGCGTTGGAAGAGATAACTATGGCTCTGGATTTTCTATACGGTTTTAAGCTTGAGATAAACAAGGAAAGACTGTATCCAACTTCCAAACTTGTAGAAAAGCTAACAAGAGTTATCGTTCCACCAAATAAGCCGATAGTAGGAGATAACGCCTTTACGCACGAAAGCGGAATACACACTTCAGCGCTTTTGAAGGATTCACGAACATACGAGCCGATATCTCCAGAGACCGTAGGAAGGAGGAGGGTGATAGTTCTTGGTAAACACGCTGGAAAGGCGAGCGTTGAAGCGATTCTCAAAGAGCTTGGATACTCCGCAAATCCAAACCAGTTGGAAGAGATCTTGGCAAGAATAAAGGAGCTCGGAGATAAAGGAAAAAGAGTGACAGATGCGGACGTGAGGACGATAATTGAGACTGTTCTT
>CALIUJ010000091.1 GCA_938048785.1 uncultured Archaeoglobaceae archaeon | reverse complement strand
ATAATAGACTTCCGTGTTTTCAACGCAGGCGACGATCTCGAATTGCTCATGACCCATAGAAAAGGCGTGGACAACGAGGAAATCCACGGTCTCGCATGGGAGATCTTTAAAAAATGTGCGGAAAAGGCAAAGGAGCTCAAGCTATATGGAGCTGGGCAAGACTTGTTAAAGGACGCTTTTTCTGGAAACGTTCGAGGTCTTGGACCGGGAGTTGCGGAAATAGAGTTCACAGAAAGGAAAGCTGAACCATTTGTTGCCTTCATGATGGACAAAACAGAGCCGGGGGCGTTTAATCTGCCAATCTTCAAGATCTTTGCGGATCCCTTCAACACCGCGGGACTCGTGATCGACCCATCGATGCACTCGGGCTTTGTTTTCGAAATTTGGGACATCTTAGAGCACAAAAAAGTGATGATGAAGGCTCCAGAGGAGATGTATAGCATTCTCGCTTTAATCGGTGCAAAGAGCAGGTTCGTAATCAAAAGAGTTTATCCGAAGCCGGGAAAACTTCCCACCGATGAGCCAGTTGCGGTTATAAGCACGGAAAAGCTTTACCAAGTTGCTGGGGAATACGTGGGGAAAGACGATCCAGTCGCAATTGTTCGTGCCCAAAGTGGTTTGCCTGCAGTTGGTGAAATACTCGAAGCGTTCTCTTTCCCGCATTTGGTCAGTGGATGGATGCGTGGAAGTCACAATGGACCAATAATGCCCGTGCCATTCAAGTATGCGAAGTGCACTCGATTCGATGGTCCACCGAGGTGCATCGCAGCGGGATTTCAGCTTTGCAATGGCAAACTAATTGGACCAGTTGACCTCTTCGACGATCCAGCCTTTGACTACGCAAGGCAAAAAGCCAACGAGATCGCAGAATACATGCGCAGACATGGTCCCTTTGAGCCCCATAGGTTGTCTGCGGAAGAAATGGAATACACAACTTTGCCGAAGGTCCTCGAGAGCTTAAAGGGGAGATTCGAGGAACTATGAAGTATTTTTTTCTGGAAAGATCTGATGAGCGAAGACAAGATAGACTATTTGAGAAAGTTCAGCGTAGGCGTTGTTGGTAGCAGACTGCTTCTGGAAATACTTTGGCGATGTGGCATTGGTTGCATTCGCTACATCTCTGATTTTATCACGACTTTCGAAACTCTTTACGATTGCACCTTAAGCCCATTGGAATCAAACTGCTACGACATAGTTCATCCGAGGTCTGAAGAGAGCTGTGTAATCTCTTATCTTTATCCAGAGAACAAATCCGAGCTTAGAAAATTGCTTAAAGGCGTTGATTTGGTTATCGCTCACAAACACATGGCAAAAGTCGCGGAAGTCGCTGAGGAGATAGGAATACCTTTCATACCCGACATAGTCACGGTTTTTTTGCCAGACGGCATTCGCTTTGGGGAAGTGGAGTATCCAGAGCTCAAAAGAGATCCAGTTAGCTACACGCTAACTTGTGGACTTCAGGCGTTGGAGGTTATGAAGATCTTCGCAGGCTTAAAGCCCTTGATCGCGCCGGAGGCGGTGATAGTAGATCTAAAGGAGGGTGTGAAGAAAGTATGTTTGAGGACGTTGGTCTGAAGGTGGGTATAGAAATCCACCAACAGTTGGACACGAGAGAAAAGCTGTTCTGTCGTTGTCCTACGGAGCAAGGAAAAGAAATTCTCGAGATAAAGCGCTATCTCAGGCTTAGGAAGAGCGAAATAGGGGAAGAAGATAGGGCTGCGAGAGAAGAGGTTGAGAGGGGTAGGAAGTTCTCGTACAAGTTCCACGACACGACTTGCTTGGTCGAAGCGGATGAAGAGCCACCGAGGGAGATGAACGAAGAAGCGTTGAGTATTGCGATCCAAGTAGCAAAGATGCTTAAGATGACGATTTTGGACGAAGTTCACGTTATGAGGAAGATCGTAATTGATGGTAGCAATACGACTGGTTTCCAGAGAACTGCGCTCGTTGCAGTTGATGGAGAAATCGAAGTAAAAGGCGAGAAAATCGGAATTGCAACGCTTTGTCTCGAAGAAGAAGCTTGTAGGAAAATTGAAGAAGGCGAAGGATTCGCAATTTATTCTCTCGATCGTCTTGGAATTCCACTCATTGAGATTGGAACAAGAGCGGAAATTAAGAGCCCAATTATGGCAAAAGAAGTTGCAAAGAAGCTTGGAATGATATTAAGGTCTACGAACAAGGTGAAAAGAGGGATTGGCACAATAAGGCAGGACGTGAACATAAGCATCCGTGATGGAGCGAGGGTTGAGATAAAAGGCGTTCAAGAGCTCGATTTGATCGACAAGGTCGTCGAATACGAAGTTCTTAGGCAAAAGAATCTTTTGGAAATAAAGAAGGAGCTCATAAATAGAAGAGCGGAAGTCTTCGAGGAGATTTTCGATGTTTCAAGGGTTTTTGAATCTACGAACTGTAAGATTCTGAGGGGGAAAAAAGTAAAAGCGATTTTGCTCCGTGGATTTGCTGGACTCGTTGGAAAAGAAATTCAGCCCGGAAGAAGGCTTGGAAGCGAGTTCGCAGATATAGCTCGTAGCTTTGGTCTTGGCGGAGTTTTTCACACGGATGAACTTCCAGCCTATGGGATAACAGCGGAGGAAGTTAAGAAGCTGAGGGATTTCCTTGGAGCCAGCGAAGTTGATGCGATCGTTTTAGCTGCGGGAAAAGATGAGAGAGTCGACAAAGCTTTGTCGAGAATAATCCAGAGGGCAAGTTATTGCCTTGTCGGAATCCCGGAGGAGACTAGGAAGGCAAACGAGGATGGAACGACTTCTTACCTTCGCCCTCTTCCAGGGGCTGCGAGGATGTATCCTGAAACCGACGTTCCGCCAGTGCTTACCAAAAAGTATCTGGACGTGGAACTTCCAGAGCTCATAGAAGAGAGAGCTAAGAGATACGCGAAACTTTTACCCTTTGATTTAGCCTACGAAATCGCAGATTCAAATCTTCATGGGCTTTTCGAAGAGTTTTCGACTTCCGTATCACCAACGATTGTTGCAAGGGTCATACACGTGATTCCAACGGAGTTAAAAAGAGAAGGATTAAACGTCGAAGCTCTCAAAGAAAAGCACTTTAGAGTTGTTCTCGAGCTCATAAAGCGTGGAGAAATAGCAAAAGAAGGCGCAGAAAACGCGCTAAGGTTCTTGATAGAGAACCCGGATGCTGGGGAGAAAGAAATCGTTTCAAAATTTGGCTCAAAACAAGATCTCGATGTCTTCATAGAGAAGCTCGTCGAATCTAAGAGAGATTTGATCTTGGAGAAAGGAGAAAACTCTTTTAAGCCTTTGATGGGCTTAGCAATGGCAGAGTTTAGGGGGAAGGTGGATGGAAAAATCGTTGCGGAGAAGTTGAAGAAGGCGATCGAGAAGTTGCTATCCGAAAGATTTGATTGCTAACACAGATGCGTGTTTCAAAATTGTAAGAAAAATATTTTAAACACGAAAAAGTCGGTATTTGTGCTTAGCTCAAAGACGACGTGGAGGTTATTTCCATTGATATGGATGCTCGTAGCAATAGCTTGGCTCATCTCATTTCCCTTGCATCCCAAAGACAAGATCGATTGGGAAAACGTAACAATCGAAAGCTCAATTCTTGCAACCGTTATTGTCATCTTCTTCGCGCTCAGAGCACTTCCAAAGCTGACGTTTGGCTGGGGAATCTTTGCAATCTCATGGATAACGGATTTGCTCGATGAATTCACTTCTGAGCCAAATTTTTTCGACACAACTCTGGATGGGATTTTGAAATCCTTGGGTTTAATCTTGTTCTTCTTTGGGCTTCTCAGCGCATATCGAGATCTCAAAGAGCAGGAGGAGATTGCTAAAAAGAAGTTCAAGTGGTTCAGCAACCTCGTCGAGATATCTCCGTTCCCAATGGTTGTATACGATGAGAAAGGCTTTGTCTATGTTAATAAAGCGGCTGAAGAAACCGCGGGTTACAGCAGGAATGAGCTTCTTGGAGGGGTTTTCTGGGAGCTTTTTGATGACAAGGAAAGGGAAAAGGCAAGAGAAATGATTGCTAAAAGGATAAGAGGGGAAAAAATTGAACCCTACACCTTGAAGATCAAAAGAAAGGATGGGAGTTACAGGATTGTGATGGTTCATGGGACAAGTGCGGTTGTCGATGGGAAAAGATACGGTGTAGTGTCCCTTGCGGATGTTACGGAGCTCGAAGAAAAGAGAAAGCGAGAGGAAGAACTTTCGAGGATGATTTCTTTGATCAACAGAATTCTTCGTCACGACACTCTCAACGCTTTGACATCTGCGATTGCGTTTATGGAGCTTTATAAAGAGGAGAAAAGCGAGGAGTATTGCGAGAAAGCAAAACAAAGCATAGATCGGGCGGTTGCAATTGTTGAGAACTTGAGGAAATTCGAATCTGCAGTTAGAGCTGGGGAGCTAAAGATCGTGGAAGTCCGAGAAATCGCTGAAAGCGTTTCAAAGAATTTTCCAATCCCGTTGGAAATAGACGGGAAATGCGAAGCAATTGCAGATGAAGGACTTGCGACGGTTTTTGAGAACATAATCCAGAACGCGGTTCAGCACTCCGGGACTGAGAAGGTGACGATAAAGATAAATCGCATCCGCGACTTTTGTGAGATTCGCATTTCTGATTACGGCAAAGGGATCCCGGATGAAATAAAGGGTAGGATTTTTGACGAGGGCTTTTCTTATGGAGAAAAGGCTTCGACGGGTCTTGGACTTTACATAGTTAAGAAGATCTTGGAACGCTACGGGGGCGAGATAAGGGTTGAAGACAACGTTCCAAAGGGAACGACTTTTGTCATTAGACTTCGAACACCGTGAGGGTCAGGTTTTTATAGCCTTTAACGTCCTTTTTCTGTGAAACTTGGAGACTACTACGTGATCGAGGAGTTCGAACCAAGCGAGTATGGTTGCCCACCAAACAAGAGAAGCGTTGAAGATCACATAAAGAAAGGCTTTGTTTGCATAGACAAACCAATGGGTCCAAGCAGTCATGAAGTCGTTGTGTGGGTCAGGAATATACTTGGTGTTAAGAAAACTGGGCACGCGGGGACCCTTGATCCAAGGGTAACAGGAGTGCTACCGATATTCATAGAGACGGCGACCAAGCTCGTGAAATTTTTGCAGGAGTCTGGTAAGGAATACGTTTGCCTCATGCGCCTTCATGGGGACGTGAAGGAGGTAGAAATAAGAAGAGTATTTAGGTTGTTCACGGGGAAAATATTTCAGAAACCTCCGCTGAAATCCGCGGTCAAAAAGCAGTTGAGAATCCGGGAGATCTACTCGATGCAAATCTTAGAGATCGATGGGAGAGACGTTCTTTTTAGGGTCTCGACGGAATCCGGGACTTATATAAGAAAGCTTTGCAAGGACATGGGTGAAGTTTTAGGCGTTGGAGCGCATATGCAAGAGCTTAGGAGAACCAAGACGGGAAGTTTTACAGAAATGGATTGCTACACACTTCAAGATCTCCTCGATGCCTTTGTTTTTTGGAAGGAGGAGGGAGAAGAACGTTACATAAGAGAAATAGTAAAACCAATGGAATTGGCAGTTGCAGGGATCCCGAAGATAGTCGTCAAAGACACCGCAGTTGATGCGATTAGCCACGGCGCAAATCTGAGCATAAAAGGGGTTTCGATTGTGGAGAAAAAAGTAAGAGAAGGGGAAATCGTCGCGGTTTTTACAGCAAAAGGTGAACTCGTGGCAATTGGTAAGGCTTTGGTCAACGCAGAAGACATGCTCGGGTTGAAGAGGGGAATAGTGGTTGACGTAGAGAGGGTTTTGATGGACCGTGGAGTCTATCCGAGGGTATGGAAATCAAAGTAGCAATCCCCTCTTCTTCGCTCATAAACGAGACTGACGAGAAGATAAAGGTCTACAAGCTCGGAACAATTGCAAGGGCTCTTGCGATTTACAAAGTTAAGGAGCTCATAATCTATCGAGATCCAATCTTGGACGAAACGAGGTTTATGAAGAAAGTTTTAGAGTTTCTTGAAACTCCCCAGTATCTTAGGAAGTTCCTTTTTCCGATCGACGAAGATCTCAGATACATCGGCGTAGTCCCACCGCTTGCGATCCCTTCGCACAAGTCGAAACATTTAAAAATCGGAGAGTTGAGGGAAGGGGTCGTAAAAAAGGTTGCCCCTGACGGAACGCGATGGGTCGATGTAGGTGTCAAAGCCCTTGCACCCCTTCAATGCGACGACGCAAGGGGTGCACGTGTCACCGTCAGGATCGTTTCGAAGACCCCGTTGCGAGTCGAGAAGGCTGAAGCTACGGAATACTGGGGGTATAGGGTTAGGGAAGCGGAGCTTGAAGATGTGCTGAAGGAAGAGGACGTGGTAGTAACCTCCCGAAAGGGGAAAGTGCCAAAGTTGGGGGAAATTAGAAAAGCGACGTTCGTGTTCGGAAACCCTAAGGAGGGAGTGTTTGAGATAATGAAAAGGATGGGGATAGAAATGGAAGTGGAAGCTTGGAACATGATTCCAGAGCAAGGTGTGAAGAGCGTTCGCCTCGAGGAGGCAATAATGTCGACTTTGGCAATCGTCAATTTCATCTCGTATTGGGGTGGTTTTAGATGAAGACGCACAGACCAAAGCGAGGATCCTTAGCGTTCTCTCCAAGGAAGAGGGCAAGCAGAATAGTTCCAAGGATAAGGTCTTGGCCCGAATGCAAAGAAGTTAGACTTCAGGGATTCGCTGGTTACAAGGCTGGAATGACGCACGTCGTGATGATCGACGACAGAAAGAACTCGAAAACCTATGGCGAGGAGGTAATAATTCCAGTTACAATCCTCGAAACTCCGCCGATGAAAGTCGCTGGGATAAGGGTTTACAAGGAGACGCAATACGGTCTGCAGATCGCAAAAGAGGTATGGACAAATCAGCTCGATACTTTTCTTGACAGAAGGTTGAAGATTCCGAAAAACGGTGGCGATGTAGAAGCTTTGAGATCGATCGAAGGTAGTGAAGTTCGAGTGATAACCTACACACAACCTTATCTGATCAGCGGAGTCCCGAAGAAGGTTCCGGATGTAATGGAGCAAAGAGTCGGCGGAGAATTCAGCGAAGCACTTAACTATGCGATATCGAAGCTTGGAAAGGAAGTAAGAATTTCAGAAGTCTTTAAAGAGGGTGCAATAGTTGACGTTAGCGCGATAACGAAGGGCAAGGGCTTCGAGGGAGTGGTTAAGAGATGGGGAGTTATAACGCTCGACGCAAAGCATGCAAGGAGTAGCAAACACAGAAGAGTGGGAACCCTTGGACCATGGCTTCCGCATCGCATCAGGTGGACAGTTCCGCAGTATGGACAGATGGGATTCCATCAGAGGCTTGAGTTCAACAAGCGAATAATCAAGATTGGAACCAATGGTGAAGAAGTAACTCCAAAGGGTGGTTTTCCACACTACGGCGTTCTTAGAAGCGATTACGTCGTAATTGCGGGAACAATTCCTGGATGCGTTAAGAGGCTGGTTCGCATAAGGGATGCGATAAGACCACCTAAGGCTGAGTTCACTGGAGTTAACGTGGTTTATGTAAGCACGAGCTCGAAGCAGGGGAAGTGATATGAAGGCGAAAGTTCTCAATCTAAGGGGAGAGGTTGTTGAAGAAATCGAGTTGCCTGCGATCTTCAACGAGGATTTTCGTCCAGACATAATAAGAAAGGCGGTTCACGCAATTCAATCTCATCGCAGACAACCTTATGGACCAAATCCATTGAGCGGAGTTAACTACGCATGGGAGAACTGGGGACCTGGACATGGCTATGCGAGAGTTCCGAGATGGAAGCTTGGTCTTAGAGCTGTGGTCGTTCCACAAGCGGTGGGAGGTAGAGAAGCGCATCCACCAAAAGTTCAGAAGAAGTGGGAAGAGAAGATAAACAAGAAGGAGATGAGAAAAGCGTTGAAGTCTGCAATCTCTGCAACCGCAAATCCAGACCTTGTAAAATCGAGAAACCACGTTTTTGAAGGAGAGGTGCCAAAGGTAGTGGTTGACGAGTTTGAAGCGGTGGGTAAAACCAAAGAAGCGATCTCGGTCTTGAAAGCCATTGGCGTTTATGCGGACATCGAGAGATCAAAGGAAAGAAGAAGACAGAGAGCGGGAATTGGAAAGATGCGCGGTAGGAGATTTGTTTCTAAGAAGAGCGTTTTGGT
>CALIUJ010000090.1 GCA_938048785.1 uncultured Archaeoglobaceae archaeon | reverse complement strand
GGGGAAGAGGGGGCGAAAGCCCCCTCTTTTAGGCATTGTTCCAGGTAATTTGGATATCCTTAGTTTCTAAAATTCCCTCTCCCTCTATGCGAATGCGCCGCTTCATCCCTGGGAAGAGGTCGAAGTAGTTGTCTTCGGGGGAAAATCCCTCGGGGAGGTTAAGACAAACTGACCAGGCAAAGGCATTGCTTTCAAGCTCGAGTAATTTTATGTTTCCCTTTTCAAGGAGGTTTCCTGTCACAGAGGCCTTAGGAAAGTTACAGTCTTTAAAGCGAGCAAAAAGACACCGTTCCCAATCGATAGGGTCCCTGCCGTCATAGAGAACTGCCCAAAGGAAAGCATCTCTTTCCTGTCCTCGGAGAGAAACAAGGGGTACGGTTACGATGCGCATGGCGATATTTGGCGGCACAAGGAATGATTCGCTTCCTGAGAGGAGTGGCGTTCCCTCAAAAGAAGATATACCATACACCACAGAAAGAGCACAATGCTTTTGCGTATCATTAACTACAAAAATTTCGGCCGTATCTTCGTTTTTCTGTATCGAGAGGTCTATAGGCTGAAAAGCCCTCCGAACAAAGTAGTAGCTCGCTTTCCTTCGAAGGTAGTAATCGATAATCGTCCAGCCAATAGCTCCCCAGCAATCGCTATACATCCAGAAGAGAGCTCCCGCTGTCAGGAACTTGCGCCGCCGCCAGTGCTCAAGAGCAAATTTTAGTGCTTCTCCTTGGAGAATCTGAGCGTAGTGGAGGTACTCCTCAAAAGAGAGTTGCTTCGGATCTTTCACAAATTCCCGAAGCATTCCCCGGATATTTTCCCGTTCGAAGACATTATTGTGGAACTGCCAGGATGGGGAATCAAGGAAAAGCTCGTTTTCGGGGATGAACTCTTTGAGGGAGGCAAGACTTGGGGGCGCAAGAACTCCAAACTCCGAGATGAACTTTCCCCGATCACGAGCGTAATTCTCGTAGTTCACTCGTTCTTTCAGATCTTCGGCAAGGATGCTTACTTCCCAAGCATGGCGGTCACCCTCAGACGCAGAGTTTGGGTCTTTTCCCCCAAAAGGGCTCGATGGCCAGAAGGGTCTTGTGGGGTCGAGGTTTTTGACGATCTGAGGCATGATGACGTGGTATATCTCGTAATCCGGGAATTCCAAGTCCATGCGTCCGCTTATCATCTTATTTCTTTCGTGGAGCCACTGGAGTTCGTTGTTCCCGCACCACAGGACAATGCTCGTCTCATTGCGGAGATTTTTCACCACTGTTTCGATTTCTCGTTCCACCTCTTTAAGGAATGCTGGGTCTTTGGGGTAGTATGCGCAAGCAAACATGAAATCCTGCCATATCATAATGCCACACCGGGCGCAGTATTCATAGAAGAACGGATCCTCATATATTCCTCCACCCCAGACCCGGAACATGTTGAAATGGGCACTCTTTGCTTCATCAATAAGTTTTGTATACTTTTCTCTTGTCACCCGGGGGATAAGAGAATCTGCCGGTACCCAATCCGCTCCTTTGCAAAATATCGGTTCTCCATTGACCACAAGGATAAAAGACTCTCCCTCATCTTCTGGGAGGGGTTCTTGTTTTAAGGTAATTTCCCGGATACCCCAGAGTTTCTCAAAACGATCGAGTTCGCGCCCATCTTCTCCTAAAAGAAGAAGCACAACTTTGTAGAGGTGCGGCTCTCCGAATCCGTTTGGCCACCAGAGGCGAGCAGGAGAAAGGTCTAGGGAGAAACTGAAGTTTGTGAGTCCTGGGTATGCTCGAAGAGTGACGTCTCGTGCAGCAACAAGTCTTTCCCCCTCTTCCTCAAAGAGAAGCAGTCGCAAGGTGAGCCTTGGCTCACAGGCAAAGTCGCAGGAAAAATTCTCAACGTACCCAGAGACTGTTACTGTAGCGGCGTACTTTCCTTGGATCTTTCCTTGGAGGAATACGTCTCGCAAAGCAAAGCCCTCAAAAAACCGCAGATACACACTTCGGGGGATGCCAACGTTCACCAGGCGAGGTGCCCAATCCCAGGCAAAAGTAAACTGTGCTTTTCGTACCCAGACTCTCCGGTAGTCCTGTTCTGGACTGCCCGCAGGATAGGGGAGGAAGGGTTTGTTCTTGATTCTTTGTACCCCTGCGTCGACCCGGACGACAAGAGTATTACGCTGCGCGAGCTTTCCTGAGACATTGAGCACCAAAGGTATGAACATGTTTTCGTGGTGGGCTATGTGTTCTCCATTGAGGTAGATATCGCAGTCGGTGTCGATGCTCTCGAAGACGAGCTCTACAGGAAAAGAGAGAAACTCTTCAGGTACTTCGAATTCCCGGCGGTACCACCACTCCTTTTCCTCGACCCATTGACACTTTTTTGCATTTTCTCCAAAAAGCGGTTCTTCTATGCGTCCTGCTCGAAGGAGGTCAAGATGTACCTCTCCTGGAACAGAAGCTGGGATGGCGTCGCAAGGAGCGTAATCGGGGCGGTGGGCATTGTGCTTGAGTCCTTCTCCGTATGGAAAACTCTCAAGAGTCCACAAACCGTCAAGAGAGACCTTAGGCATGGGCAATCCTCCTTTTATGCTTTTAGGCTTCCTGCCAGGATACCCTGAATAATGAATTTCTGGAAGAACGCAAAAAGCACAAGGGGTGGTAAAATGCACAGAACAGTTCCTGCTAAAAGCCCACCCCATTCAACTGTGGCTGCACCAATGAAGCTAAAAAGCCCAACACTGGCGGTACGGACTTCGTTAGCGTGGCAGAGGACAAGGGAAATGATAAGATCGTTCCACATCCAAACAAAGGAATAAATGAGGATAGCCACAATCATAGGAGCGGAAAGAGGAAAGATAATCCGGAAAAGGATGGTTCCAGTACTTGCTCCGTCAAGAATCGCACTTTCTTCTATTTCCTGGGGGATGTTCATAATGTAGGCTTCGCTGATAAAAGTACTGAATGGAGCGACCATGCCGGGATACACGAGGATAAGTGCAAGGAGATTATTCACAAGCCCCAGCCGTTTCATGAAGAGGTATATAGGGATAAAAAAGAGTACTGCAGGCATCATTTGAGTGAGGAGAATGGCTGTCCGGAGGGCCTCCTTTCCACGAAAGGAAGAACGGGCTAGTGCGTAGCCGGCAAGAATACTGATCACTAGAACGATGCCGCTTGCAGTTCCACAAGCTATAAAGGAATTGCGAAGGTAAAGGAGCATGTCTATGGTCACAGTCTTTGGGTAAGTTACCACAAGGTCATAGTAGTTTTTCAGGGTAAAGGAGCGGGGAACAAGGTGTGGTGGGAAGGCAAACATTTCACTTGCTGGGAGAAAAGAGGGCATAATGAGCCAATAGATGGGAATGAGAATAACACCAAGGATCAGTACTATGAGTGCATAGTACAGTACGCTAGAGAGAAGTCTTTGCCTCACGTTGCAGTCCTCCTAGAAAAAGAGAGAATCGCAAGGCTCAAGACAAAATTCACAAGGAACATGAATACACCTATTGTTGCTGCGTGGTCGAAGCGGAGCTTCAAAAAGACTGTTTTGTAAGCAAGGGTTGCAAGGATTTCAGTGGTGTGTCCTGGACCACCCTGGGTCATAGAGTAAATGAGATCAAAATAGTTAAAGGTCCATACAGTGGCAAAAAGAGCCATAACAGAGAGAAGGGGTCGGATAAGGGGGAGGGTTATGTATCTGAAGACACCAAAAGAAGTTGCTCCATCAATGTATGCTGCCTCGTATACATCCTGAGGAATAGATTGGAGGCCAGCAAGGATGAAAAGCGCGTAGAAAGGAAACGCTTTCCAGATATTGACCCAAGCAACAGAATATAAAGCGAGGTTTCTTCCCAAAAAATTCACCGGTTCTCCTCCAAGAAGGACAACAAAGTAGTTGATAAGCCCGTACAGAGGGTTATAGAGCCATTTCCAAGTTACAGCGATAGCTACAGGGGGCAGAACGAAAGGAAGAAGACTCAAGTTCCGAAAAGTTCTGTATCCCTTTCGGGGAATATTCAAAAGTAGAGCGGCGAAAAGCCCAAGAGTAATCTGAAAGAGAACGGAAAGCACTGTCCAGAGGAAGGCATTTTTAAGGGCTGTGAAAAAGAGAGGGTCTTGAAGAACAGTGGCGTAGTTCCGAAGGCCAACAAAGTATGGCTCAGCAGTGTAGAGAGTGTGTTCTTCAAAGCTTAGGAGAATTTGATACAGCATTGGGTAGAAATACGTAATGGCAAGGAAAACACCCAGAGGGACAAAGAGAATCCACCGTGTACTCTTTCGAAGCGTCATCATCTTTACCCCCATACCCTCCCGGAAATTCCCGGGAGGGTATGCGTTTATTGGCCAAGTTCCGCAAGAATTTTTTCCATCTCTTTGGCACCACTCTCCAGAGTCTCCTGTATGTTCGAGCCGCCTTCGATAATGTCCCAGAAAACACGCCTAAAGGTATCAGCAATGAGAGGATTAAAGACTGTAGCGATATCGCCAGTGAATATAGCCTGAGCCCTAGTGAGCTCAAATTTAAAGGCGTCGAAGCGGGGATCGTCAAAGAACGGGTTAGCAAATGTCGAGGTACGTACGGGAGTATGCCAGAGTTTCTCGCACCACTCGAGATGGTTTTCAGGACTCACAAGCCAGGTAAGTACCTTTGCAGCCTCCTCAGGATATTTTGTGCCCTTCATGACCATGTAAAAACAGACACCGTGCCCTGGCACCACAGGTTCGGTTCCCATAGGACCAACTATGTTGTAAGGAGCAATGCCATAGTTGAGGTTTGGGGCAAGTTCTCGATAGTTTCCGATGCTCCACGAACCATTTCCAAGCTGTATGCCTACCTTGCCAAGGTAGAAGGCTTTGTCCCAATCGTCATAGCCAAAGGTTGAAAGTCCCGGAGGAGTGTACGTAAAAAGTTCCCGAAGGAACTCAAAGGTCTTCGCGTTGTTTTCACTGGCAAAAACGACCTTTCCGTTCTCCACAAAGCCACCACCGTTTGAGAGGAAAAGGGCACCTGTGGACCAATATGGTCCGTCGCCCCAGGACATCCATTCAATCCCAAACTTTCCCTCTCTAGGCTTGTGGAGTTTTTGTGCAGCTTCAAGGAGAGCTTCCCAGGTTGTCGGGAAAGAGGCTATTCCTGCTTCCTGGAACATGTCTTTGTTGTAGTAAATGACTGGTACGAAAAAGTCCTCTGGAATAGCTATAATTTGCCCTCTGTAGGTGCACATGTCCCAGACATTCTGAGGCACGTCCTGAAGCATTTCAGGGTCAAACTTTGTGATGTATTCTTCAAGAGGAAGAGCGGCATCGAGGCGGGCGATTTCAAACTGCATGGGCATATCTCCTCGATAAAGGTCTGGAGGAGTTCCTCCTTTTATGGCGTTAATGATCATTGTTGCCCGTTGCTCAAAAGGAATATTGGTGAGCTGAATCTGGACATTTGGATTTTCCTGCATGTACCGTTCTACTTGTTCGGTGAGCACTTTGATTTCTGCGAGGCTATAGGTGTGCCAAAATTGGAGGGTGATTTTTTCTTGCGCTAAAACTCCCCAGGTCCAAAAGAAAGCGCACAACAACACAATTACCCACAGTTTTCGCATGGTGTCTCCTCCTTTCTTTTAGGTTCTCTGAGAAAGTCTAAGTTTCTGAAAAGGTCCCAATCTCTCCCTTTTCACCTCCCTTCTCGAGGAGGGCTTTTCACCGATTCTCGAAGGATAAGCTGGCAGGGAAGAATTTTTTGCTCTGGTTTGGTAACTCCGTCACCCTTCATCATCTGGCGGATCAAAATTTCTGCGGCAACTCGCCCCATACGCTCAATGGGTTGTCGAATGGAGGTAATATTTGGGGCAATCTCTTCAAGGTCATCAAAGCAAATGATAGAGACATCCTCAGGAACCCTTTTAGCCATGTTATGGATGCCACGGAGAACCCCAAGGAGGCAGTTGCCACTTGCTACAAATATGGCTGTCGGGGGCAAAGGAAGGTTGAGGAGTTTTACTGCGCCTTCAAATCCCCCCTGTCCGGAGAGGAAGGAGTGAATGTCTTCGGTTATGTGAACATATTCTTCTCGGAAAAGACCGTGTTCTCTGAGGAAACTCTGGTACGCTTCGAAACGTTCCGCATGGTCAACCTGTGTCAGGTCTCCCCCGATAAACCCTATTGCCCGGTGACCAAGGTCGAATAAGTATTGCATGGCGGTGCGCGTCGATTGAACATTCTCACAGTCGACAAAGTGTACGTCTCCTTCGATGCGTGATCCAAGAACGACAACGCTACGTCCCAAAGCAAGGAGAGGTTGTATGCGTGGATCATCTTTTGGGGGTGTTACAAGAACAATCCCACCGACGTGGTGTTGATGGAGGAACGTTCGCCATTCTTGAGGTGAGGCAAAGCGGTCCTGAGCAAAAAGGAGCATGTTGTAGTTAAACTTCTGTAGCTCAGAAGAGAGGCCGTTGAGGAGCCTTGAGAAATAATAGTTACGGAATATACCCTCCCGCCAGTTATAGACGATGCCAATGGTGTCATTGCGTTTGGCAAGGATGCTTGGGATAAAGGCGTACTCCTCAACTGCTTGAAGGATTTTCGCTCGCGTTTCTGGGGATACTTGTTCGGGATGGTTCAAGGCTCGTGAAACCGTTGCTGGAGAGACACCGACCTTTTTTGCGATGGTGTAAATACTTACTTTAGGCATTATATGTACCTCTTTCGAAAAAGTTATGAAACAATTCCACAACAAATTATATTAGAAATTTCCAGTTTAAGCAAGATGTACCTCTAAAAAACCACTGGGTTGCAGGCAAAGGACCCTTAGCCCCGATGTACGGCAAAATTTTTCAAGCACTCAAAACAAAGGTTAGGAAAGGAGG
Source organism: uncultured Archaeoglobaceae archaeon (assembly GCA_938048785.1). Taxonomy (GTDB): domain Archaea; phylum Halobacteriota; class Archaeoglobi; order Archaeoglobales; family Archaeoglobaceae; genus WYZ-LMO2. The sequence continues at coordinate 469 of CALIUJ010000090.1, read as the reverse complement.
ATGGGAGACAAGAGATAGTGTTACTCTGAGGTCAAGGGGATTGGAGGGGCGTTTCAATCCCTTATAAGTAGGCTAAACACCAGAACCGTTAGAGGTTGGTAAAAGAGATTCTTAGAAATTAGTTTCAATCCCTCATAGGTAGGCTCAAAACTGCAAGCTGCTTGCGCAAGTTATCAGCGTCCAGTACTTGTTTCAATCCCTCATAGGTAGGCTCAAAACCGCAAAAGGGCTTCTGCCCCACTGAGCCAGTCCACGTTTCAATCCCTCATAGGTAGGCTCAAAACCCCTAAGTAAGGCTCGGGGGAAAAAGAGGAGGGGGGTTTCAATCCCTCATAGGTAGGCTCAAAACGCCCCAGCTCTAACGTTATAACAATTGCGCCGAATCAGTTTCAATCCCTCATAGGTAGGCTCAAAACAAAGACGAAGCACTCTGGGAAGTAACGGTAGGAGCATAGTTTCAATCCCTCAT
>CALIUJ010000089.1 GCA_938048785.1 uncultured Archaeoglobaceae archaeon | reverse complement strand
TGGTAATCTGGGCTTTGTTTTTACAAATTTTTCCGCTTGTTCTTTGCTCTTTACGTATTTCATATGGCTTTTCACTTCTCCTTCATCGAATTCTTTCCAACTGAAGAGATATCGAGCGTTGCTACAGCCAAGGGTCTTTTTGTCCCCGAGTAAAACGTCGCCCCTTTGTCTGGACGATGCGGAAAAGTGGCAGAAGGTGAATGGATGGGATGCTATGAGGTATTCATGGCTTTTCTTGAACTCCTCGATCTCAGATTCGCTGTAGAAGAATTTTATAGCGACCGGGTAGTATTTTAGTTTCAAAAGGTTTCTCAGTGCAAAAACCATGTCCGCGGTGCTAAGTCTCTCTTTCTCTAACATAGCCTTGGCGAACTTCAAATCGTCGAGCAAGAGTTCTGTGTCGAGCATGCCTCGAAGTCTCTACCATGTATTTAATTTTTTCGAATTTTATCAAATAGATTACGAAAAAATTTTAACGGTTAGAAAAATTCGAAATGCTTTTAAATTTTTGTAAATTCAGAAGATTCTCGTAAATTGGGGCAAGAAATCCGAAAATCGTTTCGATTTATTTGAAACTAACTTTCGAAGTATTTGCAATTGCTTTTGAAGTCATCGAAAAGTTGTCTTCCCTTTGTGATTATGAATTCCGCGTATTCCTTCATTTTCTTACTCTCCATCGCGAGCTTTGATGCGACAAAGTAGATCTTTCTGCTGGATTTCAAATCCGATATGTCCATCATTTCAATTAAACCAACCTCATAAGCCCTACAAGCTGCAAGCAGAGAAGTTATCGCGATCCCTATTCCAGTGCTGACTGCGTGTAGCTTTGAGTAGTAATCTCCGACGACATAAGCAACGTTGAACTGCGAGATGTTGTAGCCACTCATCTCAAGTGCCTTCTTTGTGCTCGTGGTGATTCCGTAGTCGTCTGTAAGCATTATCATCGGCTCCTTTTTTATTTCCTCGAGAGATACACGCTCTTTCTTTGCAAGAGGGTGCTCCTTTGAGGTTATCAGAACCAACTTGTCATCTCCCAATTCTTCTACAAAAATGCGAGGATCGTTTAAATGCTCTCTTAGCAAATCTCCCGCTATGGAAAAGTCGTATTCACCATCCAGAACCCCTCGGACGCATTCGTGTGCACCCCTCAATTCGAGCTTAACCTCCAAGGTAGGATATCGGGACTTAAGCAGAATTTGCAACGTGTGAACTATGTTTAGTCCAACCATTCCAGATGCGAGCACGATCTTTTCCCCTTTTATGTTCGTGATCAACCTCTTCACTTCTTCGACGCTCTTTATTATCATTTCCATGTTCTTCAGCGCAATCTTCCCTTCTTCCGTGAGTTCTACACCTTTTATTCCTCTGTTCAGCAATTTAGCACCATAAAATGATTCAAGCGCATCTATTTGGAAACTGACTGTGCTTAAAGATATACCAAGATCCTTAGCAGCTTTTTTCAGACTACCCGTGTTCACAACGTGGATGAACGTTTTCATGAAATCCAGCTTTACCATGTTTCGAAATTTTTTGAAGGGTTTAAAAATTTTTGTCAAATGTGAAAGAGATCAACTTGGGTTATCGATTTTTATCAGATCCCCTATTCTTGTGCGATCTCAATTTTCGGGGTTAATTTTTCGTATAGCTTTTTCCTTAGTTTCTTCGTTTGCTCCTCTCTTATCGCATCCAGCTCTTTTAGAAGCAAATCCAGCCTCGATATCTCTTCGCTTAAGTCTGGATCTCGAGCCTTAAGGGATTTCTCCAGTATCTTTGCGAAAATCCTTGTCATAGATGCGACGAGATCTACGGGATACTTTCTTCCTTGGATTTTCAGGATATCGATGCCAATCTCCAAAAACTTTGGAATTTCTCTTGCAAGTGTGAACCTTTCGTTCAAGTTCTTTTCGATACGCATTTCTTCTAAAACGCTACTCGGCGCCAAAGCTTTAACGATCGGATCGCCTATGTATAGGCAGGGTCTGTAGCATCCACCTCCTTTTTCCGGATTGCCGAAGATCTTCTCCACCTTAAATCCATCTGAATCCACGAGCGTTATCGTTTCAAACGCATCTTTGAAATAGCTGAAGAAGTTGCAGTTTCCAACCCCCCTATAACATGCGGTTCCGTTTATCAGTATCTCTGTTTTTAGTCCAAGGCTATGGGCGTAGTCGCTCAGATCAGCGATTTTTTCAAAGTCCCTTCTGAGTTCGGTGCTCAGAACCACTGTTGTTGCACCCATTTTGCTGTAAAAGTCTATTTTCTCCTTGCTGTCTATGTGGCATCCAACGCTCGCAACGACTTCTAGATCTGGATACGAGTTACTAATTGCTCTCATGAACTCTGGAGTCTTTACTATTATCCCATCTGCGCCCCACTTTGCGTAGTCGGAAACTCTCTTTTCCAAGAGCGTTTGAATCATTTCCTTTTCTATAAAGGCGTTCATTGCAATGTATATCTTCTTTTTCATTCCCTTGGCGATATTTATCGCTTCCTTTACTTCAGAGTGTTTGAGTTCGTAGCCACTTCTTCTGCTGAACCCAAAAGCACCAACAAAAACGCTATCCGCTCCATTGCTTAAGACTGCCCTGACCATCTCTATAGTTCCACCTGGACCAAGCAATTCGACCATAACGATCACCAAATAAATAAAAAATTGAGATTTAATCCTTTGGTTTGTAGAGCTGTTTCGCAATCTCCTTTAGCTCCCTACGCAAGAGTTTTCCAGTCAAATGCCTTGGCAATTGTTCTACGAATATTATATCTCTCGGGAGTTTGTAAACTGCGAGATTCGACTTCAGATGCTCATATATGCTCTTTTTCGTCTCCTCATTTGCCTCAAAGTCTTTCTTCAGCACCACGAATGCAACCACGTCTTCTCCTCTCACTGGATGGGGCACACCGACAACTCCTGCGTCATCCACTGCAGGATGACTGAGGATTGCAACTTCAACTTCGTCTGCACCAATTCTATAGCCGGAGCTCTTTATTATGTCTTCTCCCTTTCCTGCGAACCAGATATAGCCCTCCTCATCGAAATACGCTAGATCTCCAAGTGCAACTGATTTGAAGAGGACGTCTTTCTCCATTTTCTTGAGCAGTTTTCCATCCTCTGCATAGGGATTCCAGTAAACTGTTCCGCATGGAGCCTTTATCAGCAATAATCCTGGTTTATTTGGTTCCTTTATTGGCTCTTTCGTATCTGGATCAAGGATCGTAACTTCAACACCTGGTACGGGCATTCCAATCGAGCCTGGCTTTGGTTTAGGAGCTGCAGCGTTTGAAATCGCTATGTAAAAGAGCTCTGTCGCTCCAAAGCCCTCTGCAATCATATAACCTGTCTTTTCATACCAATCCTTTATTGTATCTGCTCCAAAAGCTTCACCACCACCGGTGAAAAGTCTGATAGAGCTTATATCGTATTTCTCCATCATCTTTGTCACAATTGGCAGAGTTTTCCTGTACCAAGTCGGTGCCATCGAAAGCACGGTAACTCCGTGTTTTTCGATCATAGAGAAAACATAATCTGGCTCTGGCTGTCTCATAAGGGAAACTGCGCTTCCAAAGTAGTAAGGAATCATCGCAAGTCCACCATAACCAAGAGCAAAGCTTATCGGTGCTGCACTGCCAAGCACGTCGTTTTCACTTAACTTCCACACGTATTTGCCCACGTTAATCACAGTCTCTAACACACCCGGAAGGAAGTGTATTACACCTTTCGGTGGTCCAGTAGTTCCAGAAGTGTATAGCAAAACTGCAGGGCTATCTTTATCTAATTTGACTGCTTTAAATCTCTTGTCCCCTTCTCTTACGAGTTTTTCGAAGCTCATGTATTTCTTCTCTTCTGCAATCTTTTCATCTCCAACTAGGATCACGTTTTCCAAAAATTTAAGCTGCTCTCTTACCTCCTCAATTTCCTTGAGCAAAGGTGGTTGTGTGAAGACAAACTTTGCACCACTGTCGTTTAAGACGTGTAGAACTTCTTTTTTGCTCCATCGTGGATGCAATGTAACAGGAAGCGCTCCAGCTTTGATTATCGCAAAGTTTGCAATCACAGCTTCGGGAACGTTTGCGAACCTTATCGCAACTCTGTCTAATGGTTTTACGCCGAACTCAACGAGTTTCGATGCAACTCTGTTCGAGAGCTCTGAAACTTCACGATACGTGTACTTTTTATCCTCGAAATAAATTGCTACTTTGTTTCTATGCTTTTCTGTGGTTTTCTCTAAAACCTCCTCTGCAAGGTTCACTTTTTCCGGAAGAGACTCGTAGAGTTCTTTCGAAACTCTAAAATCTGGCCACAGATTTTTCGGGGGTAAATACTTTTCGTGCATCATCAGGTGTTATTCTCATTTTGGGTATAAAGCTTTTTCGATTTTGTATCGATCAAAACCAAAAAAATCATATATCCTAAATCAAAATTAGGGCATGGGGCTTCTCTGGAAACCGAACGAAGAGATTGTTAAAAAAGCGAACATAACAAGCTTCATAGCCTATGTTAATGAGAACTTTGGAGTTCGTTTAAATGATTATCGTGATCTTTACAATTGGTCCGTTGAAAACATTCCCGATTTCTGGAGCGCAATCTGGGACTTTTGCGGTGTTGTCTATTCTGAGAGGTTCAAGAAAGTCGTTGAAGATCTCAACAAGTTTCCCGGAACGAAGTGGTTCGTCGGA
>CALIUJ010000088.1 GCA_938048785.1 uncultured Archaeoglobaceae archaeon | reverse complement strand
TTCACAACCTCTATGTCTTGTAAAAGCTTGCAGGCGATCTCAATTTCCGACACAACACATCACCTCCTCAAAACTCCAAACTCATAATGCACGGGGTGGCTAAAAAACACCCAATCAAACCATGGAAACTTATGAAGTCTTAATTCAGATTCAGCAAGGTCTCTGGAGACTTTCTCCGGTTCTTCTACCTTAAGAACTCCAGCGGATCCGGCTGAAATCGTTTCTGTTAGGACAAAACTGCTTTCTCTTTCAACTCTCTCGTATCTCACGAGCCTTCTAAATCTCGTAATTGAAAACTCGGAATCATACATCTTAGTTCCATCGGTGAGATGTGTATAGGTGGTGAAATAGCCTTCGAGTCCAAAGTCACTCGTGAGCTCTGAAATCCCTTCGATCCCCTTCTTTATCGCCAACGATCTCTTCTCGACAAAGTCTCGGTATTCGGTGGAGTCCACGAGTCTTAGCTTAACAAGACCCATTCCGCGTGATCTCCAACTTCCAACTTTGATCTCTCCCTTAAAAACTTCTTCGAGCTCCTCATCGCCTATTGCCATGAATCTCAAGGTCTGCCCTTCTGCTATCGCTGTGAAGCCGTAGAGTTCTCCTTCCTTAGAGGTTCTTAACTTCTCCCCTACACTCGTTCTCGTTATTTGGACTACCTTCGCGGATCTAAAGCCTTGCCCGTCGAAGTCCGAAGCTCTCTTCTTGAATCCTTTCTCCTTTAATTGCTCAAAAACATTCAAAAATTCTCTGCTTTTCAATTTTCCGAGCCAAAACATTCTTTCGAGGAATAAGAACAACAAGAGGTCTTTTTTGTCTCTTTTACCTACTCTCTGCTCTCCAATAGATTGCAATCCAACGATTCCAGGTTTTTCGTAATCCCATTTCCCAATCACTGCATTGGTAATCTTAAACCTCTTTTCCACCCATATCTTCCTATAAAGACAGTTCTCCGAACAAGTGCCACAATCTGGGGTTCTTTTCGTATCTTTGAGATTTTTGCAGTTACCTACGGAGTTCTTAAGGTTATTCAAAACACAAACCCTCGCGATGGCTCCTGCGATAGATGACGCGGGAATGTAGTTTAGTCCTTCGATGAAGCTCGTTTTACCCTTCTTCGATGCTATGGTGACTGGTTCGATCGTTTCGAGTTCAACGAGAAAGACCCTCATACTTTCTCCTCCAAAAATCGCACGAAACTATCGTCTATTTTCACATCTTCGATTAGACCAATTCCCCTCGATCCAAAACCGCCAAGCGATTCGTACCTCAAGTAGTTTAAGCAGTAAAAAAGGAACTTTGACTCCTCCTCGCTCAGCTCGACCAAGGGTTTTATCTTGAACTTTAAGCACTCCAAGGCTAAGAACTTGTAGGAGAACAAATGCCTCTCTTTTACCGAGCCCAAGCGTGGATCTATCTTTACTCCAAATCTCTTGTTAATACTACTCTCGCCACACTCTTCTACGGTTATCTGTATCTTTCCTTCAGAATCGCTTTCGCCGAAAATCTGCTTTGTGAGATCTTTGGTGTTTAGAGAGTTCGAAACTCTGATTGCCGCTTTTCTAAGCAAACCCTTTATGCTACTTGCAGCGTATCTCAACGGAGCAACCCCTAAGTCCACCTCCTCATCCTTAGCTCCGCCAATTCTCAAATTCCGTAAAAAAAGAGATACTTCTATTTCGTCAAACCATGGGCTCATGCTAATCACCCAACAACACCCTCGCGGTTTCTTTAACGAGCTTTTCTTTAACGTTTTCAGTTAGAATCCTCAGCGAGTCCGCGAGATCTATGTGGAAATACTTGACATCTGGTGATTGAAACTTTCCATGCATCTCGTAGAGTTTTTTAAGCGCTTCGTAACTATTCTCGTCTTTCTTTGTTCTTGCCATCTTAAATAAAAGCTCCACACACGCATCTGCGGTCGAATCTGGCATCTTATTCCCAAAAACTCTCTCCAACCAGTTTGGCGAAACTCCTTTTTCTACAAAGAAGCTTAGATCTTCGACGAATCTCTGGAATTCCTCGCCGTCCATTGGGAAAGAAGTGTATTTTTCTTGAAGCTCCAACTCGTCCCTTGTTGGAATCTGATCAAACTTCTGCATGTAAATGTAAATCTCGCTACCGAAGGGTCTCTTGTCCTCCTTGGACTTCACTTTCGCTTTCCTCACCATCTCGTTTAAAACTTCGATCGTCGCCTTTATAGGAATCCTATTCTTAACTATCGCAACTCCCATAGAAACCCCAAGGGGGAAGATAGAGAGTGCCTCGTTGATATCCTTTTCAAAAGTATTCTTTCTGCTCCCAAGGAGTCTCTGAACGTTCTTTCGAAAGCTCTTCACGAAGATAAACACGAAGGCTGGATCCATTAGGACTAAAAAGTCGTCTCCACCAATGAAAACCACGTCAAATGGTATTTCCAACTCCAGTTCCTCGGATTGCACCTCGTAGAGCTTTGCAATCTCGAGCATTTTTATCAGAATTTCTGAGAAAGATTCGACTATGGAGTCCTCGATAACGTTCTCAAGGACTTCAGATATCTTTCTAAACAAAGTTATCGAGTTTGCAGACTCTTTCACCTTTCCAAAGTTATCTCCATCTCCTTTGATGAACGCAATGTCGTAAGGTCTATCTTCTTCTCCGGTGCCGAGGAAGTGTTGCCTGCCGAGATAGTTCCAAGTCGAGACACCGTGGAATTTAATCTTCTTTAGCTTTTTGAACCTTAGCTCCGCGATTACTTTTTTATTTTTAACCTTTTCTTCAAATCTCCTGACTATTTTGCAAATTAGTTCGTTCGAATTTTTGTCCAGGTTAGAGATTCCAGGTTTTTCGAGATCCAAAGTGAATGAAGGTTGCTTTTTCGTGTTCTTGTGTTCTTCGACCACGAGGTGGCAACGTCTGCATATTCTTTCGTTCTCTACTGAATAATTCTCAGCCTTGAATTCGTAGCAGTATTTGCATATTTCGCCCACTGGAATTGACAAGCTGTCTTCAAGAGTTTCTTCTGTCTCCAGAAAGCTTAAAGTTCTTGAAACTACTTCTCCAAAGTTTCTCCTCTTAATTGAGCTTTCCGACTGGTCTTCGAGAAAGAGCCTTGGTCCGTATTTGAGTTCATAAAGCTTGTAACCAATTCTGGGAGGTAGCTTAGGTTTTACCACGACCGTTCTCTTTTTGAAGTGCTTGAGAATTGTTTCTCTGATTTCATCGTAGTAGCTTGGTGGGATTATGGCGAGCAAAGAGCCACCCTTGGCATAGATTAGACTCTCCGGAGAAACTTTGTTTGAAATAATTTCTCCGATCTCTCTTAGGACGTTTTCGAGCAAAACACTCGCCCCAGATACGTATTTTCTAAAGTCAGAGGCATTTATAAACCTTTGAATCCCCGCGATTTCGAGACAAAGAACTCCAAGCTCTGGTTCTATGCCAAAAACCTCTTCGAGGTTGAAGATTTTGCTGTCCACCTTTCGAGGATTTGATGGAACCAAATACTCAATTTCTCCTTCGACTTCGCCTTTTTCCAAATACTCTATGATCGAATTTATCTTCTTCTCGTCGTCTTCATCAAGCCAACTACCAAGTTTTTGCTGTATCCACCTGCAGACCTCTACCATCTTTTCATCGAGCGATATAACTCTGTCCGCAACCGATATCTTGTCCGCGAGTGCGATTACCCATTCGAGCTTGGTTTCCGGCTTGTATTCTTCCACCTTTCCCCATCTGTAGTGGTGCTTGGAGGCGCATGTTGCAATCTCCTTAGCAATCTCCTCAAATCCTACCATCTTCAGTATTCTTTCCACGTGCTTTCTCGTTCTTTCGTCGTGTTGCCATGGTGGTTGTTTTCCTATGTCGTGAAGAAGTGAAGCGCATCTAACGACTTCCTTCAAGTCTTCTCTTTTTCTAAGCATGTCTGCAAACTTTCCATCGTATTCCGAGCCGAAATCTACACCCAAACTCAACAATTCTAAGGCAAGTGGCACTGCGATGGCTGAAGTTGACAGCGAGTGATCCGAGAGAGTGGAGAAAAATCCGGGAAATCTCGTGTCCGCGGGTGAGTTTTTGCAAATGTCGCTGTTCCTCAGAAAACCTGCTACGGAGTCGTTGAAGTTCTTCAAGCTATTAAATCTCTTTCCAATTAAAAACCTTTCGAGCTCTTCGCCAGCAACGACGTGTTCTCTTTTTAAAACCTCTAAACTTATGGGGTTGAGTGATAACATTTTATCCCCCTTTGCTACTCTGTGAAAAGGAAATATATAAATCTTTCCAAACTCAAAAAACTTAAAAGCCACTGATAAATTAGTTTATGAAGGTCGCAGTCGTTGCGCCCCTCGGTCTAAGTCCGCCAGTTATAACTACCTTCGTCGATGGAATTGGTGAACCTATAAGCGACTTAGTCGTGCTGACGACCGAAAACGAAGACGTCAAAGCTGGTTATGAGATCATAAGAATTGGATTGAAGCGGAGATATCCAAAAATAAGACTTCATGAGGTTTCTTTGCCGTTCGAAGACGTGAACACGACTGAAGAGAACTTTCAATTTATGTCCATATGTGCGAAGATAATAAAAGACGAGAGGAAAGAATACAAATGCGACAAGATCCTTTTGAACGTCGCAGGCGGAAGAAAGAACATGTGCATCACCCTTTCTTTGCTTGGACAAATCATGGGTGTAGATGGGGTTTACCATGTCGTGAGCAAAGACGTTAAGCTCGTGAACGAGCTCTTGGAGA
>CALIUJ010000087.1 GCA_938048785.1 uncultured Archaeoglobaceae archaeon | reverse complement strand
CTTTGGACGTTCGAGGTGATAGAAGCTCAACGCTTATATAATCCAAGAGCATAGAGACTTTGTGTTGAGAAGTTTACTCAAAGAGATCTTGAACACCAAGAACGATGGAAAAGTGAACGCTGCGGTTCTCGTTCCGATCTTAGAGTGTAAGGATTCAAAGATCGTTATGATAAAGAGGGGCAAAAATCTAACCCGAAGCGCGGGACATGTGGCGTTTCCAGGTGGAATGATGGAAAAAGGAGAAGATGTAATAGAAACTGCGCTTCGAGAAGTAGAGGAAGAATTGGGCTTGAAAAGAAACAAAGTGGAGGTTCTCGGATTTTTAAAACCCAGAGAGGTTCTCGAGTATAGGATAAAGATATGTCCCGTGGTTGGAGTTGCAGAAGAGATAAACTTCAACCCAGATTCAAGAGAAGTGAGCAAAGTTCTCGTCGATAAGCTCGAAAACGTTTTACTTTCGAGGCGAGTTGCAGATTGGGGGGCAAACTTTGAGTGTTGTGGGGAACTCGTTTGGGGGGCGTCGAGCAGAGTTCTCGACGACTTTTATCTAAGAATAGTTTCAAGATTTGGATCCGTAAATCGTTTTTTTGAGATCTTGAGGGAGGATTATGCTCGAAGAGGTCAGAAAAAAGCTTGATTTTAGCGATTTCATTGAAAAAGTGAGACCGATAGTAGAAGATGTGAAAAAGAACGGAGACAAAGCTGTGATCAAATACGAGAAAACCTTCGACGGCGTGGAATTGAAAAGGCTAAAGGTCAGAAAGAAAGAGATCGAGAGCGCATACGAAGAAGTTGATGACGAGCTAATCGATGCGCTCGAAGTTGCAAAGGAGAACATAGAGAGATTCCACATGCTTACAAGCGTGGAAAGAGAGATCAAAATTCAATTCGAGGATTGCCTCATGGGGAAGATATACGTTCCGATTGAGAGAGTTGGGGCATACATTCCCGGCGGAAGGGCGAGTTATCCCTCTACAGCGCTTATGATCGGAGTTCCCGCAAAGATGGCTGGTGTTGAGAAGCTCATAGCTTGCACACCGCCGAACGCAGAGGGAAAGGTGAATCCATTAACCCTCGTCGCCTGCAACATCGCCGGATTTGACGAGATCTACAGCGTTGGCGGTGCTCAAGCGATCGCAGCTATGGCTTACGGGACTGAAACGATTTCAAAGGTGGAAAAGATCGTTGGTCCAGGCAACGTCTACGTCACCGCAGCAAAAATGCTCGTTGCAAACGATGTCGCAATAGATCTGCCTGCGGGACCTTCAGAGATTCTGATAATCGCAGACGAAACTGCAAAAGCGGAGTTTATAGCTTACGATTGCCTCGCACAACTTGAACACGACCCACTCGCTGTTGCAGTGGTTTTAACAACCTCAGAAAAAATTGCGGAAGAAGTCAAGAGGATTGCGAGTTCTGCGATCGTTAAAGTTGTCGGAAGCCTGGAAGAAGCGATAAAGATTGCAAACGATTTTGCTCCAGAACATCTCTCGATTTTTTGCAAAAAACCAGAGAGGTTCTTAAGTAAAATTAAAAATGCGGGAAGCGTGTTTCTCGGGGACTTTTCAGCTGTTGCTCTCGGCGACTACGCAAGCGGAACGAACCACGTTCTTCCAACGATGGGATACGCAAGAATTTTCAGTGGTTTAAGCGTAGAAAGCTTTATGAAGTCCTTCACTTTTCAACAGCTTAGCTATGAAACTCTAAAAAGGATTGGAAACGTCGCAGTTAAGCTCGCAGAAGCAGAGGGGCTTAAAAAACATGCAGAAAGTATTAAAATAAGATTAAATTATTCGAAGAACTCGTAGACAACCTTCTCAAGTTTTCTTTCTTCTGAAAGCTCTTTCTCCTTCTGAACCTCTCTCTCGAGCTTTTCGAGTGCAACGTGGAACGCAAACTCAATTCCCCAACTCTCACCCGTGGCTATGAAGATCCCCCTGTCACTCCAAACTTTCACCTTCGCTGTTATCAACGGCAAATTCCTGTAATGGACTCTCTGCTTCTTTAGATAAACGTATACGTTCGTATTCCCCAAGAAATCGCTAAATTTCCTCATGAACTTCTCTACATCTTCTAAGATCGCTTTTCTGTCGAACTCGTTCATTTCAACGTTCTGAAGAACAAACTGAATCGCAAGCTCTTTCTTCTCCTGAAGTTTCAGGAAATACTCGAGAATGTCCCTCTTCATCACCAAACCTTCTGGAATCCCATCTCTCTCAACTACCACGCTTGAAATCCTATTCTCTGCCATCAGATCAACGACTTCTGCGACGCTATCCATGGGTTTGACGCAAATCGGCGGAGAGCTCATAACACTCTCGACCATTATCGAAAGCGCTTTATCCTTTTCACCGCTGAAGTCGCCCATCCTTGCCCTCTTTCTTGGGGCGATCACACGATCGATGACGTCTTTTCCGGTGAGAACTCCGATCGTTTTCCCATGCTCGTCTACAACCACGACTCTATCTGTGCCCATCTTTTTCATCAGAGACAAAGCCTTCGCAACCGTGTCAAATCGCCTAACAGCCAAGAAGTCCTCGTTCATGACCTCTCTTACCTTGATCTTCTCGAAGTAGTCCCTAATGAATCTGATGAAATCGTTGATGTAGATCACACCACTCTTTTCTCTGAGTTTCACGAGAACAAAGGGGGTCGCGTCTTCTATGAACCTCCTCGCAACTTTTTCTGCACTCAGCTCCTCAAATGGTATCGCTCCAGTCCTCACAAGCAAAGATCTAACTTTTGTTTCATGCGGATTCTTCAACGCTCTACCTCTGACCAAGTCCTTCTCCCTAACAACGCCAAGTATTTTTCCATTCTCTTCAACCAAGATCGCATGCGCTTTGTCTTTTCCAAGCTTTTCTATCAGTGGAAACAGCTTTGACAGAGTTTCGTCAGCATTTATGATGTAGTAGTCTTCTCTTATCAGATCCACGAGTTCCACGTCACCACCCTTGAAAAATCGACTCATGAACTAAATAACTTTTGCGAGTGGGAGAAATAGGTTGAGGATGATCAGCAAGAAAAAGACTGCGATGTAGAAGTTCGCCTTCTTTTCAACTTTTCCAAGCTTTTCCAAGATTTTACCCAGAACTCTAATCTTTACTCTTCTCTCGCTGTAAGATAAATCGACTTCAGCGAGCTCAAGATTTTTACAACTATTCAACAGTTTCTCGACCGCTTCATAATCCTCTAAACACGATCCCGCGGGTTTATAGGACTCTCTAACCTTCGCACCAGTCTTCCTGTGGTTGTCGGTGGAGCAAACGATCGCTTTATAGCCGAACTGAGAAAACATCTTCTCGACTTTTTCTCTGAAGTCAAGTTCTACATTGTTTGAATCAAAAACAACGATTGCGAACTTATCTTCGCCGTAATCAAGGATAACGGCTGCGAGGTAACGAACGATGCTATCACTGCTAAACTCCGTCTTCACAAAGCCTGATTTCAAAATTGCCTTTTCGCTCTCAATTTTTTCCGCTCTCTTAACAAGTTCCTTGATTTCCTCGATTTCCTCAAAGCTCAGCTCACCTTGGAAGTTTGCGTTGTGACAATCTACGACAAAGTTCTCAGATTCAACGATGAAGTCGTCTATTCTTCTCTTCCCACTTACGAAAATGAGTCTAATCTTGTCAAAAGGAAAGCAGAAGACCTTGAAATTCTTTCCCTCTATCTCAAAAGGCTTCATCGCATCGATCTTTTCTCCATTACAATCGAGCGAGTTTTTTATCGCTAAGACATCTTCTTCGGTTGTTGGATCTCTCGTGTGTGCAGAAGGAGAGTGAAGATAAACCGAGTTAGGAAAATCGAGCAGTTCCACCAACTTAGACCCACCCAAGTTCCTAAAAGGACCGGGATGAAAATCGGTCGATATTAGCTTAGCGTTTCCAATTCTAAGACATCTAACTCTACCTTCAAAAGTCTCGGAGTCCTTGGACAATACTTTTTCAAGGAGTCTCGGATCGTCCGTAAGCCAAAATTTCACAAAACCTTTTACATAGTCCCTCAAATTCAAATCGAGACCAAAGTTGAGAAATCGAAGATACAGAAAGAATGTCAATGCGGAGATCGCGAGAACAAAGGCGGAAGATGGGTCAAGAATTAGAAATGGAACCGAAGAAGAAATCGCGGAGGGTATAAACCCTCTTTCAGAACAAAAGTAAAGAACTGCCAAAAAAAGGAAATAAGCTCCTGAAAAACTTCTAAAGGCTTTAAGAGAGATAAAACCAAGCAAAATGATTAGAAGTGCAAGAAAAACTGTTCTTTTAAGATTGAAGTTAAGCCCTATGAGCTTTTTCGAAGCGAAGATCGTTCCCAAAACAAGGGCTGTGAAAAAAAGCGTTGAGAACTCGAGAATAGAAAGAATTGCCAATAGCACTAAAAAAACTGGAATCAGCTTTTTTTCCTCTGGAATCTTAAAAAGCTTCTTGTAAAGTCTCTCCGCGTCTATAGAAACTTGCTTATCTCTCCCCATATTTTATCTATCCTCTCCTTCACTTCTTGCGACATCTCGGCAACTTCTGGATACGGGCGATCGTAGCCCTCTTCCTTTGTCTTTTTCGTTGCGTCAATTCCAAGCTTTCCAGCTAAGCACGGCGTATACGCGGAGTGATCAAGGGCATCGGTTGGTGAAGGAGGTAGCAATACCGCATCCTTGGATGGGTCGAATCTCGTCGAGATAGCCCAAAGAACTTCGCTTAAGTTGTGCACGTTCACGTCGTTGTCCACAACTACGATTATCTTTGTCAGAGATAGCATTCCAAGGCCCCAAAGGGAGAACATCACTTTTTTCGCTTGCCCTGGGTATCGTTTTTTTATCGAAACTATGGCCATTCCGTGAAATCCCGCTTCTACTGGAAGATTCATATCCACGATTTCTGGATTCAGCATTTGGATTATTGGTAGGAAAATTCTCTCCGTCGATTTTCCAAGCCACGCATCTTCCATCGGTGGTTTTCCAACGATCGTCGCATGATAAATCGGGTCTTCCCTGTGCGTTATGTTCGTTATACGAAACACTGGATAAGGCTCTGGGGGCGTGTAATAGCCTGTGTGGTCTCCAAACGGTCCTTCGAGTCTGAGCTCGTCGACTTTAACGTAACCTTCCAAAACTATCTCAGCAGTCGCTGGAACCTGAAGATCAACGGTCTCGCAATCCACAACCTCCACTTTTTCTCCACGAAGGAAACCAGCAAATGCGAATTCGCTCATACCTTCAGGTAAAGGTGCAGTCGCGGAGTAAAGGACCACGGGATCAACACCAATCGCAACCGCGACCTCGATCTTGTCTTTTCCAAGCTCTGAAACTCGCCTCAAGTGCTCAGCCCCGTGCTTATGGATCTGCCAGTGCATCCCGGTAGTTTTTCCATCGAACACCTGCATTCTATAGACTCCCGCGTTCAGCTCTCCAGTGAAGGGATCTTTCGTTATCACTACTGGCAGAGTTATAAATCTTCCCGCATCCTTTGGCCAGCACTTCAGAATCGGAAACTTCTCGAGGCTTTCCGCACTTTTTTCCTTGCAAGGCGCATTTCTAACCTTCTTTGGAGCCATTGCCATCAAATCGCGGAACTTGTCAAAGCTTTTTATAGCATCAAAAATCGAAGAGGGGCGTTTTTTGACGATTGAAAAAATCTTCTCACCAATTTCATCAAAGCTCTTCACACCGAGAGCCATTAGCATTCTTTTCTCTGTGCCAAACGCATTGGTTAAAACCGGGATCGAGTATCCCTTAGGTCTTTCAAAGAGTAAAGCTTTGCCACCCTTTTTGACCACTCTATCTGTTACCTCCGTTATCTCAAGAATTGGGCTAAGCTCAGTCTTGATCCTCGCAAGTTCGTTCTCGTTCTCAAGCCTCTCCAAGAACTCGCGGAGATCTCGATACCGCATAAAACTGATAGGCTTGGGTATTAAATAATTAGCTTTCCAAAGCTCTCTTTAGAATTCGAACACCCTCGTTGTAAAGCTCTTCCGCTCTTCTTCTTTCTCTCCCCTCTGCGTAAATCCTTGCAATCGGTTCAGTGCCAGATGGGCGAATGAGTATCCACCCATCCTCGAAGTCTAATCTTACCCCATCGATTTGATTTGCCTCTGGAAACTCTTTTCTAAGCACAGACAAAAGTTTCTCCCTATTTCTGCACTCTACCTTGCCCTTTATCATGTGATAGCGTGGAATTTCAGCGATTAGCTCGCTCAACTTCTTTTCAGTTTCGTCGATGAGCTGAAGAACTTTTGCGATGCTCATCCCTCCGTCTCGGGCAAGTAGATGCTCTGGAAATATTAAACCGCCGTTGCCCTCGCCACCGAAGATCGCCTTTTTCTCCATCATAACCTTTGCAACAACTGGAGAACCAACTGCGGTGTAGACAATCTCTCCCCCAGCTTTTTTCACAACATCTTCGACGCAACGTGAAGAAGACACCGGGGTGACAACAATTCCCCCATTGTTCTTTTCAACGTAGTATCTTGCCATCAACGCAAGCATCGCATCTTCGGAAACAAATTCGCCTTTTTCGTTTACGAAAACCGCTCTGTCTGCATCGCCATCGTGTGCAACTCCAAAGTCTGCTTTAAAGTCAACAACAGCTTTTTTAAGTAATTCAAGTTCTCTTTCGACGGGTTCAGGATTTCTTGCGGGAAATCTTCCATCCGGGTGTGCGTTTATACTGTAAACTTCACATCCAAGGGCTCTAAGGATTTCTGGACTCGTAAAACAACTTGCTCCATTTCCACAATCCACGACAACGCGGTATCTTTTGCTGAGTTCAACCGTTTCAACGATCGCGTTCACGTAGCGCTGTATGCAATCATCGTTCACAAGTCTTCCAACTTCGCTCCAACTTGCGGTTCTAAACTTCTTGCTCAGATAAACTCTCTCGCTCTCCTCATCCATCTCCCTGAAAAACTCCGCTCCATTTTCTTGAACAAACTTTATCCCGTTGTATTCCCTCGGATTGTGGCTTGCTGTAACAACTACCCCCGGAATCCGATTTTCCTTAGCGTAGAACTGCAACGCTGGTGTCGGTGCAACTCCAAGATCGATTGCATCGCTTCCAGCGGACATTATTCCAGCAAGAACCGCGCTTTTGAGCATTTGGCTCGAAATCCTTGTATCACAGGCTACCGCAACTTTTCCGGGCTTGAGGGTTGCGATGACTCTGCCCAGATCGAGTGCAAGTTCCGCTGTCAACTCTTCGTTCGCAATTCCGCGAACGCCGTTTGTGCCAAACAAGCTCATAATTCCACCCTAAACATGACTTGGCTCGCAGTCCTCAGTTTTCTCCTTATTGCGGGAAGTTCGTAGAGGTAAATCAAAAGGTTCCCACCCACGATTCTATCAAAGCCGAAGGCTTTCTTTATAAACTCGATGTGCGCCTTATCGCGGACAAAAACAACCCTTTCTCCACCCACGTCGCACATTTCCAAGATTATTGGAATCTTGAATTTCTTCCGCTCTGCTTCATCAACAAAATTCGCGATGAACTCGAGCTCTTTTGGTTCTATGTAATACTCGTTTCCGTCCTTTGCGAGTATCGTCGGATCTTTTTCTTTCATCAAATCCTCAAGACTCTTTGTAACCGCAGCTATGTGTCTGTTCACGGATTCGATCATCTTGGCAAGGATTTTTTCGTTCATCTCAGCACCTCCAACTCAATATCACCTTTACGTATTTTTAAGAGTTCCGAAGCGCTTCCCTCTCTCAAACTTAGTTCGAGTGTGCCAAAGCTTCCAATCAAGGCTAAAGGCTCACCTACTTTCACATCTTCATAGCACCTTACCATTGGAAACTCCAAGCCAGAGAGGATAAAACCCTTTGCCCCCTTTACAGCGCTCGCGGGTATGTTCGTAACTATGTTTCCGAATCGATCTACAAACGCAACTTTTCCAGAGATAACGTTTCCAGCAATTGAAAAATCGAACAAGTCGAGAGACTTCATTTCATCGATCTCTCTAAAGTAGCAAAAGTCCCCTTTAAGCAAAAGAGCAGTTGCGGGGGCAAAGATGTCTCTGCCATGGAAAGTTGCGGAAAGTTCGCCAACGATTTTGGAAATTTTTTCGTCTATTTCGAAAATCCTCACAATCCCGTCTTCTTTTGCAGACGGATAAACTATGCCGTTGTCTGGGGCTACGAAAAAATGGTGCTTGGTTTCGACGACGATTGCTCTTCTTCTCCCCCCAACACCCGGATCAACGATTGCGACGTGGACTGCGCTCTTGAAGAATCTGTAGCAGTGGTAAAGTAAAAAAGCTCCCTGAAAAACATTCTGTGGTTCTACTGAATGCGTTATATCCACGATTTTTGCATCTGGAGCTAAGCTGAGGATCACCCCTTTCATAACCCCTGGGTAGAAGTCACCAAAGTCTGTAAGCAATGTGACGAGCATACAATAATTTCTTGCTTTAAATTTTTCTTCCTTTGCAATCTCAAACCCCAAAGGTTATCCTTAGCCCATTTCTGAGCCCTGGGGCGAGACCGAAAACTATCAGTGCGAGCTTTATAAAGTTCTTTAAGTCCTCCTTCTCATTGGACGTATCTATGAAGTAAAGTATGCCCGCGATGACCACAAACTTCACCAAAGGTAGCGCGATCGCACCAAAAGTGTCGACGATTATCGAAGGCAACACGTGGATTTCCACGTAACCGTGATATTCGATGCCCATGAACGTTACAAAGCCGTCGAACATGTGCGAGAATATCACGATTAAGCTCAAGAGATTCCTCGTTTTCGACAATGCTAAGTAAAAAACAGCTGAAACACCAGTTGCCATTGCCAAGCCGTAGGGCAAAACGAGTGGGTTCACGACCCTCAGATTGGAGAGGATCGCGATTGGTATGAGCATCGCGATTAGACCAATTGCGGAGTATGGGATATAATATCGCTCCTTTGCAAATCTCTTCGCGAGGAGCAGTGTTGGAAATGCGAGGAGGAATATTAGGAAAAATATGAATGGGGACATGAAGACGTACGAGATCGGGGGCTCCAAAAATCTCGCATCTTCGATCACCCTAACAGAAGATCCAAAGATTATGTATGGAACCGTCGAGAGAACGAATCTCCTATCGATCGTGAACCTCTTCTCCAAAAACCTATAGAGCAAGTAAACCGCCACGAGCAGTATTATTGCGAAGGTAATCGTGTTGACAACGTTGTAGCCCTCCTTGTAGACAAGCGAGTCGATGTAATACTTCTTTATGAAACCCCAAATGTCCATGGGAAAACTCTTTTGGATTATTAATCTTCCTCTCTCAAATCAAATCCCATGTTCCTCAGTATCCTTGCGACCTCTGCATTGTATGGAAATCGATCTTCTTCAACGTAACTCTTCACGAACTCTTCTGCAAGTTGCAACGGATTCCCATCGACTTCTTTTTGCCTATGCAAGTGGATGCGCATCTCAAGAAGCTTTTTTCTAAGGTTGCTGTCGAACTCTTCGCCGTTGCTCGCATCAATTCCTTCCAAAATACCTCGCCAAAACACCACTATGCCCTCGCCGAACATTTCCCTATACTTCAATATCTGTTTTCTCGCATACAAATCGTATATCTTGTGATCCGCAAAAAGCACTTTGCTCTCGATCCACCTAATTTTTTTTCCAAAAAGCTCGATGGGTTCTTCGAAGAAGAAATCGGGGGTCTTTTGCATCTTAAGCTCTTTCTCAACTTTAAAACTCAGTCCAATTTGTTTGAGCTTCTCCTCGATTATCTTCTCACCAATTTTCCCGAGAACGGATTGCAACTTAGTTGCTATCGGGGAATAGACAAAGTCTGAAGAGACAGATTTGTAAACGATTTCAGAAAGTTCTGGTTCAAGATCCAATGGGTTAATCAGCGCTTTGTTTATCTCCTTGGTTGAAAAATCCATGGCTTTGAGCAAAAGTCGAACCTTCATCACCGGTGTAAGTGTCAGCCATTGGGGAAATCCTTTCTCTACCTTCCAATACCTCAGTATCTCCTCTTTTCTTTCCGCAAATAGGTGATACTTCCTCTTCACGCTGTCAACCTTTTTCTGTATCAGTATCGAGTGCAAAACGCCCCTTGGTATGTTGAACTTCTTCAAATCTGCGATTTTATTCAAATTTTTTCTGATCCATAGATAGTCTTGAAGCGAAATTATCATATATTTTCACACATCTTTATGTGCATGAGGTAATCGTCGAGCGCGTAGAGGAGCGATGAGATCTTTGAGGTCTTTACCTCTAAAACGATCTTTTTTCCCTCTGCGTAGCACTTGCACCACTCGGGATCGTCTAAGCTGAGAGACTTCGCTATTTTTTCCGCTTCTTCGCTCTCTATTTCTACGCGAGCATAGCACAGCAAATTCGATCGACCTCCTTCAAAAATTCCTCGATGTTCTCCCTCTTTATGTTTGCCCCCGCCGCTACTCTGTGTCCTCCACCAACACCTTTGACTCTAATCGCAGATAAGCGCATGACTTCTGCTAAATCCAACCTTCGCGCCAATTTTTCAGTTGTTCTCGCTGAAACTTTCACCTCTCCATCCTTCTTTATGTTCAAAACTACGAGGGGTTTGTCTGGCATGAGATAACGAGAAAAAACCGTCGCTATTGGACTTGTCGATGGTGCATCGTCCATAACCAAATAACGGATGCAAAAGCCCTCTTTAACGTCTCTTCTCCTCTTAAGGAGTTCTTCCAATATCTCGCGTTTGAACTTCTCCTCGATTTCAACTCCTTCTCTCAAAGCTTTTTCATCGCCCAGAAGTATGCTGAAAGCGGTGCTCGTTGCGCCAATTCTCCCACAGGAGTTTATAATGTCCACGAGAGAACTCGAGTTCTTTACCAACAAGTTTTTGACAACGATTCTTTTCCCGATGATCTGCTCAAAAACTCCTTCGTAAGCGCCGAGCTTTAAAAGTCTAAGAGTAATCGCGTCTCCAAGCCTCTGCATCTCCCTTAAG
The DNA here is from genome assembly GCA_938048785.1 of uncultured Archaeoglobaceae archaeon. Taxonomy (GTDB): domain Archaea; phylum Halobacteriota; class Archaeoglobi; order Archaeoglobales; family Archaeoglobaceae; genus WYZ-LMO2. Next base: position 1,068 of record CALIUJ010000087.1, on the reverse strand, counting down.
CTTAGATCGTCGACTTCCTTATCTTCAATACCCAATTTTCTGAGAAACTCTTTCAGCTCTTCTTCCTTACCATAAAAGTCCAAATAAGGCTCAAGACTCATCGAAAGCGATTTTGAAAGTTTTCCCGAAGGTAAGCTTATCCCCGGACGGACTTCCAAGCATTTTGCCTCGATTCCCTCTATCAAGATTTCTTTGTTAAGCCCAACGAGCTTCTGCTTGTCACCAATCGCTCCAAGTATTGCGATAGATGCGAGATCTTTGTTGTCCCCCAACTCTCTGGCAAATATATACGCAACACCGCTCGCAGAGATCTCGTAAGTGCCATCAATCCCAAATAGATGAGGGTTCACGTGAACAAGGGTTTTCTTTGGCTTTATCTCGCCATCAGGCTTGTGATGGTCCAAGATTATCACATCAGAGTTAATAGAAGATATCTTTTCACTGTAACCACTTCCCATGTCTACGAAAATTAAAAGCTCATCGTTCTCTGGCTCAAAATCATTTAAACCCTTTAGAAAAGAGATTTGGAAATCCTTACCTGCTCTAAGCAAGGCTTTCGCTACTATCGCACCTCCTGCGATTCCGTCTGCGTCGTAGTGCGCATATATTCTTGCGAATTTGTGTTTCGAAATTAGAGATACCGCTTTTTTTGCAGTATCTCTAATTGCCAAGCCCGAACTCATCATGGACTACTCTTACCGCTTTTATTCCGTCCTCCGATTTTACAGCAAAGGAGATGTTGTACTCTGAACAACTTTGGCTTATCATGACCACGTTTATACCATTTCTACCCAAAGCTGAAAATATCTTACCAGCAACTCCTGGTGTCCCGGCCATTCCTGCACCAACTGCGCTTATGATTGCTACTTTTTCAATTTTTGATACTTTTATCACACCATTTTCCATCCTCTTTAAAGCTTGATAAGCTCTATCCAAATCCTTTAAATCGACCACTATGGACAAACTTAGCTCGGAAGAGCTTTGAGCGACCATTATAACGTTTACCTTCTCCTCCGCAAGGATCCTAAACACCTCAGCCATGATCTCTGCGAAGTCGAAACCCGCGCC
>CALIUJ010000086.1 GCA_938048785.1 uncultured Archaeoglobaceae archaeon | reverse complement strand
TATAATGTCGGACAATATACGCCAAAAAGGAGGCAATAGGCGCACAAGTGGTGGACAAAAAACACCTTTTGTGCGCCCAAAATGTGCCAGTGCTTCAGGTGGAAAGATGCCACCGACGAGAAAAATAAGTATAAGGCTCACAGAAGCCCAATATCAGAAGTTAGAGCTTCTTGTCGAGCTTGGGGAATATACCTCGGTTAGTGAAGCAATAAGGGCAGCGATAAAGAGGTTCCTCGAGGAGTATAAGGATCAGATAGAGAAAGCCTCCAAAATGGGAGAATTTAGTTGAGGTGGAGTATATGAAGAGTTTGGTTAGTAAAGCCCAGCAGTATTTGGAGCAGGATAGGATTAGGAGGGAGGAGAAAGTTAGGGAAGTGAAAGACTTTTTTGAGAAACCGAAGATCTTTGTGATTGGTTGCGGTGGTTGTGGAAACAACACCATAAATAGACTTTCGCACATGGATTTGGATGCGATTACGATTGCGATTAACACCGACAAACAGCACTTGCTGATGACAAAAGCCGACAAAAGGATTCTAATTGGTAGAAGTCTCACTCGCGGTCTCGGTGCTGGTGGGTATCCTGAAGTCGGCAGAAAGGCTGCGGAGCTTGCAAGGGGGGTGATCGAGGAACTCCTTGCGGATGCGGACATGGTTTTCGTCTGCGCTGGAATGGGTGGCGGAACTGGAACAGGTTCAGCACCTGTGGTTGCTGAAATTGCGAAGCGACAGGGTGCTATTGTAATTGGCTTCGCCCAGATGCCTTTTAAAGTTGAGAGAGCAAGGATAGGAAAGGCAATTCAAGGTCTTAAAGAGTTCAAAGAGCACTGCGACACAGTAGTTGTGCTCGACAACAACAAGCTCATCCAGTACTATCCGAATCTTCCAATCGACGCAGCCTTTAGCGTGATGGATCAGCTCATTGCAGAGACGATAAAAGGTCTGACAGACACGATCACGAGACCTTCCTTGGTTAACATCGATTTTGCGGATTTAAAGGCGATCATGGGTCACGGCGGAGTTGCGGTTATGCTTGTAGGAGAAGCAAAGGCTCAGGATAAGGCTTCAACAGTGGTTAAGGATTGCCTATCTCATCCACTGCTCGACGTTGATTACCGTGGCGCCACTGGGGCTCTTCTTCACATCTCTGGTGGAAACGACTTGACCTTGAAGGAAGCGGAGGAGATAATAAGGAATCTAACCTTTGAGCTCGACGACAATGCGAACGTGATCTGGGGTGCAAGGATCTCAAAGGAGTTCGAAGGATTCGTGAGAGTTGTCGCTATAATGACGGGAATAAAGGACAAGGACATCGTTGGTTGTGCAGAATACGAACATCTGAGCGAAGAGCCGAGAAAGAAGGGTATCAAGGAGATAGGGGAGAAGAAGGTCGAAAAGAAGGTTGCAAAGAGCTTCTACATCGACACTCTATAATTTTTATTTTTCAATGAAAAATCCGTCCATCACGTAGTTTTCATCGTAGTAGCGCTTCACGATCCTCTCAGCAAAAAACTCTGCTTTTTTCGCAGAAAGACCGAAGAAGGAGAAAAAAGTATCGATCTGCTTTTTTGCTCTAAGCTGGTAAACGTTCTCCGCAGAAGAGGTTATTATAAAAGGTGTGTCGAACTTTTTAACGACTCGAATCTCCTCCTTTAACCTCGAGAAGAGTGCGGATCTGTTTAAACCCTTTGCTTTTATAAACTTCGAAAGTCCAAATTCGATTGCGACGTCTTTTTCTCTCGCAAGCTTTATCGTTGCGTAGTCGAGCTTTCTGTTCTCGCTGTCGAGCAAGATGTCCACCTTCTTTCTCATCACAGCTTCTTTCCAATCTTCGCACTCAACTGCCACTATCGAATTGCCCGCTTTTTTCAGTTTCTCCCTCAATTCCTTCGCATTTGAAGCTCTCACGATCAAACCAAAGAACTCGCTCTCAACTGGTTTATCGCTGAGAACAACGAAACCTTTGAAACCAAGTTCGATCTTTGGTGGAATAAACCTTACGAAATCAAACATATCTCTTTTGCAAATTCAATAGCTTTCTCTTTTCTCGCTGGATATACCACAAGCTTGGCTTTTATCGCAATCGGATCCACGTTCGAGAGTTTAAATTCTCCAAGAAAAGCCTTTTGTTTGTCAATTCTTATGTGTAAAACGTTTTGCGCGTCAATTCTTTCTTCGATCGTGTTCAGGAGGCTTGCGAGCTCATTTTTTAAGAGATGAATAAGGTTTTCCCAAAAAGCCTTTATTTCGAAACTCTTTTTCAATTCAACTTCCAGGTATTCGATGGGGTTCCCAAAATGCCCTTTTGCGGAGCTTACTTGGATCTCAAAATCAAAGGGAAAAAGGTTTGCAATTGCTTGGGAAACTTTCTCCCTACTCTCTGTTGAGTGAACGACTGCGGAAACTCTTATCCATTCTATCCTACCCTTCATTCTTCTTTTCTGAAGTTCGCCCTATAGCTTGGTCTGACTTTCTCCGCTCCTCTGCCCTTCTTACTCATTCCCCTTGCTTTTCTACCTGCCGGAGTCAGTCCACGGTAAACCCTTCCCTTCTGTTTCGTTATCCAGCTCAGATTTTTGTCCGAAACTATTTCTGGGCAATCTCTGTCCACCAAGATTACCTCAAACCACTTGTATTTCCCATCCTCGCCGACCCAGTAAGATCCAAGGACTTCCATGTTTGGATACTTTCTATTCGCTTTCTCTTCTGCAATCCACTGCAGCCCTTTTTTAGGCGTTAATCTGCTCACCATCTGGTTCTTTGTCTTTCTGCCCCTCGAAGGTCTCTTTGCAATTCTACCGCCCCTTCTTACCCTTACTCGAACCACTATTATACCACGTTTTGCCTTGTATCCAAGAGCTCTTGCCCTGTTCAACCTCGTTGGTCTCTCAACTCTCACCACCACTGGCTCTCTTCGCCACTTCTGCAGTCTTTCCCACATAAGCTTGTCAATCGCATCGCTTTGCCAAGTCTCTGCGATGAAGGCATACATGGACTTCATCCTGCGACCACCTCAGCCTTTGGCTCGCTTAAAAGCTCGATCTTCCTGATCTCAACCCTCCTTATCGGATATACCTTCTTTGCACCTTTGTATATCTCAGAGGGGATCTTGCCCAAGATGCACTCTTGCAAGAGCTGGACGAAGTTTAGGGATGACTTTGAAAGCACGATCTCCCTTGTTATCGCCCTTATTGCTCTCTTCTGCGAAGACTTGCATCTCTTAACTGTGAAAACTACTGGTTTAACCCTTACCCTATAGCCATCCGAGGTTTGAATGTCGATAACATCCTCGATCTTGCTCGTTCTCCTTCTTATGAGGCTGTTGAGGTATTCACGCATCAACTCAAACCTGTGGAACTTTGTATACGCTTTATCCCCTGCTACCCTTTGCACTTTAAAGACAAGCTTCTTGTATGGGTTCTGGTTCGAAGCATCACCTGTTAGATCTGCAAGAGTCGTCTCAACTGTTCTACCCACTACAAGCTCTGGTGCACTTGCTGGAGTTTCGCCTACCTCCGCCATTCCAAAATACTCTGGAGCAAGGAGAGTGAACCACTTCTTTGTAGTCCATTTATCCTTAACCCTTGCAACCTTCTTTCTCGCCATGTCGATCGCAACCCTTTAAGCTCGGGCTATTAATAAAGGTTTTGATGCTCTCTCTACTCATGTGCGGTGGAAGGGGAACAAGACTTGGAATGGGAGAAAAACCGCTTTTTGAGGTTTGCGGAATGAAGCTTGTAGATCACGCGTTGATGGCGTTCAAAAACCACTTTGTTATAGCGGTCACATCTCCATTTACACCAAGGACTGAAAAGTACTTGCTCGAAAAGGGTGTCAAGGTCTTTAGGGCAAGTGGGAATGGGTTCATAGAGGATTACCGTGAGTGCATAACCTCGCTTTCCTTAAAGGGACCTGTGATCATAGCTTCTGCGGACATCGTTTATTTGAGGCACGGAATTATCGACGAGATCGTCGAGTTCTACAAGAAATGTGGAAAAATGGCGTTGAAAGTTGTAAAAGGCGATAAGCCTGCGGGTATAAATGTGATCCTTGCAGACTTTGAGGGGGAGCAAGAAGAGGAAAGCTATATAGTCGAAGAAATCTTGAATATCAATACACTCGAAGATGCAGAGAGGGCTGAAAGACTATGGATTTCGATGAGAAAAAGCTAAGACTCGCAAACAGGCTAAAGGAGGAGCTAAACCTGAGCGAAAAAGTATACAACGCCATAAAAAAAGTCCCAAGGCATTTTTTCGTTCCAGAACGTTATAAAAGCGAAGCTTACGTAGACACGCCGTTGCCAATAGGCTACGGACAAACCATAAGTGCTCCGCACATGGTTGCGATAATGTGCGAGCTCTTAGATTTAAAGGAAGGCGAAAAGGTTCTTGAGATCGGAACTGGATGCGGTTATCACGCTGCAGTTACTGCGGAGATTGTTGGAAAGACTGGAATTGTGGTTTCTGTGGAGAGAATTCCAGAACTTGCAGAGATGGCGAAGAGAAATTTGTCCGCTCTCGGTTATGACAACGTTCTCGTAGTAGTTGGCGATGGGAGCTTGGGTTACGAACCCATGGCTCCTTACGATAAAATATACGTCACCGCATCCGCTCCTGACCTACCAAAACCCCTGTTGGAACAACTTAAGATCGGTGGAAAAATGGTAATTCCAATCGGAGACACTTATCAAGTGCTTTACGTGGTTGAAAAAGATCACGAGATTAGAAAGTGGAGCTGGGGCGCGGTTAGGTTTGTTCCACTCTATGGCAAATATGGCTTTAGAGACTTTGAAGAGTAGCCTTGGATTTCTGACCACGTTACCGATAAGGGGAGACATCGAAGCCCTAAGGAGAAACCTATGGATTTTTCCATTCGTGGGAATTTTCACCGGATCCTTTGTCTCTGTTCCTGCGATTTTTGGTTTTTGGATTCTCTGCATTCTTTTCTACGTTGCTATCGAAGGCATAAACCACATCGATGGACTTGCAGACTTTGGCGACGCCTTTTTTGCTCCGGAAGATAGAAAAAAGATCGCACTTAAAGACCTCAACCTCGGAACTGGTGGCGCGGTCTTTATCTCCATCTACTTTTTGTTCCTCTTCTACTCCTTTCAAAGAGTCGGAGTCCTTGAGATCATCGCTTCACAGGTTTTTGCGAAATTCTCCATGTTGCTATTGCTCGTAACCTCAAAACCAGCTTGGGAGGGGATGGCGAAATTCATGATGGAATTCGCAAAAAAGAGAGACGTCGCCATTGGAGCTATACCCCTTCTAATTGCTTTTATAAAGCTTTCAACTCTCGTCTCTCTTTTCTTCGCAATCTTAGTCTCCTTCCTCGTCAGGAAATATGCCGAAAAGAAGTTTGGAGGTGTTAACGGCGACACGATCGGTGCGTGCAATTGCATAACCTTCGCCAATTCTCTGCTAATTTGCTCCATCTTCAACGAAACAGATATATTTCCATTTTCCACATTTTTCTGAGTGATAAACGTCTCGTTCGAAAAAGAGGGGGGCAGAATAAGCAGAATATTTGCGAGTTCGAGGTATCCGAGCGAACAAAAGGGAAACGTGTTCTATGACTCCCAGATCACGCCAAAAATTAGTTTTGACAACGAGATGCCGATAAAGCTCGAATGTCTCCACGCAGTTATAGCTTTTCGCCCTTCACATATACTTCTTTCTCGTGATGTCCTCGGTGGAAAACCGATTTACTACGACTCCTCTGGTATATCCTCTTTTAAAAAGCGACTTGAAAATCCCACAGAAGTTCTTCCCGGGGAAGTGGTTAAAATCGACTACTCCGGTAGGGTTATCGAGAAGAGGAATTTTCGAGTTCAAGAAGTCTTTGAAAAATACGAGATACCAGTTGAAGAGGCGGAGGAAAAAATACTGAGGGCATTTGAAAGCCATAGGTTTAAGAATGCTTGTATTGCTTTCTCTGGTGGAGTCGATTCAGCGTTTCTGGCTTCGATATACGATCTGCCCCTACTCGCTGTGACTACGAGCGAGGAAGATAGGGAGTTGCTTTTGGAAGCTTCGAAAAAAGTTTCGAGAGACATCGAAATCCTAAAATTGGACGAAAACAAGGTTTTGGACACTTTGGGCAAAGTTTCTGAAATAATCGAGGATCAGAGCTTATTACAACTTTCGATAGCGATTCCTTTGCACTTTGTTTTTGAATTTGCAAGGGAGCTTGGATTCAGCGAAGTAGTTCTTGGACAAGGCGCAGACGAACTTTTTGGTGGTTACAAGAGATACGAAAGGCTGGGTAGAGAAGAACTCGAGAAAGAGCTAATCCGAGATTTGGAAGAAATTGGGAATAAGAACCTTGTTCGCGATGCGAAGCTATCCTACGCTTCCGAGATAAGGTTAGTTCTTCCCTATCTGAGTTGGGATGTTATAAGGGTGGCTGTGAGCTTACCAGTAGACCTTAAGGTTGCGGAAGTCGATGGTAGAAGGGTGAGGAAATACTTTTTAAGGAGGCTTGCAGAAAAATTTCTCCCGGGGGAAATCGCATGGAGGGAAAAAAAGGCGATTCAATACTCTACAGGAGTAGCAAAAATCTTAAGAAAATGGTTTTCACGGACTACGAGGGACCTTGGGTTTTGAACGACTTCGCATACGAGCTCTGCATGGCTGTTTTCAACAACGACCGCTTCTTTAGAAACATAAGCGAATTCGACGATTACCTTTACTACGTTGAAAAAAGAAAAGGCTACGAAGCAGGATATACTTTAAAGCTCATTGCACCATTTATTTCGGCTACAAAACAACGAATAGATTTGGAATCAATGATAGAAGTCGTTTACGTTCCCGATGCAAAAATCGCTTCGAGCAAGATTTTAAAAAAATGCAAAGTAATTGTTATCTCCACAGCTTACCGCGAATTCGTAGAGAAGACTGCAAAGTTCCTTGGATTTCAAGAAATCCATGCAAGCGAAATCGACTTCAATATGGAGCTCAACGAAGAGCTTAGAAGAGAACTCATCGACAGCATAGACTTCATAGCCTCTTTGAGTGGGAAAGAAATATATAGGGAACTTGAAAAAATTTTTTTGAAGCTCTGGGGATTGATTGAAAATTTGAAAGTAGTTGGAGCGAAAGAAAAAGCTGAAATATTGGAAAAATATGAACCAAAGTTTCCAATCGCAATTGGCGACAGTATAACGGACTGCAAGATGTTTGAAAAGGCAAAAGAACTCGGTGGAGTTGCGATCGCGTTCAATGGAAACAAGTATGCGTTAGAAAAAGCGGACTTCGCAATAGTAAGCCATTCTGCGATGGCAGAAGCGATGGTGGTAGAACAAATTCTTAAAGGCAAGAAACCGAAGCTTGATGAAAAAATTGGTAAGGTTTACGAGATCGAAAAATCCGATTTCGACGAAGTCCTAAGGGAATCGATGAGATCGAGGGTCGAGCTACGTGGAATTGTCGGTAGCTTGGGATGACCTTAGCTTTTGCAACAGCTCTTTTGCGTAATCAACCCTTATCCTTTTTTCTTGGATCATCTTCTCTGCAACTCTATCGATCTCTTCCCCTTTCGCTCCCGCCATGACTGCGATGTTCCTCGCGTGGAGTTCCATGTGTCCACGTTGAATTCCTTCTGTAGCCAAGGCTCGAAGCGCTGCGAAGTTTTGCGCAAGTCCAAGTGCTGCAGCTACTCTTGCAAGTTCCTCTCCGCTTTTAACACCAAGTATTTTAAGGCAAATCTTCGCAATTGGATTCGTTTGCGTCGCTCCCCCGATTATTCCCGCTTGTATTGGGACCTCTATGAATCCCGCTAAGTCGCCGTTTTCCAGCATTTCGTATTTCGTAAGTGGTTTGTAGCCATTCATCGCCGAATACCCATGCGCTCCCGCTTCTACAGCGCGAAAGTCGTTTCCGGTAGCGATCATCAACGCAGAGATTCCGTTCATTATCCCCTTGTTGTGGGTCGCACATCTAAATGGATCCGCTTCCGCAAAAGCATAGGCTTTGATTATTCCCTCCACGACCTCTTCCCCACCGATCGCCTCTTTTTTGAAAATTGCCTTTGCTCTCGCAAGCCTATGTATCGCGAGGTTCGAGATTATTCGAAGATGAGCCTTTGCATTTGCGAGCCTTGCAACAAAGGGGGCAACGTTTTCGCACATAGTGTTCACAGCGTTTGCACCCATGGCATCGCGAACGTCGACGAGAAGATGCACTACGAGCATTTTGCCTACAGTTGAGTCGATCAACCTAACTTCAACGTCTTTGCATCCTCCACCAAGTTTTAAGAGCACCGGATCGCACTCGTTGGCTTTCGAAATTATCTCTTCCTTGTTCTTCAAAATCTCGAATTTTGCGGAAAAGGGATTCTTTACATCTACGAGCTGAATTTGGCCTATCATAATGGGGGAAGTATAGTCCGTTTTAAATCCTCCGCCCTCTCTTGCCATCTTTGCAGCGTTGCTCGCGGCTGCAACTACGCTTGGTTCCTCGATCACCATCGGGATCAAGTAGTCTTTTCCATCTATGAGGAAGTTCGTTGCGATCCCCAAAGGTAGTTCAAAAGTTCCGATGACGTTTTCGATCATCCTATTTGCAACGTCTAAGGGTAACTTTGCAGTCGAGATTATCGCCTTTACTTCCTCTTCGCTCAATTTTGCAATTTCAGCGACTTTTTTTAGCCTTTCTTCTACGCTTAAGTTGTAGAACCCCGGAAGTCTCATGCGAGTAGTTTTGATGCGATTTATAAAGCATTACGAACCAAAGCCCTGGATGATGAAGAATTATCAAAAAACTTAAAATCACTTCTGTCAAGTATGGAATGGTGAGAAACATGCACACAGATCTGCCAGTGAAGGAAATAATGACAACGAAGGTCTGTAAAGCGAGCCCAGAGGACAACGTGCAAGAGGTTGCGAAAAAAATGGTTTCGTTTGGAGTTGGCAGTGCGGTCATAGTCGAGAACAACAAGCCGATAGGCATAGTGACCGAGAAAGATCTGATCGTGAAGATAGTCGCAAAAAACCTGAGCCCAGCGTCGGTAAAAGTTTCTGAGATCATGAGCAAACCTTTGATAACTATAAAGCCGACAAAAAGCGTTCGTGAAGCTGCTAACATTATGATGAAGAATGGAATACGGAGGTTGCCAATTGTGAACAACGACGGCGATCTGATCGGGATAATAACGGACAACGACATTCTCGAAGTTGCGCTTGACCTGGGGGAATTTGCCACACTTGTAAAGGAGCATGCAGTCGGCTACTCTGAACTCGGTGGCATCTGCGAAAAGTGCGGAAAACACGCAGACGTGCTCAAGGAGGTAAACGGTCTCCATGTATGCGAGGATTGCGCAATGGAGGGTGAGGAGTGAATGGTCGATTTAAACTCGAACGTTATGGAGATTGCAACCAAAGACGTGCAAACACTCCCACAGACTGCGACAATCATGAGCGCCATGAAGTTCATGGTAAACAAGAACTTCAGGAGGTTTCCGATCACGGATGCGGGAACAAAGAGACTTCGAGGGGTGATAACCGCAACAGACTTCGTAAACTTCTTTGGGGGAGGAAAGAAACACGGAATCATAAGGAACAGATACAACGGAAATCTCTCCGCCGCAGTTAACGCAGAGGTTAAGGAGATAATGGAAAAAGAAGTCGTGGCTGTAAGCGACGATTCCAGCGTTGAAGAGCTTGTGGAGCTGATGTTTGAGAAAAAAGTAGGCGGATGTCCGGTTGTGGATGATAGAGAAGTCGTGGTGGGGATTGTTACCGAAAGAGACATACTGAAGTTATTGGCGAAGATAAGAAGAATAGACGGAATAGCTTCGGAGTTCATGACCAAGACCGTTGTAACGATTCGTGCAAAAGACTCAATTGAGACCGCGATGAAAACCATGATCTCAAAGAGGTTCCGAAGACTTCCCGTGATCGAGGATGGGATCTTGTTGGGTATGGTAACTTCTCGAGAGATTATCACGTATTTTGGAAAGGGCGAAGCCTTCAGAATGCTCGAATACGGAGACGTTAGCGAAGCCATAAGGAAGCCAGTGGCAACGATTCTTGGGAACACAGAGATAAACATGCATCGTGAAATTCTCTTGTTCCCCAAAGATGCCATGATCTCGCAGATAGTTTCATCGATGCTCGATAAGGGGCATGGTGTTGCTTTAATCGTAGAGGGGAGCAGACTCGAGGGCATAATAACGGAAAAGGATCTCGTAAAGTTCCTTTATGAGAGTTCATGAATTTTGTTGCAGAAGCCCTTAACCTCTCGAAGTTTTCCGCTGAAAGGCTTTTTGAAAGAGGAATTTTAAAAAAGGCTTTTATAAAAACAGATTTCTTTAAAGATGTGATCGACGCTTATCGAATAGAAAAGAAGTTCGGAATCTACGAAGAAGGGACCGTTGTCATCAAGGGAAAAGATGGTCTAAAGGTCGTTAGAGGATTTCCAAAGATAAAGAGAATTTTGTCCCTCGAATCTGGACTCAAAAAGCACTTCGGAGACAGAATGGTTGCGGTAGAGGAAAAAATGAATGGATACAACGTCCGGGTTGTGAAGATAGGTGAAGAGATTTATGCAATTACGAGAAGAGGACTCATATGCCCATACACGACTGAGAAAGCGAGGGAAAAAATTCCAATGGATTTTTTCGATGAATACGAGGATTTTATGCTTTGTTGTGAAGCAATTGGCAACGCATCACCTTACGTTGCGGATTACTACGGGATCGAGGGACTCGAGTTCTTTGTCTTCGACGTGAGAAAATGCGAGACCAACGTTGCTATGAGAATCGAGGATAAGGAGAAAATTTTAGAAAAACATGGCATCAAGAAGGTGGAGATTCTAAAAAAGTGCAGCGCTTCGGAAATCGAAGAAATAATGGGGGTCATCAAAGGGCTAAATGAGAAGAAAAGAGAAGGTGTCGTTTTTAAGGATATGGAGATGCAATTGGAACCGCTGAAATACACGACGAGTTTTGCGAATTGCAGTGATCTGGCATACGCCTTTAGATTTTTTGAGGAATACAGCAGAGACTTCATGCTTGCGAGGATCATAAGGGAAGCGTTTCAGGCGTTTGAATTCGGATACAGCGATGAAAGAGCTCTGCGTTTGGGGAAATCTATTCTCGAATCTGCGATTGAAAGCATAAAAAGGGTTAAAGCTGGGGAAGAGGTCTTGGAGAAGAGTAGACTTCTTTTTTCTTCGGAAAAAGTTTATGAAGCGTTTAAATTGCATCTGAAACTTTTAGGTATCAGCTTCAGAGAGCTTGAAGTGAAAAAGAGCGAAAAAGGACTTGAAGTTGTAATCGCAAGGGTTATGAGGGCTACGACAGACAGAATAAGGAGTTTGCTCGAGGGAAATCCATGGTGATCTCAGCTGGCGTTGATGCGGGAACGAAGGATTACGAGGTTTTTGTGATCAAGGGAAAAGATTACGAGTTGCACAGATTTGAGAGCGAAAAAGTAAAAGAGAATCCGCGTGAACTCATAGAATTGCTCCAGTCTTTGGATGCAGACGCAATCGCAGGACTTTCTGGTTACGGTTTACCAGTCAAAAGGTTTTCCGAGCTCAGCGATCGCGACGTATTTCTCATGACCCTTAATCTCGATTCGGAGAAAGCCATAGGGCTTAGGTCTCTGATAGGGGAGATTAAGAGGAGAGATATGAACTTTTACACAATTCCCGGGGTTGTTCATCTACCAACGATTCCCAAGTGGAGGAAGTTCAACAAAATCGACATTGGGACTTATGACAAAGTCTGTTCTGCAGTTCTTGCAGTCTCAGAGCTTTCTGAAGAAAAAAAGCTTGAAGAACAGAACTTCTTACTCGCAGAAGTTGGTTATGGCTTTACATCTGTTCTTGCGATCAAGGGTGGGAAAATAGTGGATGCCCTTGGTGGAACTTCTGGATTTATGGGTTATTCTTCACTCGGCTCAATGGACGCAGAACTCGCTTACCTCCTTGGAGATTTTCCGAAGGGAATCGTTTTTAGCGGTGGAGTAAAGGATTACGTTCTCGAAAACAAGGGAAATGAGATCGAAATACTATCGGAGTATGTTCTAAAGGCTTTGAAAGCCATGGAGCTCAGCGTTGGAGAAGCAGAGATTTGCTTTTTGTCTGGTAGGTTTGCGAAAGAAGTAGAAATCATAGCACGGGATTTTTATGAAACGAGAATCCTCCATGGATTTTGCAACGCAAAGCAATCTGCGCAAGGTGCTGCAATCGTTGCGAACGCGATTGCAAATGGTGAATACAGAAAAGTGGTCGAGCACATGGAGATCTTCAACGCAAGTGGTAGCGTTTTTGATAACCTTTCTGAAAAGATAAGATCGAGGGTTTTGGAGAGAATCTCGAGAGTTCTCAGTTCTGACATCGTCCTTAGCACTTAAAGGTGATCTTTAAAAATATTGGAAAGTTGTTTTGAATACGTCGGAGCTCTTTAGCGAAGATCTTTCAAGTTCACGAGAAGATCGATGAGCGAAATCGTTATATCTAAATAGCATACTATGCTTAGGGGTCGTGGCGTAGCCAGGAAGCGCGGCGGGCTCCAGTGGTGTGATGAGTTGTGGGTCTGCTGAAGTGTGATGACCCATTGGAGCGCTGACCGAAGAGACCCGCAAGTCGTGGGTTCAAATCCCACCGGCCCCATCCTTTTTCTGAAGGCATTGAGTCGGATGGAGTTGAAGTATAGAAAGAACGTCGAAGAACTCCAAAAGGCTGGTGTAACAGAGTACGGTTTCGAAGAAGTCTGGGAACGGGTTTTCAGAACAAATAAGTTGGAAGACGTTAGAGAAGTAGACTTTGTTTTCGAGGCTGTAAATGAAGAGTTGAATCTTAAGAGAGCTGTTTTTAGAAAGCTCGAAGAGCTACTACCAGAGACGGCATTCGCAACTAATACTTCGAGTCTCAGGGTCACCGAAGTAGCTGAAGGTATGAGAAAGCCTGAGAGACTTGGTGGCATGCATTTCTCAAATCCACCAATACTCATGCCATTGGTAGAGGTTGTCAAAGGCGAGCATACGAGTGAAGAGACTGTGAAACTAATAGAGAAATTGGCGGAAAAAATTGGAAAGA
>CALIUJ010000085.1 GCA_938048785.1 uncultured Archaeoglobaceae archaeon | reverse complement strand
ATAAAACTGCGAAGAGCCTATGCTGAAGTTCAGGACTTTTCTGAACAACTCCGCTTTTTTGCCGACCTTTGCAGTTGCAGTTGAGACAACGAGAACTCCTTTCTCGTCCTTTGCAAGGATTTGCAGAATTCTATCAACGTTTTTCGAAGACTTAAGCACCGCATCGACGTCGTCGACAAATATGAAGTGGAACCGAAGATCTTTCAGCATCTCAAAGTTCTTCGCCAAGAACTGCGATGTCGTAATGACTACACCAAAATCCCCGAGGTTTTCAGTGAACTCGTCTTTCTTAACGTCGGAATAGTAGAAACCAATTGACACATCCCTTATCTCGTTGAAACCAACGTCCAAGTTCAACTTTTCAGCGAAAAGCTTTAGCGTTGACACAGCTTGTTTGACAAGGAGAGAAGTCGGGAAGATAACGTAAGACCTCCTCTTCTTAGTTGCCAAGAAAAGAGCCATCGAAAGACCAAAGGAAGTTTTTCCAATTCCAGTCGGAGCTATTAAGGAGAAGCTCTCACCACGAAGAATCCTCTTAGCCCACATCCTCTGTATCTCCCTCAATGGAGCTATGCACTTCTCAAAAAAGTCTTCGAACTCTAATGCGAGTTCTTCACAAATCCTCTTCTTCTCAGCGAAACAAATCCCCTTCTCGATTTCCTCAAAGCTAAGGTCTTTCCCACAGATCGGGCACAGATTTTCATAAATGAGCACAACGAGAATAGTGAGAGATAAATATCTTTTTTCCTACTCAACCCGTGATACTCGTGGTAGGCGCAGGTCCAGCGGGAAGCCTTAGTGCAACGCTCCTCGGCAAGGAGAACGACGTTGCGATTGCTGAAGAACATCAGTCCGCAGGATTTCCCGTGCAATGCGCTGGATTGATAAGTGATGACTGCTTTAAGAAATACAGCAATTACTGCAAGATAAGCAGAGCGGTCGAGAACGAAATAAATGGTGCTTTCTTTTTCTCCCCCTCTGGGAACTTCTTTGAAGCTGAAGGAAAAGCCTTTGTCATTGAAAGAAAGATCCTCGACGAGATGCTCTTTGTCAAAGCTTCAGAATTCGCTGAAGTTTTTGTTAAAACCAAAGTAAAGTTTAAAGGTGAAATAGCCATCATCGGAAGTAAAGAAGTTCGTCCAGATTTCATAATCGGTGCGGACGGTGTTTACTCTGAAGTTGCGAGAAGTTTCGGGTTTGAAAGACCAGATTTCTACTCAGCAATACAAGTCGAAGCAAAGTTTGAAGCGATGGATGAAAACTTCGTCGAAATCTATCTTGGAAAGTGTTACAGCGAGTTCTTTGCCTACGCAATACCAATTGCGGACACTGCAAAGATCGGTGTGATCGCAAAAAGAAACGTGTCCCAATACCTTAGAAATCTAATTGAAAAACACCCTTCGGTTTCGAAAAGAATTAAAGGTAGTGTTCTCGAGTTGAACTCTGGCTTAATTCCAGCAGATCTTGTAGACTTCGTCAAGGGAAAAGTCGCTCTTATCGGAGATTCCGCAGGCATGGTGAAGCCATATTCTGGAGGGGGGCTTTTTTACCTACTCGTCGCCGCAGAAAAGCTTGCAGAGAACTTTCCGAATCTTGAAAACTACAAAAAAGCGTTTCTAAAAGAGCTGGGAAAAGAGATTGGAATGGGTAAAAAAGTTAGGAACGTCTACAACTTACAAGACGAAGAACTCGAAGCCATTGTTAGTGCGTTGAAGAACTTTGAGTTCTCAGATCTACACATGGACCGACCTTCGATGCTTTTATCTCCAAAAAACGTGTTTAGAATCTTGAAAACATTGTTTTCGAACCCGTCGCTTGTCAAATTGGCTCTAAAAGTTCTTAAAGGCTGAATCTTAACGATAGATTTTTAGCGAAAATTATTTAAATCCTAAGCTGTTAAATATTGTAGTAGAGACTTTGAGTCGTTCTAAAAAATTTGTGGGGGGATGCGTATGCTTCTCCCCATTCTCGAGTTCATCCTCGGAGTCTTGTATGGAGTCTCTCTCGCTTCCTACGCTCCTTCGATCATCAAAAACGGCTTGGCTGAGAGTTATGGCTACTTGGCACTGTTGTCAACAATAGTTGCTGTGATCACGTATTACCTTGCGGGCAGGTTATACGACAGTGGTCACTTTTTCGCAATGATCCTCGCTGGAATCTCGTTGGCGATTGCGGTCGTTACATTGGAGAGCAATGCTGTCCTTGCAACAGTTATGCTCACAGTATTCGCGGGGATCAACTACGTTTCGATCGTCTACCTCGCAAAAGAAACAAAAGACCTAATCCGTGCACATGCCTCGCATTACCTTGGCATGTCTCTCGGTGCAATACTCGTGTACTTTGAAATAAAAAGTACAGCTTTGCTACTATTGGCGTTTTCAACTCTCTGCTGTAAATACGTGAGAGTAGAAAGAAGAAGTATCGAGGGCAAAAGAAAGCTGAGATTAGCAGAGATCTTCGCAGTATTCTCGATCTTCGGCTTGGCTTTGGGGCTTACGACGATGAACGTTGAATACTACATAGCCCTAAGGTTTGATGCAGAAAAAGAAATCGCTCTTTTAGTAACGACCGCGTCCCTAATTTCTTCGATTGCAACACTCATAGCATCGCCAATTCTCGACAAATTCGAAGCTCGAAAGCTCCACTTGATTGCGCTCTTCTTTGTAGCCACGGTATTCGCTATCTTCGGATTCATCAACGAGCTAAGCTATGCAATAATGCTCATAGCGGTCAGCGATTTTGCTCTAATCTTCGCGGACTCGACACTCGAAGGCTTCTATCTCACACGTGAGCAAAGGGGAATTGCAATTGCAATTATGGGTATCTCTTGGGAGATATTCGCTGGGATTGGAAAAACTATTGGCTTCTTATTGCACTCGATCAGTTACGAATATCCTTGGATTCTTTCGAGCACAATACTTGTTTGCTACGTTCTCTTCAGAGAAAAAGGATTGCTAAGACGAGTTAGGTTTTGGATCTCGAGAGATACTTTTCGATTGTCTCGATCAGCTTCTTCCTCGTAAAAGGTTTCTCTAAAACTTCCTTGGCTCCCGCTTCGAGCAAAGACTTTGCTTTGCTAAGATAATACGCGGTGATCCCGATGACTACCGCATTGGGATCTATCTCGAGGATTTTTTAGTAGCCTCGACACCATCTACTTCGGGCATCAGGATGTCTGTTACGACCACGCTTGGTCTCTTTTCCTTAAAAAGCCTGATCAGCTCTTCCCCGTTTTTTGCTGTGTATACCTCGTATTTTTCTTTCAGCATGATGGCAAGGGTCTCCAAAAGTGCCAAGTCGTCTTCCGCAACGATAATCTTCTCTCTATTCATGACAAAACAAAGTCCCTCTCTTTTATAACTCTATCGCTTTCCCCGTGTTAATTTCGGAATCTTTTCAAATTCGACTCTAAAACCAATTTTCTCGAGATACTCTCTCGAACTTTTCCCCTCTCCGTGTATCATGAGCTCCAACAGATCTTCCTCGTTGTCAACGTCGACAGAAGCGTAAAAAGAGTCGAAGACCGCAAAGGATAAGCCCAGCGACTTTGCGATGTTGACGTGTTTGAGAAAACTGCAGTAGTGATAAGAAACTCTGAACCCCTCTTTTCTTACGAGTAGCATGTTTGTCCCCCCTTTTCTACCGGGAGCGATAACAACATCGCCTTCAGTTTCAAAAAATCTCTTAAGAGTTTCTCTGTTGAGCAATGGGAGATCCGACATGACCACTGCCTTTGGAACTTCTCTAAGTTCTGAGTTTATGCAATCGTCGAGGGATCGAGGATCTTCGACCACTTCAACTCCAATTGGAACATCGATAGGAGAAGTTGTAACAACCCTTACTTCAAGATCCAAACTTTTCAGTAGCTTTAAAACGTCTATCAACATGAACTTGGCAAATTCCTCTCTCTCCTCCTCGCTCAAAACCTTTGCAAGCCTGGACTTGGGATTTATTGGCTTAAAGGGGACAACGGCTTTCATGAGAAAATTCTCTCTACGAGCCACTTCGCATCAAACTTAACAAGGTCTTCGTATCTTTGACCGGTGCCCAAGTAGAGAATTGGCTTCTGGGTCGCGAATACGATCGAAATCGCTGTTCCACCCTTTGCATCCGCGTCAATCTTTGTGAGTATTGTGCCATCTATACCCACGGCTTCGTTGAACATCCTCGCCCTTTCAACTGCATCGTTTCCCGCAATGCTTTCGTCGACGAAGATTATGAAATCTGGCTTTGTCACCCTTTTTATTTTCTCAAGCTGGTCCAAAAGATTCTTCTTTGTGTGCATTCTCCCTGCGGTGTCCGCGAGAACTATATCTACTCCCTTGCTCTCCGCATGCTTTATTGCGTCGAAGATCACTGCAGTCGGATCAGAGCCTTGCTTGTGCTTCACGACCTTCAATCCAAGCTTTTTCGCATGCTCCTCTATTTGCTCTATCGCTCCCGCTCTAAATGTGTCCGCAGCTGCAATCACGACGCTGTATTTTTCCATCAGCTTCTTCGCAACCTTTGCAATCGTCGTCGTTTTCCCTGTTCCGTTTACACCAACGAAGACCACGTTTAAAGGTCTCTTTTCCTTCAACCTTTTCTCGATCTCCGCTTCAAAATCGAAGTAGTTCCTCTCTAAAACCTCAACGAGGCTCTTTTTTAGCTCTTTTTCGACAATTGAATATAGACTTTCCGTTATTTTCTTCCTTCTACCGGCAAGACTACTTTTCATCTTTTCTCTTATCTCAGCTACAGCATCAAAAGCAACGTCGCTCTCCAAAAGCGCCAGTTCGAGTTCTTCCAAGATCTCTTCTACTTTCTCTTCACTTATTAAAACTTCACCGCTGGCAATCGCGGATATTTTTTCCTTAGCTTCGCTAAGGTCGATTTTCTCCTTTATTTGTCTTAGCTTCTCTTTGAGAACTTTGAACATCCTATTTCTCCTTTTTTCTTTCCCTCTTCGAAAGCTCCGCCAACTCTTGTTGAACCCTGTTAGCTTGCAAAGCGATGTTCCTTAAAGCACTTGTAGTCTCTGCGCTCGCCTTCTCAACTTCATCGAGTTTTCTCTTTACAAAGTTAAGCGTGTCATCGACGCTCTTTTCAATTACAATCCCAGAACCGACGTCGACAAGAAACTTCTTCGACTCCTTTATCTCTGCGTATCCAAAAACTCCACCGCCAAAGGTTATGAGCGCATTTACAACGTTTTCCGAAGATTTCAAAAATTCCAAAGTCGAAATTGCTCTCCTATACTCGTTTGCAAGCAGTTCGAGTTCAACGATCCTCCTCTGCAAGACCTCAAACTCCCTTTGGAGTTGTTGCAGAAGGGCAACTTTTTCCTCGATTTCGCTCATTCACCCACCTTTTTGATCTCCTCGATCTTTATGAGGTTTCTCTTCACCTTGTGGTTGCTCCCAATCAGAGAATATAGTTTTTCAACAGCCATACTCTCCTTTTCCGCATTTATCAGCTTTTTAAACCTCTTCCAGCCGTCAGCATCTTTATAAATACCACGGATTTCAAACATCACACCACCTCACGGCAACAAAGCTTCATCGATAACACCAAGCTCGTAACCAGTTGTATCTTTTCCAACGATATAAGCCTTTGAGTTAGCCAAAATGCTCGAGCCAACCATATCGTTTCCAAAGTTAGCGGTGCCCTTTAAAGGCTCCACGCTCATAAGCTTCTTGACCTTCTTCACTTCCCACTCATTTGCGTTTGGATGCAACAAAGCTCCTCGGTTTGTAACGACTCCTGCCATACCCACTGTTTTTATACCTCCAATCGTTCCCGGAGAAATTTCGATACCAAGAAAATCTGCGACCTCTTCTACTATCTTCTCAGGAACTTCTGGATGCACAATTCCACCTCTGTCGTTCAAAAGGAAGTTGTTTCCGAGACAAGTCATCGGGGTTCTTACTACCTTTACCTCGAGTTTGCTCTTCAAGATCTCGAGTTCCTTCGAGCTCACGCTATCGCTGACAACAGCTCCTCTTGAATTCAACGCAACCATCGCTCCCACTAATTCGGAACCGCAAATAGTTGTAAAAACGACGTCCACGCTTAAGACGTTCTTAATAGAGTTCTCGAACTTTTCATCTCTAACGCCTACGATTGCGATGTCTTCCGAAACTTTCGCATAAAGTCCGATCAGTGGATTTCCGCGAATTGCCAAGAGTTTCATGCGAGTTCTACTTCCACAACTCCGTCATCGAACTTTACAACTCTTACTTTCAGCTTTGAAGGTGCCCACTTTGCGCCTCTGCTCCAAAGAAGCTCGTTTAACTTCTCGCTGAATTTCACGTTCTCAGGTGGCACCTTCATGTGTCTGCTGAGAAAGTTCCTAAGGTATCTGACCGCCTTCTTTGACCTTAGCCATCTCGGATAGCCCACGAGTTTCTGTCTCAACCTTATGGAGTATACCCTTTCGACTTGAATGTTCGCCATCGCAACACCTCATATCTTCAGCTTCCTTCTTCTCCAATATCTGCGCTTCGGACTTCCAAAAACCCTTCGCTTAGTTCTAACTGTTACCCAAACAGGTGCCCTGACGTTCTGCTTCAACGCTTTCGCAAGTCTGAGCTTTACACCAAGTGTTTTCTTTCCCATAAAAATCACTTCCTAACTATTTTCGTATCTCTTTTCTTCTGCACCCTTTTCAGGATTTCAACGAGCATCTGATCGGTTATCCTCGTCTGTATCTTTCCCGCTTGAGCCAAGTAAACGAGTTGGTTTTCTACCGCCTCTGCAACATCTGGATGCGCAAGCTTTAGTCTTGCAAGCCTCTCCCTTGCTTCTGGCTCAAGAATTGTTCGAAGTATCGCTTGTTTCTGTGCTTCAATTTTCCTTCGAGCCTCCTCTTGCCTCCTCAACTCCTCTAACTCGCGTTGTCTTTGGAGTTCGAGCAACTTCCTCCTGCGGATTTCCTCGATGTCTTCCAATGCTATCACCTCTTTCTAAATCAATACTTCTTCAGTTCTGGGATCTTTTGGGCTAACTCCTCCTTTACTTCGCTCGCTATTTTGTCGAGAAAAGCCCTACCTGCAGGAGTTACAACTCTTCCCTCCCTTGTTTTTGCGATGTAACCCAACTGTTCAAGCTGATGCAATGCATTCCTAAGGATTGCACCGCTACCCTTGGCGAAATGCGATGGTCTTACGCCTCTTCTCTTTCTACCGCCGTAAAAAGTCCTCAGCCTCTCTATGCCAACGGGACCGTCTATGTAAACTCTCCTAAATATCGACGCAACCCTAAGATACCACCAATCTTTCTGCTCCGGAGCTCTTTCTCTGTTCACCCCGGTTTTCACGAAATTGCTCCACTCAGGAGGTGAAATTGCATTCTTAAGTTTTTCAGCGGTTCTTTGAATCAACAACTCTGCTGGAACATCGAACACGCTCATGCGATCACCTCTCCAAAGTTATCACAAATCCCCTAAGGTCTCTAACCTTACACTTCAGCCTTTCCTTCAACTCCTCCACCACCTTCTCCTTCTCGTTTCTCATGCTGAAGTTCTTGAGGAGCTTTACCCGCACGACTCCCCTTTTTTCAAGTAGCAGACTTATTTCGTTTAATAAGCTTTCCGTTATCCCATTTTTTCCGACGTTTACGGTGACGATTTCCATTTCTCTCGTATTGTTGTGCAACTAAAAAATTTTTTCATGGAAACATCGGTGGAACTCTAAGTCCCAAGGTTTCATCGAAGCCGAGCATGAGGTTCATGTTCTGAATCGCCTGCCCACTTGCTCCCTTTACCATGTTGTCGATCGCAGCAACAACCACGACTCTCGACTCGCCCTTAAATATTGCGATGTCGCAGAAATTGCTCCCTCTGACTTGAATTAGCTTCACTTCGTCTTGAAGCCTTATGAAGTAGCAGTCTTTGTAGAAGTCCTCGTAAATCTTCCTAAGCTCTTCTCTTTTCAATTCTCCACGCAAGAAAACGTGTGCATTTGCCAAGATCCCCCTGGAGCCGGGAAAGACTTGTGGTGTGAAGTGCACCCTTATGTCTTCTTGCAATCTTCTCAACTCTTGAAGTATCTCGTAGTAGTGGCGGTGATCGGTTACTTTGTAAACCACTATGGATTCATGCAAATTCGGATAGTGCGTAAAATCCGAAGGGCTCTCGCCGGCACCGGTGATTCCACTCTTGCAATCTAAAACAGCGTTCTCTATAAGTTCGAGTTTCGCAAGGGGTGCGAGAGCAAGAATTGAAACAGTCGAATAACAACCAGGGTTTGCAACGAGTTTTGCTCTTCTTATCTCCTCTCTGTGCAACTCTGGAATTCCAAAAACAGCTTCAACGTAGTGCAAATGCTTTTTGCCATAAACCTTCTCGTATATCTCCTTCGGCAATCTGTAGTCCGCAGAGAGATCGACCACCTTGATGCCAAGATCGAGGAGCTTTGGGACATAGTTCATGGCTTCACCATGTGGAACCGCGGTAAAAACGAGGTCGCACTCCGAGAATTTGCTGTCCTCTGGTTTACAGAACTCGAGATCGTAGAACCCTTTTAGAAACCTATGAACTTCCCAAATCTTCTTACCCTCGAATCTACGCGAAGATGCTGCAACCACTTCTACTTTTGGATGCAAGGTTAACAATCTCAATAGCTCCGAACCTGTGTAGCCACTTGCTCCAATTATCCCGATTTTCATGGAAAACCTTGGAGACTCGAAATATAGTTTTTTCCAAATTCAAACGATTTCTCTTCTCGAAAGCATCGCCAACATTCCTATGTTTCCGAAGATCATCGGATCCCCTTTTGGCTCCTCATAATTCGACAAATCCGCGTTTGGACCTGTCGCAACTATGCTTTTCACCTCGATCAACTCTTTGACATAGCATCCATGCCCCATGTCGTTCAGAACGAAATCGTTATCTATTTCGCCTTTCAAGAACTTTGAAAACAACCATTCGACGTAGTCCCTTCCCTTCTTTCGTAAAACGTTCGTATGATGCTCGATCAAAGCCTTTATCTCCCAGTCTTTATCAACGATCGACGCAGTGGTGTGGGAGTTTCCAAAGTTTATCAACAAAGCTGGAAGCTTAGAAACGCTTGCCAATCCCGAGATGATCGCAAAAGACGTGTCGGTTACAAAGACTTCTCCCTCTCTACAATCTTTTATGCTCGAAATTACGTCGCCCATTCTGTTGAACTCCTTCGGAAGATCTCTTTCGCTGAAGAGCATCCTCTCCAAAAACTTCTCCCTGCTGATGATAGTTCTGAAAACTTTAAACCTGAAGATCCGATTGCTCTCATACGGAGAGAAACCATGGTCTTGGACCGCTACTGCGAAAATTCTTGGCATGGAAACTTCGATCGACTCGAGAAATCTGGAAAAAAATTCCATATCGACGTCTGCGGTCTTTATCTTCTTTGCATCTGATTGCTCAGTGACCAAGACACCCATTTCCTTCACTTTTTCAAGGTTGTCGGAAAAAGTGAGCGCAGCTCTCTGGGTTGCGAAGACCTTAAATCCCTTTTTTATGTGCTTAAGCACCGCATTCGTTATCGCTCCTCCACCCATGGTGTAGCCATAGAGAAAAACGTTTTCTTCGCTTAACTCTATCTTTTTCGCGACTATTCGAGTTGGAGAGGGCAGAATTGCTTTTGGGCAGTTTCTCAAGTTCTTATCGTTGAAAAGCACGAAGTCTTGGGTCGTTGATCCGACGTCGAGTGTGAAGATCGGTTCCATGAACTCAGTGTTACACCATCAAATAAACCTTATTAGGTTCCAAATATCCGCCATGTTCGAAAAATGTGCAAACGAGATTAAACCGAGTAAGAAAAAGGTGTAGTTCACTGGCTTGTTGTCGGATCTGAAAAACTTAAATGCAAACTTCTTCTTCGAAAATGGGTAAAGGGGAGCAAACTTCTGTTTCGTCATAAGAGCTGCGAATACATGAAGTAGAATGCTCAATTTCAAAGAAAAAAGGCGTTCTAAAGCCTATAAACATTGGTTGTCTAAGAAAGCATGGAAGCACAGAGAAGATCGATGTGAAACTCAGATCAAGAGGGAGCGTTTATTTGAGGCGGAGATCTAAGTTCCAGTAATCCTAAGGGCAAACCGAAAGGTTTTTGTTTGGTTTAGAAATATTTTATAATGAGAGGAGGTGATGGTGTTTATGATAGAAGCCTATAAAAGGCTACCTAAGGAGTCGTTTGAGCTCATTCTTCGCAACATGGTTGTTAGGGACCATCTTAAGGACATATGGCGCCAATACGTGAGTTATGGAAGATTAGAACCAAGGAACTTTGATAAGGTATTTGAGGATGTGTTCAGGTTTTTCTTCAGACCATTTGAGCTCGTT